>JBLHWY010000119.1:0-19930 GCA_047629195.1 Candidatus Azotimanducaceae bacterium
GGGCATTGAAACCTATGACATCTGCTGTTGCTGCCTCACTCGCCAAGATCAGATTTCCGGCCGCGTCGGTTTGACCTGCGCTACCGTAGCCAGACGTTGGATCGAAAGTATCGCGATATATATTGGCTCCGAAAGGAGAGAAGTAATAGCAATTACCTTTTCCAGCAACAGCGGACGCTGCCGGACCGTCGAATCGGATCTCACAGTTTGACCCGCCAAACCCATTCAAACCATCCTGCATTCTGCGCAAATCAGTATCGGGGTTTTCACCTGCGTTATACGCCCCTGAATACTGTCCAGTCAGCATATAATTCCAACTGCTCAACACTCCGTCTTTGAAAAACTGATCAAAAGAACCTTCAAGCGTCAGTGCTAATCGAGATCCATTTCCATCACCCTGAACTTTCGTAGCGGGGTAAGCGAGACCTAAAGATCGCCCAGCCCAAGAGAGATCAGTACCCAATTGATTAAAGGGGCTGCTGGCTGGCACTATTGGCCTACCGTTAGTCTGCGGAAAAGTGGCTATGAATGTCGTGCTGTTCTGACTTCGGAACATACTGCTTTCGATCTTAACGTTGGCGTAATCGCTGACTCTCCAATCCCAGTGAGTATATATCTGCCAGCTGTTCTCTTGTGGCGTAGTTGAGTTGTTGGGTTGATAAGAAGAACGACAAGTCCCAAGCGGAAAAACAGCACCAGAGAACTGTCCACCACCCGGCACCGGACCAATTGCAGGCACAAGATCCGGCAAACAGAAAGGATCTGCGACCTGTAAACTGGTTGCACCGCCAGCAGCAGCTGTATCCCATAGGGTTGAGTAGTTAATAGCACCATGGGTGCCGTTATCTATAATTGCATCCCCGCCAGTGGCATTATTGATGGGTCTTCCTGATAGGACATAAGTACCTGGCGATCCGTTACCAGACGTATTGTTGATCAGGTTGAAATCTCGCTCTCGATTCTGCAAACCATCCTGATGCTCGAAGCCGAAGGCGAAGATACCGTGAATATCATCGTTGCCAGCACCAATAATAAATTGGGCTTCATTTTGGCCACTACCATCAATCTGCTTGCCACCAATTCGTGCTTCAAAGCCTTCGAAATTAGTTCTCGTTTTCATATTGACCACACCGGCAACCGCATCGGAACCATATAAGGCAGCTCCACCGTCTAGCAGAGTCTCTAGACTGCTCATTGCGATCATGGGTATCAGTCTCTTAATATTGGTAAAGTCGGCCCCAGAAGTATCCGTTGAGGTCGATGCCGTACGCTTACCATTCAACAAGACAAGCGTCGACGAAACACCAAGACCTCGCAGATCTATTGCCCTGGCATTACCACAGCAACCGTTAGTTAGGCCACTACGACCGAAATTAGCTGGTGAAAAAGTAAACGTCTCAGCGACGTCCTCCATATCTGACCATCCGTTCGCTTTCATATCTTCCAGCGTAACGGTGTTAACCGGTGATGGAAAATCTGCTTGGTTTTTCCTTTTGATGTAACTGCCAGTGACAACAACTTCTTCTATTTCAGTGTCCGCTGCAAACAATGTCCCCGGTGTCCAAAGCGTAAAAGATGCGATAAATATCGCCAGATAAACAATAGTAACTTTCATGATTATTATCCCCATTCAAACGAAGAGTGTTTCTATTTAAGTACCCCATATTGCAAGCCGCATAAGTCACAACGGCTTATTAATTCCGGAAAAGTAACTCAGCAGCATCGAAATGCTTCATGCCAGAAGAGACATTGACCCTTATCGAGCAACCTAACCAATGCTAAAAATGTCTTTACGATACCTTTTACTTATGACAGATTATTGAAACCGATTGATTTAGCTGCAAGGAGAGCCACATATGCGCGATATTTTGGATATCAAAAGAATGCGCTATATAATTGAAGTCGCAAAAACCGGGAACATTACGAGAGCTGCGACCAAACTGAAAATATCGCAACCTGCACTCACTCGAAATATTACAGAACTAGAAGAACAGCTAAGTATCGACCTATTTGATCGCTTGCCACGAGGCGTTAAACTTACCAAAGATGGCCATGATTTCGTCAAACGTGCAATTCATATAATAGAAGAGGTGGATTCGCTCGCAGAAGAGATTAGCGGGCAGATGTTACTGCCTACCACCAAATTAAAACTGGGTTTCTCGCCAGCGGGCTATCTTGATTTCGGCACACCGACTCTAATAGCAGTAGCACAGAATTATCCAGACGTTGCCATTGAAACATACACAGGAACAGCACAAGATATGGCGCCACGAGTGCTGCATGGCGATCTTGACCTAGTGATAGGGTCCAGCTATTACCTATCTCCCTGGAAGGAACTGGAACTTAAAAGATTTATTCCCTTGGAATTTGCATGCGTGTTTCGTAAAGATCATCCCATTTCCAAGCTAAAATGCCCAACAGAGAAAGAAGTGCTGCAATATCCTAGCGTGATGGTGGGAAGCATAGAGCTTGCTTTGGCAGATATTTCACAACGGCAATTGGCACTACGAATGAACCGATTACAGCCACAATATATCACCGATAATATTCGCCTGGCTTTAGGGCTGGTGAACAGTTCAGACGCTTATTTCCCGCTCCACAGCCCTTCACACCATATGGAAAAATTGAATCAGCGCTATCACCTCGTGAGTGATGTTATACAATTACCCCCCCATCACGTATGCGTAGCAACATCATTCCACCGAGAAAAATCTAAAATTGCTGATATATTCCAACGGATGTTGATTGAACACACGATATAGATAGAGATGCCAATAAAACGGGACAGATTTATTTTGCTGTGGTTAAACCGCTTTTCTGACTTACGTATTCAATGCTGGCCTACTCTGCCCTCGATGTTCAATACGAATCCCTATGCGACTTTCAGTTTCATTAATAAGCTAACTGTTTCCTGCTAATTGATTTCGAGACAGTGCCGTTTAAATAAAATGATGTCACGACTCCGCACTGCCGTAGTCTTCTGTAAACGATTTATAAGCATCCTGTCTAGATTGGAGAGCCACCCAAAGCCAAAACTTGGATCATCACCTAACCAGCTTTCAATGTTGAAAGCCTATTTTTGATCGATAGCTAGATCATAGATACTGTTCTGCCTGATCGCACACCTTTGCCTAAGGAACCCACGGCAGACATGAGAAGTTAGCGCTAGTACTACAGAGAATGACTTGCCAACAATACCGCGGCCACCAGCGCAGCTGACACTGAAAACAAGTTTTAAGAGGTGCGCAGTGGAACTGTTTTCACTTCACTAGCCGAGAAGATTTATCTGGCACCGGTCCATACTGAATTCTCTTCAAAGGTAGAAACATACAATTCTTCTACTTTTTCTCGAGCCCATTCCGTTTTACGCAGGAACTTCAGTGACGACTTAATTGAAGGATCGCTTTTAAAACAATTGATATTAATTCTCTCTGCCAACTCATCCCAGCCATAATGCTCGTATAATTTCGTCAATACTTGCGCCAACGTCACGCCATGCAGAGGATTGTTAGGTTGTTCATTGTTCATATTTTTATATCTCAATATCTACGGCAAAATTCATTTGTTGTACCATGTTTCGCGTAGCCACTTGGCACACGCCACCGAATTTTCAAAAATAGAATAGCCGTGACCGCCGCCATAGTCCGGGAACGGTATGAACTCTGTAGAGATTTGCGCCAGTGGTACGGCCGTGTCTTCTCGCAAGTATTTGAACAGCTGCCTAATCACAGTTTTCCATGGCTCAAGTTTTTCGGCTTCCCACTGCGCCACGTATTCACCTGGTTGTGGCTGTATAAAGGGATATTGAACGCCGCGCCCCGCTTCGCCTTTATGATCCAACTGAGCTGTATTTCTTGGATTTGCAGGAATTGCCGCCCTGGCATGAGCATGTTGAACAAACCCTCGCTCAATCCATTGCTTGCAGATACTGCCATCTCGCAATGGATCAAGAATCAACTCGCCAGCCTTCAAGGCTTCCTCCAATCCAAACTTGGCCGCTTCCACTGGGTTATCCATTTTGAAGATGACATGTGAATGATCAAGTGTCATTTTGAAGGGTACGCCTCGCGACTCGACTTGGTCTGCAACCTCAATTATCCGCCTAAAGTCTTCACTCCACATATTGATGTGGACCTCAAATGTTGGCTGACATCCGCACGCATCACCCCACTCTGCAGCACGCAAGTAAATGTCTACAACTTCTTCATTGGTGACTGGATGTTTATCTTTATGACGCCAAAATATCTGCGTGTTGTGCACCTTGCTGCCAAGCCGAGAACCCAGCTCAAGGTTCGATTTCAGCAGTGCTTCGTCACGTCCTAGCTGGTAAAACCAACCACCTGCCAAAATTGGCAATTCGTACTTTTCACTGAGACGGGCATATTCGGATTCATCTTGCGCAGGTGGCGTTTTGTCATAGTAGTCATAAACCCCAGACTCTTTAACGAGCCGAAATTTATCCTCAAGAGCAAGCGGATCATCTTGATCTGTGTTTAAGATACTCGCTTCAGTGATGCCAATCTTAATGTCTGTTTGCACTCAATTTCTCCAGCTTTGCTAAGGGATTACTTTTTCGCAGGAAGTAGCGACTGATAGTAACTCTGAACTGCAGCCGTCTCGCCCGATTCAGCGCGGACACGAATCAGCTCAAATTCAGCCACGCTAATTTCCAACAGCGCCGTTCGTTCAGTCTCCGACGATACTAAATTTTTGTATGACCGCAGCGTTTGACCGCGAAGTTCCGGAGGACCCATAAGCTCCAAACCCAAGCAGATCAGATCAAGAACATCATTTTCAAACGCGGGACCGGCGGGCAGAATTTCCAACACAAACCCGGCTTGCATGGCTTCATCGACGGTGATTTTTCTACCCAAAAACATCGCTGCATTAGACAGCGTCGCACCCAATCTTGCAGACATGAGTTTGCTGCTGCAGAATTCTGGCGCAACGCCTGCTCGCGCGAAAGGTGCCCAAAAATATGCTGAATCTGCTGCATACACAATGTCGCAATGGAGCAACGAAGTAAAACCTTCGCCAATTGCAGGTCCATTTACAGCCGCCAGCAAGGGCTTCTCGAAGTTAATGAATGACGCTATAAAATGCACTGCTGGCCAAGTTCTGACGTCATCGGCTAAACGCAGAGGTAAACTACGTTTAACGTGACGAACGTTCTCTGCATCATCAGGCAGTATTTGCCATGCCTGCGCCGGGTCAGATGCGAAGTCCATCCCAGCACAAAAAAACCGGCCCTTGCCAGTCAGCAGGACTGCAAGCACTTCTTCGTCGTGGCTGGCACTTTCCAGAGTTGCCATTAATTCAACATACATCTGCGCATTGCGGGCGTTAAGGCTAGATTCACGCGCTTGGCGGACAATCAAAATGCCATTCCGCATCTCTGTTTCAAGTGTTTGGTAAATATTCATTTAATACTAAGCACTCTAATCAAGAATGAACTGCGTCAGATTGCCTATCTAATTATTCTTAGATATGCCCTGCCGAACCACCATCAACTTCGATTGCTGTTCCGTTGACATAAGAAGCTGCATCCGAGCATAAAAATGCGATGACATTAGCCACTTCTTCAGAAGTACCGTAACGCCCTACCGGTACACTTTTGCCATTGTTATTTATCACATCTTCCATGGTGCTTCCAGACGATTCAGCAATCTCGGTTGCCGCTCGTTCCCACATGGCGGTGTGGATAAGTCCGGGCAATATTGAATTAACGAGGACGCCGTCTTTACCGTACTTCCTAGCCA
Organism: Candidatus Azotimanducaceae bacterium; assembly: GCA_047629195.1. Lineage (GTDB taxonomy): Bacteria > Pseudomonadota > Gammaproteobacteria > Pseudomonadales > Azotimanducaceae > UBA4582. The sequence continues at coordinate 5,760 of JBLHWY010000119.1, forward strand.
GCGATTTGCTGATGGAAATCATCGCAGCCTTGGTAGCACCATAGTCAATGAGTGCAGCATTTGGATATTTTCCCGCGCTGCTTGCTATCATGACAACTCGACCCCATTTTTGCTTGCGCATATTTGGCAACAAACGCCTAGTACAGCGAACTGCTGACAGAATGTTAAGCTCGTGAAGCTCCATCCAATCCTCATCTGACATATATAGGAAGTTGCGCGATGGTGAAGCGCCGACATTGTTGACTAAAATGTCAGCGCTACCGTTTGCCTCAATCTCATCAAGAAATTTATTGGTGGATTCTACATCTGCCAAGTCGGCGACATAACCTGTCACACTGCCTGAACCTGCAGGCTTATAAGCCGCGAGTGCTTCAACTGCGCTGGCATTTCGAGCACAAAAACTGACAGCTGCGCCAAGATCAGCAAGCTCTTTAACAGCAGCCTCACCAATGCCAAGGCTTGCCCCCGTGACAACTGCTTTTTTTCCTTCCAAACTAAGATTCATCATTCTTTAGCTCCTTCTCTTTTAAATAAACGGCATGCTACTTTTCGAGCGCATCCAGCTCACTGGCGTGATGCCTATTGGCCACGCCACTTTTGCTGGCGCGATTAACCTTTCTACCGCGTCGTACTGCCGGTCGCTCGTGGATTTCAGTCGCCCATCGCACTAGATTCGTGTACGACGCAACATCAAGAAACTCTTTCGATTCATAAAGTCCCGTCAGCACAAGCTGGCCATACCAGCTGTACACTGCCATATCAGCGATATTGTAATCATCGCCACAAAGAAACCGGCGCGACTCAAGATCGCGATCGAGCACATCCAGCTGACGCTTGATCTCCATTGCAAATCGGTTGATTGGGTACTCCCATCGTTCTGGCGCATAAGCATAAAAATGCCCGAAGCCACCTCCCAGGTACGGCGCACTGCCTATCTGCCAAAACAACCATGACAGGCACTCTGCACGTTCCGAGGGGTCTGTCGGTACAAAGGCACCGAATTTCTCTGCTAGGTACAACATAATCGCGCCGGATTCAAACACTCGGGTTGGCGGCGTCGTGCTGTGATCAACCAGCGCTGGTATCTTCGAATTAGGGTTGATGTCGACAAAGCCGCTGCTAAATTGCTGGCCCTCACCTATGTTGATCAACCAGGCATCGTACTCTGCATCAACTTTACCAATAGCCAACAACTCTTCCAGCAACATCGTGACCTTGACACCATTAGGCGTGGCTAGCGAATAAAGCTGCAGCGAATGTTCACCAACTGGCAATGCTTTCTCATGCGTAGCTCCAGCGACGGGTCGGTTGATATTGGCAAATCGACTTTCTGTTTCCCGCTCCCACTGCCAAACCTTCGGCGGGATGTAGGATGTGGAATCACTCATTTATATCTCCTGGCTGAGCTTTTTAGTTGGGCTCTCAATTTAATTTTTTATTTAAAATTAGGCGCACGATTCTCAAGATTCGCCATCACGGCTTCAACCTGATTGGGTGTGCCCATGATATTGTCCTGCTCAATGGACTCCGCAAGTAGCGTCTCTGCGGCACTTTCATACGGAGCATTGTTTAGTATCCTTTTAGCAGCTTGGATCGCAGCGGGATTCCTCGCGGCAATATCTGCAGCGACTTTCAGCGCTTCTTCAATTGGGTTATCGCAAATTCTGGTCACAAGCCCCAGTTCTTTTGCTTCTTCTGCCAAAAATATACGATTGGTATAAGTCAATTCGCGGGCGACATCATCACCGACCAATTTTTGCAGGAACGGAGTGGCGCCCATGTCGGGTACCAACCCCCATTTTAATTCCATAATGCTCAGCTTTGTACCGGGTGCAGCGTATCGCATATCAGCACCAATACTAATCTGGCAACCGCCACCGAAAGCGACGCCATGAAGTGCCGCAATCACAGGAACCTGCAATTCACGCCAGACCCAACTGACGTACTGAGGGCGATTAGCGATACCGTTAGTCCGCTTTTCAAGGCGACCTTCTTTATCACCGGAGACGTTAGCAGCTGATTCAGAATTACCCTTTGCCATATTCGCAAAGTTACCCATATCAAGACCCGCACAAAACGCCCGGCCTGATCCAGAAAGCACCACTGCGCGCACGTTGGCATCCTGCTTAATTTGCTCACCTGCAGCGACAATACCTTCAAACATGGCATCGTCGAGGGCATTCATTTTGTCAGGGCGGTTGAGCTGGACGTGGGCTACATGGTTCTCGATGGTCACCAGTACCCGAGGGGCTTCTGAATTTTGATCCGTACTTTTTGTATTACTACTTTGCGTGCTGGACATGCCTTTCATTTTCCTTTGATCGTTGCTCGTAACGATAAACGGGGTCAGAGTAAAGTGCCAGAGTAAAGTGCTTTTACTCTGACCCCGTCATTCCTGACCCCGTCATTTCAAGCGGGGTTTGCTGCCGATGACGCCGGCTTCTGCCAACAGTTCAAGTTCGGCTTGGTTAAGGCCTAGGGTTTCGCCAAGAACAAGTTGATTGTGCTGCCCAAGAGTCGGCGCTGGCGCGGTTACCGTTAACGGTTGCACACCCAAGCGCCAGGGCGGACTAGGGTGAGGTTGCCGACCAACAAAATCACGCTCGATAAACTGTTGATAACCTCGCGCAAGCAGATGTGGATCTTTAAGTAGATCCGCGCCATCGTTTAGCACTGCTGCAGTTATGCCCATTCGTTGAAGCTCACGCATTAAAAATGCAGCATCCTGGTCTTGAGTCCACTCAACCAAGGCTGTCTCAATCTTGTCATTTTGCTCTCGTCGTTCAACGACACTTAGTTGCTTAAAGGATAAAAACTGAGGGTAGCGGTCACAAAACCGCTGCCAGTCCTCATTATTTTGTACCTCAAGCAAAAGCCAGCGGTCTTCTCCCGAACAGGGGAAAACGCCATAAGGCACGTGATCCGCATGCTTGTTACCAAAGCGTTGGGGTTTTTGACCGTAAACCGACTGATGCAGCATCCCCGGTGCCGCGAGGGGAAAAAGGCACTCAGCCTGACTGAGATCGACAAACTGCCCCTGCCCTGTACGCTTTTTATGATACAGCGCCGTCAACAGTGCTGCCGTGCCGTTAAGGCCGGCAATCGAATCTCCCATCGCCACATGCTGCATAACAGGCAGTTGATGTTCATTGCCACTAAGGTGAGGCAAACCAGAAGAATGCTCTATGGTTGAACCGTAGGCACGAAAGTTAGCCCAGGGCCCAGTGCAGCCAAAGGCACGCATCGAGACCATCACCAACTCAGGATTGACCTTCGCCATATGTTCGTAATCTAACTTCAACCTTGGCAGCACACCGCCAGAATAGTTTTCAACCACAGCATCCGCATCGGCCACCAAACGTAAAAGGAGGTCTCGTCCCGCATCTGACTCTAAATCCAGCGTGATATCGAGCTTGTTTCGATTAGCGTAATTGTAGGGCAGTGATTTTTCTGCGCCATCATCTTCAATCCATTCTTTAGTAGCTTCCCAACTGCGCCACCAATCGAAGCGTGTACAACTTTCTACTTTAATCACAGTGGCACCTAGGTCTGCAAGATTACGAGCGGCCAAAGGCCCTGCCCAGCCCATAGAAAGATCAATGATTCTCAAGCCTTGAAGGGGGAGATGCGATAGTGTCTCTTTACTCAGTGAAGCCTCTTCACTCGGTGAGGCCTCTTTCTCCACACCTGAGATCGGGTTACTAGTGTGATCAGTGTTTCCCCATCTCTCATTGTTAGCGCCAAGGTCTGCGACGCGCCCACCAAGCACTGGCGGTGTCTTTAACAACCGAAAAGGTAAAGTTGGCCCCTGAAACGTTTCATCACGGCACGAATAGTCAGCGAAGGCCTGACGTTGAACGTACTGATCTACGCTAAATAATTCGTCCATCGTTGGCACTCGCGCTAGCGGTATGCGCATCGCCTGACCTCGATAAAACAACTCTTCTGCACTGTGCTTTAATAATGCTTCAAGAATCATTGGCTCCAGAACGTCAGCGGATTCGAGACGCGAGACACTACTCTGAAATAGTGGTATTTCAGCATAATCATCCAGACCTAAAAGTTTGCAGAAGGAATGCCATTGGCCAGGACTGAGACAGGTAACGCCGAGCCAGCCATCTTTACAAGGCCAGATACCCAGCGGATAGGTAGGCGGAAATCGATTGATGCCCATTCTGCTGGGTAATGGATTGTTGTTGTAAGCGTTAATCGGCGCAAGGTCGGTGAGACACATACTTGCTTCATAGATGCTCGCATCCAAACAAAAAGAAGGAGCCAACCTATTAGCTTTATTAGCTTGTGCCTGGCCTAGCAAGAACCCTAACGCGCCATTGAAAGCGCTGAGACCACCGATCATTTGCGCTTGATAACCCTGTGGAATAATCGGTGGACCTTGAGGCTCACCAATCGCACGCATAAGCCCAGATAAGGCAAGTATGGCGGCATCTGAGCCGTGATAATTGGCATATGGACCATTCAACCCAAACCAGCTGATGGCACAGACGTTAGTATCAAAATCTTCTAAAGGTTTTGAAGGAGGCAGGGTTTGGGGATCCACCAATATTAGATCTGCTGCTGAAACGGCTGGATGCATCAGTGGGTCGACTGTAACCACACTTTCTTTGTTCGCATTCAAGTAACCATGCATGGCACTGCAGCCACATTTTAAAAGCGGCTCTAACCTGCGCGTTGGAAAGCCTTCTGGCGGCTCGATGTTGACGACTCTCGCGCCGTAATTCGCAAAAAGTTTACCCGCGTAGCCAGTAGCAACAGTCCCGCTGATATCCACAATTAAGAGATCCTCGAAAGGACCAGGGGCGATATCCAAATTCTCTCTCATCCAATCTTCATCCCTTTGGAAACCAATATAAACTGGCCAATCATGACATCAAACCCAAGCTTCAGGGGCAATTCACAATACCGACGACTTCTTCTGGTTGCAAATACCTACCCAACGGCATCAGACTCGTTATCATATCAAGAAAAGCATCCACTGATCGGCTGGCTTATAGGCGATAGGTTGATCATTGAAATTTCAGTGAAGACACCTTAAGGGTTGGTGATCGCAGCCAGCAGGAAGAGGTTCGCAATGAAAGATGCAGAAAAGAATCTGGACGATATAATAAGACCAAATAAATCATAAACGAAAAGGAAACCCGAGATGAAAGTAGACAGCGGTATAAGCAGCAACCTAAACAAGATTCCTGAGCAGGCGCGAGCACTCGAAGAACTGGGCATGAGTGGCATTATGACGGCAGAAACGTCACACGACCCATTCTTCCCCTTGTTGGTTGCAGCACAGAACACAGAACACGTTGAATTGATCACCTCGATTGCCGTTGCTTTTGCACGAACCCCCATGGTCCTTGCTAATATTGGCCATGACCTAAACCAATATTCAAAAGGTCGGTTTGTCTTAGGTCTCGGCTCGCAGATTAAGCCACACATCACCAAACGATTCTCGATGCCCTGGTCTAGCCCTGCTGCACGTATGCGCGAATTTATTCTTGCGATGCGCGCTATTTGGGCCAATTGGCACACAGGAGAGCAGCTGGCTTTCACTGGTAAGTTCTATACGCACACCTTAATGACGCCAATGTTCACACCCACCGATACGGAATATGGCGCACCACGAGTGCTGCTGGCCGCAGTTGGCCCCCTAATGACAGAAGTCGCGGGTGAAGTGGCCGATGGCATCATTGTGCATGCTTTTACCACCGAGAAGTACATGCGCGAGGTCACTTTACCTGCGCTGGAGCGTGGCTTTGCAAAAAGTGGCCGCAAGCGCGAAGACTTTGAAATCAGTTACCCTTCGTTTGTCGTCACTGGCGCAACAGAGGAAGCCATGAATGAGGCGGCAGCAGCAACGCGAAAGCAGATCGCATTCTACGGTTCGACACCTGCATACAAGCCGGTTCTGGAGTCCATTGGCGCAGGCGACCTACAGGGTGAATTGAATACGATGTCGAAACAGGGGCGCTGGGATGCTATGGGCGAACTGATTACCGATGATATTCTGAAAGAATTTGCGGTCATCAGCGAACCGAATGGTATCGCAGATGCAATGTTAGCTCGTTTCGGAGACATCGTTGACCGCACCAGTGCTGCTTACGGCGGCATTCCGTCAGCACAACAGAAAAGCATCATCGACAAACTAACAGCGGCATAAAGGCAGCTATATAGCGCTGACGTAGGGCTAGCCCTACTACAAACGGTGGCACTGACATTGGTGAACGATTGCAATCGATCTTACCGCTGCCAGTGCCACTGTAATTCTCTGAAGCCTACGCTTGCGTCATTTAACTCAGGCTTGCGAAACACTTACGCATTTCTTCAACAAAGACTTCAGGCTGCTCAAATGCCGCGAAATGGCCACCTTTGTCTAGTTCGTTCCAGTACTGGATATTTTTGTACCGCTGCTCTGCCCAGGAACGCGGCGTAGCGACAATCTCTTTCGGAAAGATACTGCAACCGGTCGGTATTTGGACACCATTGTCGCCTTCATTACCAAAGCTCTTAGCAAAACTCTCCCAATAAAGTCGGGCAGACGACGCCCCATTATTAGGTAGCCAATAAAGCATAATGTTATCGAGTAGTTCGTCGCGAGAGAGCGCATTCTCTGGATGGCCGTCGCAGTCTGTCCAGGCATAGAACTTTTCAAGCACCCAACCCGCCTGACCTGAAGGAGAATCAGCAAGCCCATATCCCAGCGTCTGGGGTCTAGTGCTTTGCTGTTTAGAGTAGCCAGCATCCCATTGCTGATAAAACTTGCCACCGGCCATTGCCTTTTTATCTTTTTCGTCTGGGTTCTTCATCGCTGCTTTCGTTGGCGCCGCACTCGGCATATTGACGTGAATACCTTTGCAATTGCCAAGGTTCTGTAAGCCAATCATTGTCGTAACCGCAGAACCCCAGTCGCCACCTTGGGCAAAGTAATTCTCATAGCCAAGACGAAGCATCAACTGATTCCAAACCTCGGCAATCTTCACAACACCCCAGCCTGGATCCGTGGGTTTGTCTGAAAACCCAAATCCCGGTAGTGATGGGCAAACGATATGAAACGCATCTTCTGCTTTACCGCCATGACTCACAGGATCAGTTAATGGCTCGATAACCTTATGAAATTCAACGATTGATCCCGGCCAACCGTGAGTAATAATGAGCGGCCGAGCATTTTCCTCCTTGCTCTTCACGTGAATGAAATGGATATCTAAACCGTCAAAATTGGATTTGAATTGCGCAAATCTATTCAGTCGGTTTTGAGTTGCAAACCAATCGTATTCTGACGCCCAGTACTGACAAAATTCCTGATGATATTTAAGCGGCAGCCCCTGTGACCAGTCATCCGGGGTTTCAGCATCAGGCCAGCGCGTTCTGGCCAGCCGACCCTTAAGATCTTTTATCTCACTTTCAGGAATATCGATTTTGAAATCTCGAACTTCTGTTGATACATCTACCATGGTCACTGCTGCCTGCATAATCGTTAAGTGACTTCATCATAGCAAAGCCAAAAGCTTTAATGAAAATAACCAATCTAGATCGTCAGCAAAACCAATCGATCGTGGTCACTTAAATTGTAGAAACCTCCTAAAGCTGAATGAAAATGAGTTGCTCCGGCACTTGACCGATCTTTAGAAAATGTGGTTTATTTTCCTTAGCACTCGGTGAAAAAGTCCTGTTCGATGAACAGAGGGTTATGCCGTACATACAAACGCACAAATCTTCAGCGCCCAACCTCGCGTAAGCAATCAAAACAAGGATATAGACATGGACTATCAGGAAATCATCTATACAAAAAAAGACAGGATAGCGACGGTTACTTTTAACCGTCCTAAACAGTTGAACGCATTGACAAACCTCATGCGCGAGGAGGTTCTCGATGCAACGAAGGACGCAAGCGCCGATGACTCAGTACGCGTTGTGGTATTCAAAGGTGCCGGCAAAGCATTTTGTGCCGGGGCTGATCTGTCGCAATCTCCACGCGTTTCTGGCAAGAAGACAGACGCGCCAGTGCCAAACAGCAATCTGCCAAGAGATGGGTTTCAGGAAGCTTTTGCTCGCGTTATGTGGGATATGCCCAAACCGGCAGTGGCCTCAATAAATGGTGCCACTGCTGGCCTAGGCTTCGGCATAGCGCTTTGTTGCGATCTGAGAATTGCGTCAACACAGGGCAAATTCGCAGCAGCCTTTTCCCGCATCAGCCTAGTGCCAGAAGCCTGTATGACATTCTATCTACCGCGTATCGTTGGCCTTGCAAGAGCCGCAGACATCCTCTACACAGGGCGGCAGATCAAGGCAGAAGAAGCGGTGACTATGGGGCTGGTTAATCAAGCAGTCTCACCGGAGACCCTCGATGATACAGTTGATGCCCTTGCAGAAACATTGGCTAACGCAGCACCAATTGCTATTGCCCTGACTCGTAGGGAGTTATACCGAGGATTAGAAGGCACCTTTAGCGGTCAGTTAGAAATGGAAATGTTTCATCAGAAATTTGCAGGTCGAACCCAGGATGCGCGAGAGGGACCCCGGGCTTTTATGGAAAAAAGAGCACCTGATTTCCAGGGTCGCTAGTTCGCACGTGACCCTCCCTAGCAAAGAGCGCGGACAATCAAATCGACATTATAAACTACAACAAAATCTAATAAGGGAACAACCATGAAAAGCTTCATCGCTGCACTAGCAACCACGCTGAGCCTCTCTGCATTTGCTCACAACGGGCCAGCCGTCCCAGCCCCCCTGCCATTGGATGAACTCATGACGGCCTTCGGCTGGGATGCATCTAAGGTTGAAATCACTGCAGAGAAAGTCACCGACAACCTGTATGTCTTATTCGGTCTCGGCGGCAATATTGGTGTCAGCATCGGTGATGACGGACTGCTAATTGTTGATGACCAGTTTCCAATGCTGATGCCAAAAATCAAAAAAGCTTTGGCAAAACTCGGTGGCGCAAGCGCAAGTGACGTTGATTTTGTCATCAATACCCACTGGCATTTTGACCATGCGGAAGGCAACCTTGCCCTAGGGCCTGATGGTACATGGATTGTCGCCCAGGCCAACTCACGCCAAAAGATGTTAAGTGACCAGATCATCAATCTGGTGGTTGCCTCCTACAAACAGGAAGCGTATCCGGAGAAAGCCCTGCCGGTGATTACTTACAACGACACCATGCAGTTTTTCTTCAACGGCGAACAAATTGATCTTCTACACTTTGGCCCAGCTCATACCACCGGCGATACCGCCGTCATTTTTCGCGGCAGCAACGCAGTACACCTTGGCGATGTCTTCAACAATTCAGGTTACCCATTTATTGATGCAGGTAACGGCGGCACGATAGATGGCATCATTAAATTCTGTAGCGATACCTTGGCAGAAATTGACGAGGATACGATTGTGATCCCGGGTCACGGTCCGATTGCTGACTACAAAACATTACAAGCTTATATTGCAATGCTAACGACAGTTCGCGACCGCATGATGAAGCTGATTCAAAATGGCGCGACGTTGGAAGAAGTTTATGCAGCGAAAGTCACCGCTGAATTTGATCAACATTTTGGCGACAACACAGGCTTCATTAACCGCAGTTACATGAGCCTGACTCACAAGGTTGTTGACCGTTAAATATTGGTAGAAACTGTTCGTACGCTTTTTCGTGAGTGGCTCATGACTGCTCAGGCTGCCAGTCGCCTGAGCACGTAATGAAGGATACCGCCATTTTCGTAGTAAGAGAATTCGTTGGGCGTATCGATTCGAATTCGGGTCGCAAAGTTAACTTTCTCACCGGAGGTTCGTTCCGCCATGACCATCACACTGGTTTGCCCGACCGCTACAGCAGGAATTGAGAAGCACTCAGTGCCATCCAGCCCAAGCGATCTTGCCCCGTCTTCCCCTATGAATTGAAGCGGCAGGATTCCCATACCAACCAGATTAGAACGATGAATACGTTCATAGCTCTCGGCGATAACGGCGCGCACGCCAAGTAAAGCCGGTCCTTTCGCGGCCCAGTCTCTTGACGAGCCTGTGCCGTATTCTTTACCAGCGAGGACGACGAGAGGTGTGCCATCACGGCGATACAGTTCTGACGCCTCGAAGATAGAAGTGACCTCACCATCTGGGTAATGGGTGGTCCAACTGCCTTCTGTGCCCGGTGCCAGTTCATTTTTCAGCCGAACATTTGCAAAGGTGCCACGCATCATAACTTCATGATTACCACGTCGTGATCCATAGGAGTTAAAATCCTGGGGCCCTACCGCCAAGCTTTGTAGATAGGTCCCAGCAGGACTTTCATTGGCGATTGAACCGGCAGGTGATATGTGGTCCGTGGTGACACTATCTCCCACCATTACCAGACAGCGTGCATCAACGATATCCAATACTTCAGGGATCTCAGCTGTAATGCCGTCAAAGAATGGCGGTTGGCGAACATAAGTTGATTCAGGCCAGTCGTACAGATCAGTTTTATTCACCTGCAAGTTATTCCATGTCTCATTACCCGAGTACACATCTGCATATCTGCTTTTGAACATGCCAGCCTCAATGGTTTCCGTCACAACCTGTTGTATCTGTTGGTTGTCTGGCCAAATGTCCTTGAGTGTTATTTCATTTCCATTGATGTCTGTGCCAATCGGGTCGTTATAAAGATCGATGTCCATGTTCCCAGCCAAAGCATAGGCGACAACCAGTGGCGGCGAGGCAAGATAATTGGCACGGACGTCTTGGTGGATTCTGCCTTCGAAGTTACGGTTGCCAGACAGCACCGATGTCACTAGCAGATTACCTTTCTTTACGGCGTGACTGATTTCATCTGGCAATGGTCCAGAGTTGCCGATACAGGTCGTGCAACCGTAGCCAACGAGATAAAAACCTAGCGCTTCCAGGTCTTCCATGAGCCCACATTTCTCAAGGTAATCTGTAACAACCTTCGACCCTGGCGCCAGGCTCGTCTTCACCCAGGGCTTGGTGGTCAGCCCTAACTTACGGGCATTCCGAGCGACCAACCCAGCTGCGACCAGCACCGCTGGATTGGAAGTGTTGGTGCAACTGGTAATCGCTGCAATCACAATCGCACCATGTTCAAGATTAAAGGTTTCCCCGTTATACGTTGTTGATACCGCGCCGCTCACGAGGTTATTACTTATCGCTCCGCCTTCCTCCTCAAAGTCTGACTCCGCCTGCGGTATCGTATTCAGCGCTTGATATTCCTTAAGCGTTTTGCTGAACGAGTCTTTGGCGTCCGTAAGCGAGATCCGGTCCTGAGGGCGTTTTGGCCCGGCTATTGATGATACAACGTCACCAAGGTCAACGTGCAGCAAAGAGCTGTACTCTGCATCAGGACTGTCATCGTCGTGCCACATACCCATGGCTTTTGTATAGGCGACAACAAGATCCAGCGTCGCATCGGAACGCCCAGTGAGCTTCAGGTAGCTCACTGTTTCAGCGTCAATGGGGAAAATTCCGCAAGTTGCGCCATATTCTGGCGCCATATTGGCGATGGTGGCACGGTCAGCAAGGGTTAGATTCTTAAGTCCCGGGCCGAAGAATTCAACATACTTACCAACAACACCGTGACGCCGCAAGCGTTCGGTCACTGTTAAAACCAAGTCAGTCGCTGTCGTTCCTTCAGCCAACCGGCCGTCAAATCTGACGCCGACAACCTGAGGTATTAGCATGGTGATGGGCTGTCCCAACATCGCAGCTTCAGCCTCAATACCCCCTACCCCCCAACCAAGCACGCCAAGACCGTTGATCATTGTGGTATGTGAATCTGTACCAACCAGAGTGTCGGGGTAGGCAAATAACTCGCCGTTTTTCTCTGTTGTAAAGACACCGCGAGCGAGGTATTCAAGGTTGACCTGATGAACGATGCCGGTACCAGGAGGAACCACTTTGAAATTTTCGAAGGCTTCCTGGCCCCAACGCAGGAAATTGTAACGCTCAAGATTCCTTGCAATCTCTTTATTCGTATTTTGTTCGAACGCAGTTTTATCGCCGAAGTGATCGACCATCACCGAATGGTCGATCACGAGTTCAACAGGAGTAAGAGGGTTGATTTTGCTAGGATCGCCGCCTAGTGAAATCATTGCATCGCGCATCGCAGCAAGATCGACAATGGCGGGAACACCTGTGAAGTCCTGCAGCAATACCCGCGCAGGCACAAATGCGATTTCCTGAGACGGCTCAGCGGATGCATCCCAACCGGCAAGCGCCCTGATGTCGTCGTCCGTAACATATGCTTCTTCCCCATGCCGCAGGAGGTTTTCAAGCAGTATCTTTAGGGAATAAGGGAGTTTGGCTATTTCGAATTCAGGCATCAGGTGACTGAATGGGAAAATCGTGTATGAATTTCCAGTGACAGATATCGATGCTGGCTGACGATAAAATGTACTCATGTCGATGCACTCGGAATAAATGTGCTCAAAGTATACACTACCTGATAATTGAAACTCAGTTAGGTGCAGAAAGTGGAAGACAGGATAGAACACGACAGCATGGGTGAAATCATCGTTCCCGCCGACGCCTTATATGGCGCGCAAACTCAGCGTGCGGTTCAGAATTTCAGTTTTTCGGGTCGGGTGATGCCAGAAAGCTTTTTGCGAAGGCTGGCATTGATAAAAGCTGCGGCGGCTCTCGCTAATCAGTCTATTGGCTTACTCTCAAGCGATAAAGCGACGCTAATCGTAGACTACGCCATGAGAATAGCTGAAGGCGAATACATCGAACATTTTCCAATTGATGTGTTCCAGACTGGCTCGGGTACCAGCACCAATATGAATATGAATGAGGTATTGGCGACACTTGCTGGTGAAGACGTTCATCCGAACGATGATGTCAATCAGTCCCAGAGTAGCAACGATGTTATTCCCACCTGTATCCAAGTGAGCGTCGTACTTGAACTAGAACAAGTTCTCATTCCCGCGATCCTACGTGCCAAGGAGAAGATATATCGCAAAGGCGTGACACTTGCTTCAATCGTAAAAACAGGCAGGACACATTTAATGGATGCAATGCCTGTCACCTTTGAGCAAGAGCTAGAGACCTGGGCGTTTCAGCTTGGTGAGTGCGCCGATCGCCTCAAAGCACTCATGCCAAGACTTCGTGCCTTACCACTAGGAGGCACTGCGGTTGGAACAGGCGTGAACTGTCATCCTGACTTTCCCGCCCAAGCAATAGCAGAAATTTCCAGACTATCGAAAAGCGAATTCTTCAGTGCAGAAAACAAAATGAGTCGGATGGCGTCGCAGGACGTGGCCGTCGAATGTTCGGCGGGACTTCGCTCGCTCGCAGTCGTGCTCATGAAGGTATCTAACGATCTTCGCTGGATGTCATCGGGTCCACTCGCAGGTCTCGCGGAAATTGAACTAACGGCTTTGCAACCAGGGTCATCCATTATGCCGGGCAAAGTTAATCCAGTTATACCTGAGGCGGTATGCATGATTGCTGCTGAAGTTATAGGTAGTGACGTCACCATTGGCGTAGCTGGACAATCTGGTAACTTTCAACTTAATGTGATGCTACCGCTAATCGCTGACAAATTGCTAACGAACGTTGCGCTTTGCGCCAGTGCTTGTGATGCATTAGGTGATACTGTGACTGGTCTCACGGTGAAAAAAAAGAACATAGAGCATACCCTGAGTCGAAACCCGATACTTGTCACAGCCCTTAACAACAAGATTGGGTATGACGCTGCAAGCGCAATTGCAAAGATAGCCTATTCCGAAGAGAGGCCAATTATCGACGTTGCAGAACAAGAAACTAACTACTCGCGCGCAGAATTACTTGAGCTTCTTGATCCTGCTCTGCTGGCCTCTCCCCATGATTCCTCAGAATAGTTCAGAGCTTGCTGATTAGTGACGCTTATCATCAGCACATTGCCGACACAGACTATACAGCAGCTAATTTTTCTTGTTAGGGAAGGAGTCAGCGTCACGATAAATCCAGCATTTTGATGCTTTGCAATTAGCTGCAGACGGTATTGGCTACTATTTAGGCACCCATCACCCAGAGCAGTTAAACAAGCTGGTGCTGGTGGCACCAATCCCTGCGTTCATCCCCTGCAGGACGCGCGACAATGAAAATAGTGATTCAAGGCATTGATCGAGCCTTGTCGGTGAGCGAAATGACAACACCCACACTAATGATTGCGGGTGCTGCAGACAGCTTATGCGCAGCAAATG
>JBLHWY010000120.1:0-19626 GCA_047629195.1 Candidatus Azotimanducaceae bacterium
GAATCAAAGTTACGAGCGCTTATGGTTGATGACGAATCTGAAATTAAAACAATAGCTGTTGAGAATCTGGCAGGATATGTTTAAAAGTTGAAAGAGGTGATGTATCCCCTATTAGCGTGATTTTTAGATGAGGCAATACGACCGGCCATGAAGGTTGACGTTTAAGAGTTGGTTTTGACCTAGTGGTGTGAAAAACGACGATATTTTTTACACAATGTATATTCCCTACTGGTGCCTGTTCGCTAAAAACGGGAAAAATTCAACAAAAACAAAGACATAAGAATTCTGGCACGTTGATTGCTTTATGTATAGCGAAGACAAAATTTATCGCAATTAAATAGCAATTTAGATTAATCAAGAATGGAGCACGTGATAATGTTTAAAAAGATTGGTAAGGGTTTTTTGGTATGCCTCCTGGGAATGTCGATCCAGAATGCATCTGCAAAGCCGATTGAAGGCAATGTTAAATTTAGTACAACTGGCACTCACGTATTGGTAGATCCAGGCGCTCCTGCTCACCTGCAAACAATATCCGGTATGGATGATATGGTTGGCGAAGCGATCATTACAGCAACTGGCGCTTTGTCAGCTAACGTTGGTCTAACACCTGATATGGTACCTTCTTGGAGATTCAGTACGTTTCCAAACCAACTCGAATGGTCTCTAGTAGGCGCGATAGTTGATGGCTTTATAGGAACATTAACCTTCTATATGGACACGGGTAAGGAAGTTGATATTTCTTCTTTCGATTTTGACGGCGACCCAAGCGTAATGAGTGGCTTTCGTCAGCACGAGAGTGACCTTGGTAAAGCTGGTGTTAACTTGTGGGGCAAAGGCCACATGAAGTTTGCTTGTGATAGTGGTGCAAATGACTGTTCAACAGCTCTTGATGCAGCTTCTGCAACTGGTGATGCAAATGGGTTCTGGAATCTGAACTCACTTACTGAAGAGCCAGGTAGTCAGTTATCTTTCGCTTCTGTTCCAGCACCAGCTACAATTGGCTTGCTTGGATTAGGTCTACTTGGCCTAGGCGCAGTAAGACGTCGTAAAAACGCGTAACTGGGAATGAGAGAAGCTTTATTAGTTTAAACTTCATCTTCCAGATCAAAACCCGGTAAACTCTGTTCACCGGGTTTTTTTTGTCAAAAAGGAATGTCATTTGAAAGTTTTGTTAGTCTTTGGAACGAGACCGGAGGCGATAAAATTGGCTCCGCTGATTCTAGCCCTTCAGAAAAGGAGCGATATTGAAACGGAAGTGTGCGTTACCGCGCAACACCGAGAAATGCTTGATCAGGTTTTGGATCTGTTTGAGATTACGCCACGATTTGACCTGAATATCATGAGCCCTGGGCAGTCGCTTGGTCGAATCACTTCCCGAGTGTTGGAAGGTTTGGAGGCGGTGTATAATGAGTATGAGCCGGATATAGTATTGGTTCATGGTGATACCAGCACAACATTTGCCGCATCACTCGCTGCCTACTATGCAAAGATAAAAATTGGCCATGTGGAAGCTGGGCTGCGAACAGGTGATCTCTACAGTCCTTGGCCGGAAGAGGCTAATAGAAAGTTGACGGGCGTGCTTACTAGTTTACATTTTGCACCAACAACCAAGGCAATGGAGAATCTTCGTTTAGAGAATGTGAACGAGGACGATATATACGTTACCGGAAATACCGTTATTGACGCTCTTCTGATTGTGAAGGAGAAGCTAGAAACAGATTCGACCTTACGGAGCGGACTTGCTGCAGATTTTAGTTTTTTAGATGCCAAGAAAAAACTAATCCTCGTGACGGGACACCGGCGGGAAAGTTTTGGCGGTGGGTTTGAGAGGATTTGCGAAGCAATTGCAAAAATTGCCTCGGTACACCCGGATAGCCAAATTGTTTACCCAGTGCACCTCAACCCCAATGTACAGGAACCAGTGAGTCGACTGTTGAAAGGGTTAGCAAATGTATATTTGATTGAACCTCAGGATTATTTACCGTTTGTATATCTGATGATGTGTAGTCACTTGATCTTGACGGATTCCGGTGGTGTCCAAGAAGAAGCGCCTTCACTGGGAAAGCCGGTTTTAGTCATGCGGGACACGACAGAGCGACCTGAAGCGGTGTCAGCGGGTACGGTGATTTTGGTTGGCACTAATCAAGAGAAGATTTTTAATGAGACTAATAAGCTCCTGACAGATGAGAGCGCGTACGAGAAAATGAGTCAAGCGCACAATCCCTATGGAGATGGAGAGGCTAGCGCTAGAATTATTCAAACCATTAGCGAGCGACTTGGCTAACTGACCTCTGAAGCAGAAACTATGACCCAAACTAGAATCGCCAAAATATGGCTAAGCAATCTTGGAAAGGTAAGTCTTTCTTTTTTGACCATAGCATTCATTTGGTCGCAGTCAGCAATTGCTGCAACCGATCAGCGACCTGAAATTAAGCTTCGGCTAATGGTCGAACATTCAGACAATTCCCGATTGGAATCTGATCCGCTTGGACGAGATGAGTTTGAGATAAATCCTGCGCTCGATATAACTTATAGCTTCAATGCTCCCAGAGTTAAGACGGACATAGAGTACACAATTGAGCAGAGACACTATCCTCGTGATACGCAGGATGATAAGTCAGACATACTTGGGACCGGCTCCTTATTATTCACACTAGCTGATCAGAATCTGTTTTGGAATTTTTATCACAACCGCAGCCGTCTCTTAATTAGCTCTAATGAAGCAAACACGCGTGCTAATCAGACCGAGCGCCAACTCTTCAATACGGGACCTTCGTTAAGATTTAATTTTGATGGCGATCGTAGTTTGAATTTCAATTTGTCTTACATCGAAAGCTCATTCTCCAGTGGCATTACTAACAATAGTAAACAGGGAAGGTTTGATTTTAGATACGAGCAACCTCTCACGCTCAAGAGTGCGCTAAGTGTGACTGGCCTATACTCTGATGTTACTTCTGATAGCGCAAATCAAAACTATAAAAGTTCAAGATTAGGTTTGGAGCTTAACGGAAGTAGTCGGAATTCTACATATAGCATTAGTGTTGGCGGTAACATGATCGATCGCGATCTCGGGTTATCTTTTTCTGCAGCATATTTGTCGCTTTCAGCCTTGTTCAACACTGAAGCTGGGGATTGGAATTTTGGTCTGAACCGAGAACTAACGGATTCTAGCGTGGGGCTTGGCTTGACGAGTAATCTCTTGGATGACTTCAGCCAGAGGGACTCTGATTTTGCAAATACTGATGTTATCGAAAGAACCAGACTGGAGGCTTCCTATGCGAAAGATATTGTCCCAGGGCGATGGGCTGTAAATTTTAATGTTTTCAGCGACGAACAGGATTATCAGACGCTATTGTTGGATCGACAGACAATTGGCGCACGAGTCACGCTGAAGTATTTTTCTACTCGTCGTCTGCGATTTGAATATCGGTTATCTTGGGCTGGACGAAAAATAGAAGATGCACTCAATATCAACGATCGTTCAACCGATATCACTCATCGGATAGAAAGCTGGTTTAACTACAACAGAATGCTAAATCTGTCTTTCTTTGTGGGCCAAAACAGGCGGTTTTTTGCTAGCCACACGCGGGATCATGATGAGATGGTGGTCGGATTCACTGTAGTGCTAAATATTTAGTCCATTGCTTTAAGCGTTGTTGGCGCACTTCACTTCAACTTATGAGCTGATCGAGAATATCACACCAGCGCTTGGATAGAATGTCTCGGTCACATTTTGCAACGACAAGTTCCCGCGCGTTTTGAGCTAACCTGTTTCTGAGTTGGTCGTCTGAAAGCAGCTCTACAATTCTGCTGACAAATTCTTCTAGGTTTTCTTCGTTTATCGCGTAGCCTGTTTCGCCGTTTCTGGCAAAGTCTTTAAGGTCACCTACTTCGCTGACTACAGGTACGGCTTTCATTGCCATGGCTTCCAGCATCGCGATTGAAACACCTTCCCAGCGTGACGTGAGGGTAAATAACTTTGCGCGACCTAGCAGTGCCGGAACGTCAGTGCGTTGACCTAGGAAGATCACGTTCTTTTCAATGTTCAGTTCTTTTGCCTGTGCTTCTAACGCTGCTCGATCAGGACCGTCACCTACGAGCGTGGCTTTCATCTCGGGTATAGATTTGACAACCCCCGCAACAACCTTCAATAAGCGATCAGGTCGTTTGTATTCGCTCAAGCGGCCAACGAATATCAGGTCGATGTCTTTCTCTTCACTGATAGGTAGCGAGGTTTCAACGCTACCTGTCACGACTTCCAGATTGCCAGAAAATTTTTGTTTGATAACATAGTTTTTTGCATTTGAGCCACGCACGATAGCAAGGTCAAACTGTCGCAGCACCTGGTGTGCGACTCCCTCAACTACACTTGAAGGACTTCCTAGGGAGACCATTACTTTGTTCTCAACATTCCAACCGCCTCCTTGTAACTCTAATTCCCCTGCTGTCAATTGATAGACAACTTTAGACCCGAATAACCTAGCGCATATGAGTGCAGTAATCGCCGAGGGAAATATATGGTAGCCAATGTAGACGTCAGCGGGATGTTTAAAACCTAGAAAGAAGGTCCACAAAAATTTTGCACCCGCACGGCTAAAAATTTTATTGGCCCAGGTTGGTGGACATTTATATATTAGATTTGGTAGTTCGGCGATAGGTGCATCACAGACTAGCAGAACCTCACCAAAGCCACTGTTAACCAGCGGGGTGATATGGGCATGGAACCAATTGGGGTTATGGAATGTGCCATTAACAATAATCCTATTATGGCGTTTAGTCGATTTTAGCCAGCCCCTCGTTAAAGCAGATATTAAGTAGGCGAGGCCATAAGTGCTTACCAAAACCGCAGATGCCAGTAGACGCTTCAATTATAATTCACCTTATATTGTTGTCCCATTAGGACTGTAATTTGTGATGGCCAAGTTGTAAACGGCTTTAGTTTTTTCAGCAACGTTGTTGGGATGAAAAAGTTCTAGTGCTCTGGCTTGTGCGCTCTGGCCCTGTGCTCGACGTAGTGAGTCATCTGCCAGCAATCGTTCGATAGTGGCTGCTAATTCTTGCGGATCGGTAGGGTCTGTCAGTAGGAGCCCTGATTTACCATTCTCAACCATATCTGGTATGCCGCAGAGGTTTGAAGCGACTATGGGTATACCGGCAGCCATAGCTTCAGCAATAACCATCGGTGCATTTTCCTGAAACGACGGTAATACGAGCAGAGCAGCAGATTGCAATTCTTCTCGTACAGTTGACTGGTTCAATCGGCCAGGCAGTTCTACCGACTTTTCTAGACCAAGTTTTGATATGGTGGCTGTGATTTTTGTCAGATACTGAGGGTCGGAAGCTTCCCCGCAAAGTCTAACTATTATATCTGGAAATTTTTCTATTAGGCTTGCTGTAGCCTCAACGATGACATGAGGGTTTTTTCTAGGGTTTAACCAACCGAGGAAAAGGAGGGTATTTTGGACCTCTTTTCTTTTAATTGTATATGCAACTGGGCTGAGTGAATTCCAAATGTCGATAATCTTAGCATTGGTTTTTGCCCGGATAGTATCGTGAACATAGGGTGCGATTGAAATAATAAACTTTTGCTTTCTTAGGCCGATCGATTCAGCAACGTTCCAGAGTGCAGACCTTATTCGCCAGAACGGTGCATTTTCAGTCGGTAAGTTTAAGCTATCGAAGCCGTGAACAGTGAACACTGCAGGGAAGCCACAATTGGGCGCACTGAAGCCCCATGTTTCGTGGTAATGAACGACCGTAGGGTTAAGGGTTTTGAGATATTGATGAAGTCTATTTGTGGTCGGTCCAATCAAAACATCGAGAATCATAGGAAAACTGCTTCGTAGTAATCGGTGGACCGTAATCCCTTCATGGACTTCGACGCTTGTATTTATGATTGCCTTTTCTAAGGTCACGACATGAAGATCAGTCACACCATTTTGGAGTAGCGCTTTAGCTAAGCCAACCGTCGCAGTTTCAACGCCTCCGCGGGGCTGGTCAATATTAGGTGGAAATCTACTTACTAGAACTACTTTCATACAAAGCTCTGTGAATAATAGGTGGTATTTCGGCAAACAGATTGTACTGCAACCGACGATTAACTCGAAAGGCTACCCTTTTATTTGACATATTGACTAACGAATCGAAAAATTTCATCTTTGCTATTGCAAGTTAAAGTGTAGCACCGAATGGTTTCTTTTTCCGTTGCAGGGGTTAGACTAGCATCTAACTTGCCAATTAGCCGTTCGAAACAATCCAAGCCTATTTTACCCGCAGTAAACTATGTCTAAGCTTCGCAAAACTATTAAGGCGTTACTTTATTATCTAGGTGTCTACCGGCTGATGATTTATTTGTTCTCTGATCGTATACCCATCCTGATGATCCATGGAGTTGTTGATTCGGAACAAGGTGTTCAGTGGACGCCAAGTTGGGAGCGTGTGCAGGCGGTTCATTTTGGTAAGGTGCTTGGAGTATTAGCGCGCTATTATCAGTTCATTTCGATCGACGAAGTTGCTGACTATCTAACAGCTCGAAAGAAACTGACGGCTCCCAGTCTGGCGTTGACATTCGATGATGGGTATAGGAACTGCCAGACTGATGCCGGTCCTTTTTTAGAAAAGCATCATGCACCATCAACGGTTTATTTGGCGACGAATCACTGTGTTAACCAAATACCGATGTGGATTGATCGTTTGGATTATGTGCTGCAATCACAGCAGGAAAACATAGTCAATCTTGAACTTGCTGATCATTCGTTTCAAATACGAACTCAGCCTTGGACCATCTATGTTGCGGATTACAGAAAATTCAGACTCGAGATTAAGCGAATATTTCCCGATGATAGAAAGCTTAGCATTGAGTTGGAAAAAGAGATCTGTCGATTGGAAGAGCTCTCCGAATTGCAACTAAATTCGATTTATGCTGACGATAGCATCTCAAAAATTCTGTCAGCGGCGGAAGTTGAATCAACCAATGCACCGATGAAATTTGGCAGCCACACGGTTCATCATCTGAGAGTTGATAGCTTAGACGGTGAGACACTAACAAAAGAACTGAGGCAGTCGAAGCTTGACGTTGAAAAGTTAACACATACAGAATGTGCACATTTCTGTTTCCCTAATGGTAACTATAGTCATGAGGCGATTTCAGAACTGAAAAAGGTGGGCTACGAGACGGCGGTCACTGTTGTGAACGGATCTAACAAAGTAGGTGACGCCGACCTTTTGGCCCTCAGGCGCTTTTCTTTTCCAGCGTACTCAGCAGAATATGAAATTGTCCACGCGGTCGTTTCAAATTTGTTGAAAGCAGATCGGTTAGTCAGCATATAGCCTTACATAATGCTCTATTTATCCGCGCTTGACCAATTTCTGTAGGCTCTGTTTGACAAATTCTGGAAGTATAAACTTCCAGTAAAGAATCGATGTTATTAATCCCGCAGAAGAAAAAGTAAGCACAGCGTAAAGATATTGACGATTCGTTAGAAACTCATCTGTCAGAATCAAACAGAAGGCTAGTGGGATGTTGAGTAAAACGGGTAATACAATTCCCTGACCAATGTAACCGAGGTAGGTAATACCAAATTCTTTTCTGACAAAGTAAGGAACTGTAAGTCCTCGAGATATCGTCCAAACAATAGAGATGATTAAGACATGAGAAAAAAGCGTAAACTCAGACAATCTAATCGCCGCGCTGTAACAGATAACTAGCGAAATTAAAGTTAGAATGAGACTAGCAATTCCAAGTCGGCCATGGGCGTTGAGACCGACCAATATACCAGCGGGCAATGAATTCGCGAGAGGTAGTGCACTACCTATAAGTAACGTGAAAAGAACGTCTGAATGGTAAAAGCCTGGTCCCATCCAGAGAGTGATTACAGTCTTACCAAATGCAGCGAGGCCAATCAGCATTGGAAGTACCAAAGCCATGCCAATTTTAAATGAATCTAGAATGAGCTCTCTGACTTCTGCTCGATTCTCCATGTTGGATATGCTGCCTGACATCGGCACAAACATGTTGGAGACCTTGCCTATCATCTGCTCGCAGATGTGCAAGAGGGAAATACTTCGTGATAGGACTGCCAGAGCAACTGGTCCTAGTATAAATGCCACTGACAGCGATGCGGTTTGGAAGGTGAGCACTCTTGGTGCTGTATTTATAGCTGCCTTCAGTCCAAATATCAGCATGTCTTTCGCGACATCAGTGTCCCAAGTTCTTGGGAAAAGGCTGACTTCTGGACATAGCCATTTGGCGGTGCTTATTCTAGCTAGCACAGCAAACACTGAGGCGCCCAGCACGATATAGCTTAGATTAATAACATCACCGCCGAAATATAGGGCGACGATGACGCCAAGTGCAATACCGATATCTTGGATAGCATTGATTGTGTGTTGTATATCGAATCGATGCGATCCGGTAATCACTCCACCGGCAGTATTGCCAAGGAATTTGGTAGCTAACGCGAGTCCGAAGACGAAAATCAGTGACTGAGCATTCGGAGAGGAATCGGTGTTTAGTGCGGTACTGGAGGAAATTATGAATGTGAACAGAACGACGATAGATGATGAAATGAGCTGGAGGGTGCAGAAGACACTGACAGTTTTTATCAACCGTTGAGTATCATTGTTTGCTCTATAGTAAGCAAAATAGCGACTTAGTGAAGAGCCTGCAGCGATATTTAGTATCGTTAGGTAGCGAAAAGTAGCCCAGCCTAAATCCCAGATACCGAGCGAAACTGATCCGAGGCTATCATTTATCTGTCGTGGGATAATCAAACCAGCGGCCAGAATGAGTATCTGGACTAACCAACTGACTATGACATTTCGGGCGAGCTGGGATTTTCCTGTTAGGTCAGACATTTGCTATCGCGGTCATGGGTTATCTGGCCAAAACAAGTACAGAATTCGCTGAAGTGTAGAGACATTTTAGTTTTGATCTATCACTCCAGCAGTTGAAAAATGCCTATTGGTAAGCTCCAGGCGTCAAGATGCTACCGGGTTTCCATACTTTTCCATTGAGGTCCTTTCGAATATCAAGACCATAGAGATTGGAAAATAGTGAGTAGACCGCAGGCTCCGTCGTGATGAGTCGTCGGGCTTGTGAGCCGGTTTTGATCTCGTAGTTTCCAGTTGTCAGATCGCCAGATGGGTTCGTAAGAATCGGGTCCACATTTGTCAGATTGCCAATTTCCTCATCGTTAAATTTCGATAGCGATATGTCACCACCGAAGGTGCGGAAGTCAACATTATAATTGTAGGTCAAGCTCCAGTTTGAATTGCTGTTCTCAAAGCCGTGGGGCGAGCTAGAATCATTCGGTGAATCAGTACAGTCGAAAAAGACATTGCCGACGAATGATATGTCGGCATTTTTCTCTGCATCTGTTATCGCGGGGTCACTCGACCCACCATTGCGGTTTGCTTTGACCGCTCCGCTATTTTTACCGCAGTCCAATGTGTTCAGTGCCGCGTACATGCCATCACCACATGTTGAAATCTGGTTGCCATTGGTGGTGCATCTGCCCTCAATGGGGAATGCGGCGTCGCCAGTAATGTTGACTGCGAGATTTCCTAGAATGTAGGAAAAAGCGTCGTCTTCAGTTCCTTTGTAGAAAAAGGCATCTCCAACGTTCTCCAATTTATTGTTAAGAAACCACGCATAGTTGTCACCAAGGTAGCTTTCGCCGTCTTGGGCAGTGGTGATGGCGGTAGCATTTGCAGGCTTTATCGCATTGAAAAAACCGTGCACAAAGTTCTCAGAGAAGACCACGTGATAACAACCTTTTGAGTCATAACCATTTTCATAATTTTCGTAGAACTCATTGCCACCAATGTAGACATAGTGAGGGCGGGTAGCATGTTTGAAGTCAAATATATTAGAGTTTGAACACTGAATGCTATCACCTTGGTTATGGAATATTCTTGAGTTCATCAGCCAGTAGTAATATACAGGTCCCTGCAGTTGTAGGCCGTGCATGTCGCGGTCGGTATCAAAATCATCTACCCAGCGCCCTAGCCCAAAAATGTCGAGATCAAATAGAAATATGAATCTTACCGGATTATTTTCTGATGCTTGAAAGCGAAAGCATCTCCTTGACTGGTCAGACGCTACGCCACCTTCAGTCGTGAGTCCTGAACCAGTGCAGGTCAAGTGACGCAGGGTAATATATTCATGCTTACCACCGCCGTCTACAGATTCGAATGCGCCTCGAAAATCATCGGTTGCACTGTTAAAATGGACATTATCAAAAAGTACATGGGTTACAGTGCCTGCATCTCCACTTTGAAAACGTTCATAGTTGAGTAGTGGTTGGTTTGTCCAGCGTGGTGTACTCGGGTCGCTGACGCCTAGGATCCAGATTGGATCGTTCGCAGTGCCAGGCATCTTCATTTCAATGATGTCATCTTTATTGCCGTATGTTGCACCATTGCCTTTGATAAAAACATGGCTTCCAGCGTCTAGTTGCCATCGATTGTTCGTCACATTTGGTAGCGTGCATCTTGGACTGGTCTCCGAACCCCTGCCGCCATTGTTGTTATCATCACAGGCGATAGAAGAGTCGACGTAGTATTGTTTCGGTCCATCTACCCAGACTGGTGCTGCTATCGTTCTAGGGTCGTATGGGAAAGCTGCTATCTGATTTGCGCTGCTGGGAACGGTAGGCATTATGTCTGCTGGTACATTGCCATTTGGCGCTGGTATCCCTAGCCCGAGGCCGCCTCTTGTGACGCCCGATAAACGCAATTCGACCGCTGGAGATGGTTCTTTCGCATTGGCAAGTATGGGGAAATTCGATATCAGTAAGAACATCGCTGTGGTGATCGACGTGAGCGCTTTCATTGGGCTTCCTTTTGGGCGGGTATTACGAAGCTGAGTATAATCTCGTTGCAAGATTAATCAAAACAAACCGAACATAAAATAACGTAAGACCAAGAGTTTGCTTGGACAGGTGTTGGGGTCGATTTGGCCGAATAGTTAGTCCGCGGGTTGAACGCGAACTCCTTTCATTGTGGCCATAAGGCAAAACCTCAATATGCTCTGTTTGTCAAATCTAAATTCGAGAACGAGACCAAAGCGGGATTGTTTTGGGAACAATATCGGCTTTCTCAGGCTGAACTTCTTGGACAGATACCTTAGGGCTTTTATAGAAAATCAAGATTGCGATACTGCAATACATGAAGGTTGCAACTTGGTGAGGCCAAAAAGTACCCTGAGCCGAATATCCGATTAGCTGAGACACCACCATGCTAATTGCCGTGCCAGAAATTGCAATATCCATAGGTGTTGCACTTTTAGATGCAAACATTTTCCTCGCTTTGTTCATTATTAGGAAATATAGAAGCATTACAACAATAAATGAAACAAACCCACCGTCCACAATGAGATCCAGAAACGCACTATGAGAGTGGCCCACATTAGAAATTGCAGCACCTGATTCTTCTTGGTTGAGTTGAAGGTTTATTGCCTGGCTTCTAAAGCCAAGAATCCCGTGGCCAAATATTGGCGCAGCTCGAATTTCTTTGAACACAACTTGCCATAGCACAATACGGCCCGATGTAATTTGGTAGAGGTCTCGCCCAGAGTCATCAATAGTGCCAAGATCATCCCCTTTGAGAGCGTGATTAGAATAAGTTTCTTCAGTGAACCCAACTGTCATCCTTTCCATCACTCCAGGTACAGAGATGATGATTAGTAGCGCTGCTGGCGGGCCGATCAATATAAGTTTCTTCCACCTAATCACAATGAGAATGGTGCCGCACAAGATCCAGGCGCCATAGCCTGCTCGACTTCCTGTGAGGAACAATGCCACAGTGCAAGCAACGAATGCCCCGTAGCACATCGTCCTCGCCAACCTTGATTCTGATAACCCCCGCAAACATAGGCTTACCCAGGCGAAACCGGCCAGCACCCCGCCAAGGTCCGTTCTGTGATAACCGATGGTCTGATCTAATACCCGAAGGGCCCTATCACCAAGATCTTCGCCTTCAATCAGCGTGGGTAACATGCGAGATATTACCTGCAGGGAGAGCAATACGCCTGTCGAGAGCATGCTGCTTAGTCCCATTTTCATACGCGCTTGTGAGTTGCAGCCATAAATCATCAAAGCCCCAGGCACGAGCCACTTAACGCGGTTAATAAATTCGTCTTTAGTAAGATCGAGCAACGATGGAATAGGAATGTTTCTGGAATCGTAGAAGTCTGCAAGATCCTGCTGGCGAAATAGTATGCGTAAAAACGCGATGAAAAATAAAATTATATAAGCGATGAGCAGTTTCTTAATCAGCGGATCAAGCGTTAAGTTTAGTGGCTCTTTTTCTCTACGTATAAAGAAGCTAAACAGGACAAATACAAGCAGGATGTTGTAGGGGTTCAAGCCATCAATATTAAACAGGCCTCTGGGGATATCTCTGCGTTCTAGAACTGCCAATATTGGAATTGCGAAGCAAAGTCCTTTGTACCAATCCTTAAAGCTTATGAGGATTGTTAGAATCAGATAACTGATGAGTAAGACGACTCGCATAATTTTGTCTATTTTCTATCGTCAGTGGAACAGGCCAGCGGAAAAATTCAATCGAGCAATTCAGTCGGACAAGTAGGGTGTGTAGTTATGGATAAGCGCAAAAAAGTCGCCCTTATTCAAAGTTAGCAGAATTTTGCAATTTTATCATTTTTTCAAAAGGCATTCTGGTATCTTGCTTGCAATTTAATGTCTGAACGATAAAAATTGTGCGCCGTATAAAAATTCCCAAAGGTGCAATCATTTGAAAGCCAAGCCCTCAATTTGTTTCGTTGCTCACAATGCGTTTGGTGTGATTGCCAATGTTGATACAGGACACATCGGAGGTATTGAGGTCCAGGTACCCATGATGGCGCGTTGGTTCGTCAATGAAGGGTTTGACGTCAGTCTGATTACGTGGGACGAAGGAGATGAGTACGCTGATGGGGAAAAATATGGCGGAGTGACTAATTACAAAATTTGTAAGAGGACAGACGGGATTCCGATTCTACGCTTCTTATATCCAAGATGGACCAGTCTGAGATCTGCTTTGAACCGCTCTGATGCAGATATTGTCTACTACAATTGTGGTGATCTTGGATTGGGGCAGGTGGTGCACTGGGCGCACGCACGTGGAAAAAAAGTCATGTACTCTGTTGCTGCAATCGTTGACTGTCAAATCGAATTACCATCTTTAAAACCAATTAGAGAGCGAGTTTTATACAAATATGGCTTGCGGCGCGCCGATACGATCATTGTGCAAACAGAAACTCAGCGAGAACTGTTAGCTTCAAACTTCCAATTGAACGCTAAGGTTATTCCAATGCCCTCGGAGGGGTTTGCCGAAAAAGCTGAAAGTTATCCGGCACAAGAAGCCACTAAGGGTGTCGGCAATGCACGTCGCGTTCTATGGGTTGGGCGTTTTCAAGAAGAGAAGCGAATAGAATGGCTGCTTGATTTGGCTGAGTTATGTCCCGAATACGAGTTTGATGTAGTAGGGAGTTCTAATTCCGACTCTGACTACGCGATGAAAATGACCAAGCGGGCAGAAAGTATAGCGAATGTCCATCTTCATGGAAGAGTACCTCATGAGCAGTTAGGGAAATTTTACACCCGTGCTCACCTGCTTTGCTCAACTTCGGTTTATGAAGGTTTTCCTAACGTCTTTCTTGAGGCTTGGAGTGTTGGCCTGCCTTTGGTTACAACTTTTGATCCCGATGGAGTTGTCGCGAAATACGGGATGGGGTGCAACGCAGTCGATGTCGAAGACCTTGGTAGACAGCTTTTAGCATTCGAGAACTGGGGTTTTTGGCACACTTCTTCGGTTGCAGCTAAAAGTTACTATGAAGAAAAACACTCGATTAGTTCTGCGATGAGTCAATTTAAAGAAGAAGTTCTTCTATTGGCTTAGGGATTGATGGTTGAGTTGTCAATTTAACTGGCTTGTATTTAGGTTGAACTTGCTTGCTGGTTAGTCGCCGTAATAAGTACCAAGTCGCTTAGCTACTCTGCGGTTTAGGTCTCCGGCTAAAGACTCAAAAGTTGAGAGTTCTTCTGCTGAGATTTCTTTTTTCCAGTTAAGGTCCAAACTGATTTTAATATTAGTTTTTGTCCTCATGTTATTGCCTAGAATATGGTGCTCGGTCTTCTTCAAATCAACATTCGTCCAATCAACATCAAGTTGTTCTATATCTAGGAAGACGCAAATATCGCTCAGTATTTTAGCTGGCGTATCACAAAGCACCTCGTAGCTCATTGAGTACACCTGTTCACTCGGAAGCTTTTGAGTGACGTGATTCATCTGCTTAATCGTAGACCGCCATTCTTTTACGGCATGTTTAAATGAGGGAATATAGCGACGGGTCTTTGATCTCCTAGAGTTACTCTGTGCACGACCATCCCGTACTATTTCGAGCACTTGAACATCCCAACGATCATCTTCCAAGAAATACTTAAGACGGTTCACGTCTTTTGAGCCATCTAGAAATATGGGCTTATCCATCATCTCTGATACCGTGTTTGCGAAAACGGTATTGTGAGTCAATATCTTATTGTACTCGTTGTTAAGCCTAGGTAAGTGTTTTAGCAAGAGTGTACGCACCGACTCAAAAATTGGGCCGCGAACCTGTGCCCCAAGAATCTTGTCCCAGAAAGG
The DNA here is from genome assembly GCA_047629195.1 of Candidatus Azotimanducaceae bacterium. GTDB lineage: Bacteria > Pseudomonadota > Gammaproteobacteria > Pseudomonadales > Azotimanducaceae > UBA4582. The sequence continues at coordinate 14,647 of JBLHWY010000120.1, forward strand.
GTTTGGCGAAGTAAAATGTGTATAGAATTGGTCAAAAGAGAACTCCATCCCCTGCAGGCGTAGTTTTTCTTTCAAGGTAACCCAAAACTCACACTCGAGTAGTGCTTTACCACAGGAGCACTGATAGTTTGCTACATCTCCCATTGCGGTCGCTTTTAGTTCCCCAATAGTGGCAATTTGAGGATGCTGAGCCAATAGCAGCGTAAGTAGGGTTGAACCAGAAAAGCTAGGCGATAGTATATAGACAAGCTTCTGCTTTTTGATTTTCTGCACATTCTTGTGGCTATTCATAGCTAATTGCCGCTAAAAGTTTAACTCGTTTGTTTTATTACGTTTTCTTGACGCCTGTACTGCTGGCGCACAAGTGTGTGGTTCAATATGGTGTGATGATCTTTAATCAAAGCTGTACCCAAACATTTCAATTTCTTCGGCATAACGTTCCGAAACTAATCTAATGGATTTCGCGGTGTAATCTTGTCGGTAATCCGTTGGTTCCCGTTTCAGTAAGTGTGGCAATTCATCTGAAGGCAAGTTTAATTTTGCTCCAATGATCTTGATTTCTTCTGTGATATTCTCAAACTGCGCGACATAATCTACGCCGATCTCGCCACGTCGATTTTTTAACCATGCTAGTTGAGGTCGAAGTTCTGAATGCCACGCATGCTCAATTAAGAAATTGTCGAAAGTACAATCAGCAGAGATTTTCCTCGTGCGTTGGAAATATTCGTCTCGAGTCACGCTTCTATACCAAGAGTGTACGCGCGCCCAAGGGTTTCGAACAAAAGCAAACTTAAAGTATTCGGCAAATTCTTGCTGATTCATCCTACTTGGATAGCGCAAGAAACCACGTAGGTCGCGAAGGGCGGGAATGACACCCTCGCGTTTTCCAATGCTCAATACATCGGATGAGCGTATTGATTCCATCTCTCGTACGGTCCTATGATCCTGAACACCATATTCCAACTCATCAAAATGCCCAAGCAGTTTTTCTATGCTTGTACCTGCAGTCTTTGGGATGTGAACGAAGATACACTTGTACTTCTCGGATATCACCTTCAGTTTTCCTCACTCGATTTGGCTTCTACAGAATTCGGCACACAGTTACTTACTATAGCTCACATTGGTTTGAGACGTAGGTATACCATGCTGTTTTTAGGCGCGACGTTTCAAAATATTGTATGCAAAACAGTATAAATTACATAGCGACCTGAAGCGAGGGGGGATACTGAAGCTTGAGAAAACTTGGCTTGTGATGGAAGAGCAACGTTGGTTTATAAATATGCGAATACGCAAGTACGGATGGGAAAATTTGCTCAAATCAGGTTAACATGTTTGTTTAAATCTATGAATATGCAGATGCCAACAGAAATTTCTGAATTAGCTTCTGAGCAACCCACCTTTGTATACATCGTAGGTCGCGGGCACTCAGGTTCCACAATGCTAGAGCTCATGTTAAACCGTAGCCGTCATATTGCGGCGATGGGTGAAATTGATATGTTGGCTTTACAGATTTATCGAGATCACAAAACTCGTTGGGTCGGTCAATGTAGCTGTGAGGAAAGACCCAATGTTTGTCCCCATTGGCGAGCCGTTATTGATGATATCAAGAAAGTTCATGGGTTTGATTTGATGAACGATCCATTTCGTTGGCGGATATCTGATGTTGGTGTTGAGGAAGAATATGGCGTCCGTGCTCCTCTGGCTTGGCTCTGGTACAAGTTTCATCGATTGGTGCGAAGTTATGCTTATCAGAATGAAGTCCCCAGAGCTACACCGTGGGATTCAACCTATCAGGGGTGGATAGAGAATAGAGATTTTGTTGCCACGAGTTACGCAAAGAACCGCGACGTACAAGCGGTAGTGGATGCATCGAAAGATCCCTTGCAGATGAGGGATATTGCCAAATATTCTAAGTTACCAGTAAAAATACTGTTCCTTACCCGAGATGTGAGAGGGTTAGTATGGTCTGCTGTGAAGAAAAAACGCTTACCAGCACTAGAAGAGGCGCGATCATGGACAAAGTTGAATAAACGCACCTTCAATTTGTTGCAAGGCATTGATCCGTCTCTTTGGATGCAGGTTAAATATGAAGATCTGTGTGCTGACCCTGAAGCTTCCTTGGATCAAATTCATGAATTTATTGGTATTCCTAGAGCCTCGCTTGCTCCACTTGAAGAGAAGGCCCGTCGGCACACAATTGCCGGAAATCGAACGAGGTTTCGAGTGCTGGATGAAATTAGAGAAGATCTTGGATGGATGGAAAACCTCGATGAGGCAGATCTAAGAATGATAGATCGCGAAGCTGGAGAGATGTCAACGAAGCTCGGTTACTAGTACGGGCTCGGTTATTAGTAAAAATGGTCCTGACAATTTGGTGACGTCATCTGGTCGTATAGGTTTATCTGTATTTTGCATACCAGGCAGCTGGATATTCACCTAAGTCATCTGCCATTTTCTTCATACCAGGCAAATACTGGGACTTTAAGTGTTCAGTAAGCCATGCTGGCATGTCCACTGTTTTAGAAGCATTGATTCTTTTTTTGAAGTCCGCCGTGAAATTTTCCGGTGGGTCAAGATCCAGAAAATTGAGCAGCTTATTGTACAATTGCGCTGGCTCACTCGATATCTCATCGTAGTACACCACCAGCAAGTGTTCTTTTTTAAGATGCTTTGACCAGCGTTTTATAATGGAAAGATAGTCAGATCTTTGTGTAATCTGTGATTTGCTCAGGTACTGCTCAATCTCTGATTGCGTCATATCCTCAAGCGAAATCATGTTTCGCTTGTCATGATAGAGAATAGTCGACCAGGCGCGCTCAATTGGATTGCGGAGGATCAGTATGGCCTTAATGTCTGGGAAATCATGGGTAAGTGCAGATATGTCTATTTCGTCAAGTAAGGAGTAGGCTGGGGTTATCTCACCAGTTAACTGAAATTGATGTCCCGTAAATAACTTTGAATACCACGCGTTGTCAGGTTTACCCAAAAAGTAGTTGAGGTTCCAAGTCAAACTCTTCAGGTCGAGATCCAAAACGCTTTTACCTATTGCTCTGCAAAACCGTTTGCACAAATCTAGCGAGTAGTCCTCGCCAAAATATCTACTTATTAGGCTAGGCTCGCCAAGGAAGGATGGTGAGGTATATTTTCTATCTCTGGTCCAATAATGCAGTTCTTTTCTCGAAGGAATCCAGACGCCGGGGTGTTGTGATAACTGTTCGGCAATCCATGTCGTTCCAGAACGGGCTGCACCTATGCCGATGAAATTTGGCAAATTGTTGTTAGGTTTGTTTGTTGATGCACCCTGGGGCTGTGTATCCATGCGGCTCTGCTTCATGTTTTTTTAGTTTAGCTTGCCCAAATCCACACAGTGAAATGTGCGAATTTGAGCATAAGGTAATATATTTACCACGTGTATTAAGTAGGCTAGTTGTTGAAAATCGCGAATAGCCCATCTGAAGCTTTGCTAAGATCAGAATTAGCATCGAATACCTTAACTAAAAAGGTGTAGGTCCCAAGTTCCAAAAGAGGCGAGGTGTACGATGTGGAACCGCCAGCCCCCGTCATAACCACTTGCGACACAGGTGTTCCGCCCTGTTTTGTATAGGTCATTTCGTAACCAAACAAATCAGCAGTAGGTAGTGGACTTCCGTCTGCATAGGTAGTTGGGTTGTCCCAGATAAGATTCACGATCGTTCCATTCGCCACTTCGAGAAAAAATTGAAACTCTGTTGGAGCCGTGACATTGTTATCGTCAGCAGTCACGAGCACCGACCTTGTCCCTAAATCGGCGATGACTGGCGTTCCTGTGATAGTCGGCATGTTCGAATTGCCCACATCTAAGGTAGCCCAGAGCGGCAAATTATCGGTAAAGATTAGCGAATCATTGACGTCAACATCGTTTGCCAGAAGTATGAAACTGTAAGGTGTATCAACAAACGCAAACTCTGGTGGCGTACCAGTCAGCGTTGGGGCATCGTTCGTGTTAATAACTGTCAGGGCTAAACCCTCTAATGTGACAGTTTCATTAGCGTCACTCAATGCGATCGAGATATCGTTGGTTGTACCTACATCATCGTTTAACGGCGTTCCTGTTATCTCCCCAGTCACGGGATTAATGCTTGCCCACATCGGCAGGTTGTTTGCGACAAATGAGTCACCACCTGAAGCTGTGGAAGTATATGAAAAGGCAGCATCCTCAGTTGCATCTGCAATAGTACCGCTTATGGTGGGCGGGATGTTCGTCACAGTAAGATTAAACGCTGGAAGGCTGAGGGTTTCTTCACCATCACTTACCGCGACTACAAGATTCGAGAGAAGCCCAACATCGGCATCATTCGGACTACCACTCAGTACGCCTGTGGCGGTATCGAATGTTAACCATGCAGGTAGTGCTTGGTCCAGAGTAATAGAAAAAGAAATACTATCCCCGTATATGATATCAACATCTTCAGCGATGGGTGTGAAGTTGTAGGCATCATTTTCCAGCACGCCTGTTGTAGGAACTCCGGTAATTGTTGGTGCGTCGTTAGTATTGATAACATCAATTGAAAAAGTATCCAACTGGACTGAGCTGTCAGCGGTGTCGATAACAGAAACAATGATATTTGAATAAATGCCAACATCGCTGTTGTCAGGTGTGCCGGTTAGCACGCCTGTGGATGAACTGAATGTTGCCCAGGTTGGCATTGCAGAAATCGAATAGGTCAGCGAATCACCAACGTCAACATCAGCCGCTAAAGGCGCAAAGGAATACTGAGAATCTTCAAGCACCGTTGGAGGTGGCGTGCCTGAAATTGTAGGTGCATCGTTCGTGTTAATAACTGTCAGGGCTAAACCCTCTAATGTGACAGTTTCATTAGCGTCACTCAATGCGATCGAAATATCGTTGGTTGTACCTACATCATCGTTTAACGGCGTTCCTGTTATCTCCCCAGTCACGGGATTAATGCTTGCCCACATCGGCAGGTTGTTTGCGACAAA
>JBLHWY010000121.1:0-19604 GCA_047629195.1 Candidatus Azotimanducaceae bacterium
AACTTACTGATCTGGTAGAAGCGACCAACATAGAGCTGGCGGCAGAAGACAAAGCGTACCTTGAAGAGTTGTATCAGCCAGTAGATAACCTACTGTCTATCGGCACTTCTTAACCAGCTGATTACTCGGCTATCCCTACAGAGCGCCCCTGACCGGGATAACGCTCGCGGATAGCCATCTATTTGTATTTTAGATGCTGGGTGTCCGATATTAGAAAAACGCGATGCTCAGGACTACGTCTGGGTCCCCATCAAACTGAAAAGCCACTAGAATTCTTTCACTCTGTTATCCCTTCTATCGCACGAACGTGAAGATTATGGTACAAATAATCATTTATTTTTCAGTATCAGCACGCAACCACTTTTGAGCCTGTCGCTCAGGCACTCAAACTAGAGGGATTCAAAATGACAGATCTTGATGTAATTATTCGAAATGGACGAGTAGTCGATGGCAGCGGTGGCACGTCGAGAATTTGCGATGTAGCGATCAAAGATGGCCTGATTCACTCGGTAGGTGAAAACTTATCGGGCACAGCGACCAAAGAAATTGATGCAGCCGGCATGATTGTCACGCCAGGCTTTGTCGATGTTCATACCCACTACGATGGTCAGGCGACCTGGGATTCACATCTCAATCCATCGTCAAATCTTGGCACGACTACCGTTGTCATGGGAAACTGTGGTGTTGGCTTTGCACCCTGTAAGGCAAAAGATCACCAGGTCCTGATGCAGTTAATGGAGGGTGTCGAGGAAATCCCAGAGACCGCGATGGCCGAAGGTCTACCTTGGACCTGGGAGACCTTTCCGGAATATCTCGATATGCTCGATTCAAAACCGCGAGATATTGATATTGCAGCACTCGTTCCCCACGGTCCCGTCAGAGTTTATGTCATGGGCGAGCGCGCTGTGAATCGAGAGCCAGCAACTGAGGAAGACATTGCCAAGATGCAAGCCGTGATCGAAGAAAGCGTTAACGCTGGCGGCGTTGGATTTTCCACATCCAGAACACTGGTCCACCGAACAAGTAAAGGGGAACATGTTCCGACGTACAAAGCAGCGACCAAAGAACTTAAACAACTGGGCGAAACGCTCTCCGGTGACAAAGGTCATGTGTTCCAGCTTATTTCTGACTGGGACGATTTGGAAGAAGAGTTCAGTATTCTCAGAAACACGAGTGAAAAAACGGGTGCCAAAGGCACATTCACCTTACTTCAGTTGGACAATCAACCAGACCTGTGGCGACAGCAACTAAGCCATATTGAAAAGGCACAGGCAGAGGGTCTGGATATTCGTGGCCAGGTACTTTCAAGACCTGTTGGCATGCTAATGGGGCATCCAACCTCGATGAGCCCATTTTCACCGAAGCCGTCTTTCCAAGCTTTGCAAGATCTACCCTGGGATGAAATGGTTGCGAAGTTAAAAACACCTGAAGTACGTGCCCAGATACTTGAAGAAGATCTGGAGCAGCCGCATATTTTTGTCAAAATCTTCAATCAACGATTTGATAAGATGTATCCGCTAGAAGAGCCTATTGAATACCTGCCAGCAAAAGACACTTCGGTTTTTGCCCGCGCCAAGGCGGAAGGTGTTGAACCGGACGAGTGGTTGTATGACTACTTTTTAGGCAACAATGGCAGCAATTTGATTTATATTCCGGCGGCAAACTTTACCGACCATATTCCTGAATTGTTAGCACACCCAAATACAGTCTCAGCTTTAGGAGACGGGGGCGCACATGTTGGTTCCATTTGTGATGCCAGCGCAAACATTTATGTGATCACCAAGTGGGTTAAGGAGCGAAAAAGCTTCGAGCTTGAGCAGGCAATTCATCTACTTACGCGCCAGCCAGCTGAGCTATATTCGCTGAAAGATCGTGGACTAATTGCGCCGGGATTCAAAGCCGATATTAATATCATTGATTTAGATGCACTAAGCTTGAAGACACCTCACATCGTTCACGACCTACCGGCGGGTGGCAAAAGGCTATTGCAGAATGCAGATGGAATCGTTTCCACGATTGTTGCGGGCACAGTGATTTATCAAGCGGGGCAAGCAACGGGTGAATTGCCTGGCAAATTGATTAGAGGCCAAAAACACGATCCTAGGTCCGAAGCAGTCGCCTAAAAAGACTGGCTTCAGAGCCAGAGTAAACTGATAGATCTAGAGAATAGACCTGCTCGTTAAATCTAACGAGCAGGTCAAGCTTAGTTAACTTCTACGCCAGCAACAGAGAGAAGCGACTCAACACAATCTCGGATTGAATCATCAAGCGATCGAAATTCAATAGAGAATATCGATTTGATTCTGTCATTGCGCAGATCGCAACCCCACCAAATTTCTCGAAACTCCGCTTCTCTTGCCTGAATTCGCTCAGGGAATGAATCGATAACTGCCGAGGGCGTAAAGCCAATCTCCGGTAACAGGCGCACGATGCTGGCACACACATCTTCAACGTTTCTCATGTCTGTTGACCAGGCAATATAACGTTCTCCATTTTTCACTTTATCGCTTTCTAATAAAGCAATGTGGCAAGCGGCATCATCACGTACATCTACCGTCATCCAGGGTCGATAGGCCCCGTTCTGGTAGTACTTTCCAAGCAACATCGTTTCGATGTTATGCTGCCAGGGTCCCATATTCTTCTGGTGTGCGGAGAGAATCGGACCCACATTATCAGCGGGACAACAGGTGATAGCGTCCCACGAACCGTTAGTCGCAGCAGCGTCAGAAAAAGCTCGCTGTGCAATAACCTTACCCATCGAGTAGCCCTGTCCTTTTGCAGGTGAACGCTTAGGGTTATGTTCGTCAGGATAACGGTCTTCATCACAAACCGGCCGCTTAACCAGCTCCTGCAAGTCAACCTCAGAGATAACAGCAGCGATGCTCGAAGTGACAATCACCCGTTTCACTGTGCCAGATTTATTCACACTACCAATGATGTGGTCACAAACCCGTTGCACATAATCTTGGTCGTCATAGTCGCTAACGTGGGATACATGGCAAACACCGCTACATCCACTAAATATTTCATCAAAGCAGCCATCCGCATCTAGATCAGCCGAGTGCAGCGTCAATCGCCCACTAACATAGGCGCCCATTGCTTTAAGAAAACCAGTTTTTGCATCATCATTTTCATCACGCACACAAGCCCTGACCCGGTACCCTTTTTCAAGCAGTTGGCTGACGATCCAGCCGCCAATAAATCCTGCTGCACCGGTCACTGCAACGACGGCTCCTGTTTCAATTTTGGACATCAATATCTCCTTTTTGTTCGTTTGTAATCTTCAGCCTGCTAATGAGCCACCGCTGTTTTCTCGGTGCTATTTACCCACGAAAACCGGCTCACGTTTAGCAACAAATGCTTTACTGGCTTCTTTGTGATCCTGAGTCTGGCCGCAATGAACGTGATGCGTAGCTTCAAGGTCCATACAATCATCAATGTCGCCTGATAGCGCTCTGTTCAAGTTTTCTTTCATGTAGCGATACGCAACTGTTGGGCCGTTTGCCATCCGCAAACCGATTTCAAGCGCTTTAGCCTGAAGCTCATCCGCCTCACAAACCCAGTTTGTGAGCCCTAACCGCAACGCTTCTTCAGCACTGACTCGCTCGGATAAATAATAAAGCTCCTTCGCTTTTGCTGTACCAACAAGCTGGGCCATAAAGTAGGTACCACCGTAGTCGCCGGAAAAACCGACTCTTGCAAACGCTGTGGTCATAATTGCGTTGCTAGACATAATGCGCAAATCACAGGCTAAGGCCAAAGATAAGCCAGCACCTGCTGCGGCACCTGGCAAAGCTGCAATTGTCGGTTTCGGCATCTTAAATAGTTTTCCGGCGGTGGCTCTTTGATTGACCCGCTGAGCGTGAATAGCCTGGTCAATAGTACGCGGGCCAACAGTACCATCTCCAGAACTTGCCATACCTTTGACATCACCACCGGCACAAAACCCTTTACCCGCACCTGTCAAAATGATGCATTTGATATCGTTGTTCAGCTCAGCATCAGCCAGCGTTTTTTGCAATGCAGCATTCATCTCACCAGACATGGCATTACGTGCCTCTGGTCGATTGAGGGTGATGACAGCTACACCATCATTAATCTCAGCTAAAAGGTCTTCGGTACCTGTTTCAATTTTTGTAATAGTCATATTGTGCTCCGTTAATTGATTCAACTTCACTCGTTCGGCGATTTGTATTCTCAGTCCTACTGTACCAAATCCAGATCAAAATCGTCACATCACGAAATTTAAAATCATTCAAAGCCTGCTCTGAGCAAACTTTCCGTTCCAGTAATAGGCGGGTATAATCGAGATCTGAATGGAAACTACCGGGGAATCAGGATATGCAACACGCTATCTACAGTACAATTCACAGACAAAGAAAAATCATCGCTAACGGTTTAACTGGACTTGTCTTGGTTTTATCGTTGGCAGCCTGCTCATCAATGGACTCAAAAATGGGCGCCGATACCTTAACCGACACATTAATGTCCGGGGATCGAGCAGACGCAGATAAACAAAGGGATGCAGGTCGAAAACCGGCGGAAGTCATCCAGTTTTTAGGTATCACGGAGGGCATGTCAGTTATCGATATAATTGCAGCCAGTGGATACTACACCGAAGTATTATCGGTTGCTGTCGGCAAAACCGGCACGGTCTATGCTCAAAACCCTGACTTTATTCTGAAAATGCGTGAAGGCGCTAATGATAAGGCTCTAACGAACCGACTGGCTAAGGATCGGCTAACTAACGTCGTTCGCTTGGATCGCGACCTGACAGACCTTGGCATTAAGCTAGGCTCTCTGGATGCGGCTTTCACCGCGCTAAACCTGCACGACCTTTACAATCGATCGCCCGATACAGCTCATGGCATGCTCATCAGTATTAAAGCGCTGCTTAAGCCAGGTGGCGTATTTGGCATCATCGATCACAATGGCAGTGCTGACCAGGATAACGCCAGCCTACATAGAATGCAGTTAGCTCAAGCACTCTTGGTCGCAACTAAAGCGGGGTTTATTGTTCAAACCAGCGATGTTCTCGCAAACCCTAAGGATGATAGAACCAAAGGGGTCTTCACGCCCGGATTGCGCGGCAATACGGATAGGTTCGTTTTGAAACTGATCAAGCCATAACGTGTCACAGTCACCAGCCAATCTCTGGCCTAATTTGCAGAGCAACAGGAAATAATGAAATTCAACCCCGCGACAGAAAAATACGTCAGCCTAGCCACTTTCCGCAAGGATGGTCGCGAAGTTCGAACGCCGGTTTGGCTAGTTGGCGAGGGCTCCGAGTACTACGTTTTCTCAGAATCTAAAGCTGGTAAGGTCAAGCGAATCAGGAACAACGGCGAGGTTTCAATCGCACCCTGTGATCTCCGTGGCAATTTAAAGAGCGAAGACTGGGAATCAGGCTCAGCAGAGATCATTGGTGATTCGGCAAAGTTGAACGATATATACGCCCAATTTGATTCGAAATACGGTTGGCAAATGCGTCTATTAAACTTTATTGCAAGACTTAACGGGCGCTATCACAAGCGTGCTGTATTGGCCTTGAAGTTAGAGCAGAACTAAAAAAGGCACGGTCCAACCCCTAATTTAAAGGTGTTAGAACGTGCTTTTTCTATTCCTGCCTTCTTTCCAGCCTTCTTTCCAGCCTTCTTTCCGGCCTTCTTTGTGAAACGAGATTAAAGCTCGTGCAATCTCACCTGCAAATCAGTTATTCCGCGGACAAAGCTTGATCTAAGTCGAGCCGGCTCACCCACAACTTCAACATATTTGAAACGAGTCACGATCTCCTCCCAAAGTACTCTGAGTTGCATTTCTGCCAATCTATTACCCATGCAGCGATGAATCCCAAAACCAAACGAAAGGTGATGTCTGGCAGCCGAGCGATCAATCAAAAACTCATTGGCTCGGTCGATAACGTCATCGTCACGATTGCCAGAGATGTACCACATGAGTAGCTGGTCTCCTTTTTTGATCTCTTTACCACGCAACACAAAATCTTCGTTGGCAGTCCTTCGCATGTAGGGTAAAGGCGTTTGCCAGCGGATAATTTCGGAAACCATATTGGGAATAAGCGAGTGGTCATTTCGCAGCTTGTCGTACTCAGCAGGATTTTTGTTCAGCGCAAGAAGACCGCCACTAATCGAATTTCGTGTCGTATCATTACCACCGACGATTAACAGTATCAGGTTACCTAAAAACTCAAATGGCGCCATGTTTTTAGTATCTTCTCCATGGGCAAGCATCGAAATCAGATCAGAACCAGGCTGCTCCATCGCTGCACGCTCATTCCAAAGCCGGGTGAAGTAAGCCAGACATTCCATTAACTCACCGCGACGCTGCTCTTCAGTTTCAACGACACCAAGCCCCGGAGGCGAAGTCGCCACGTCTGACCAACGGGTTAACATTCGACGATCTTCAAAAGGAAAATCAAATAAAGTTGCTAACATTTGAGTCGTTAGCTCTATTGAGACTTTATCCACCCAATTGAAAGTTTCTCCCCTTGGCAACGAGTCAAGAATGCTAATGACGCGCTCTCTAATGACGCCTTCCATCTTAGCCAGATTAGGAGGCGCTACCACACCACTAACAGTGGCTCGCTGCAGGTCGTGCTTGGGCGGGTCCATAGCGATAAACATCGACAAATTCATGTCTGCAGGGTCGGGCTCAGCATCAACCCTTGGGCCAATACCGATACCGTGCGCTGACGAGAACTTTTCGTGGTTCTTGTCAATGAACATAATATCTTCAAATTTGGTAATCGACCAATAGCGACCAATCTTCGGCAGGTCATTCAGATGAACAGGATCCTCTTCTCGAAGGCGCTTGAAATGCTCGTCTTGCACGTCAAGTTGAAACAGCCTGCCATCAATCATATTGATGTCTTCAATTGGCACAGAATAAGGATCTACAATGACTGGCGGCGGATTGGGAGCCAGGAATGGACTCATAAATGACTGTTGAGGCTCATCTTGTTTCAGTTGTTCGCTCACTTTATTTCCCTCTTTTTTGACATATCTCCAAACCCGCATTCAGACCAAGTACACCAATGCGGATGACACTTTAACGGTAGCACATTCTGTTTTAAGCATACTGATCATAATAGGACATCATCGCTGGCATGTACTGCTACTGTATATACTGCTACTAAGGTGTTGCGCTGACAATAACGACTGACCCGTGACAGTGACGAAGGTATTATGATTTTTTTAACCAGCCATAGGTCCTTACCCATGTTCGATTTACCTTCTCGCGCGATTGAGATCAGAAATCAGGTCGAAGCTTTTTTCAACGATCGTATTTTGCCAAACCACAAGCTTTGGCAGAGCCAGGCAGATACCGGTGAAGCCGTGCCTGCAATTCAAAAGATGCTGCAACAGGAAGCCAAGGCTCTCGGTTTATGGAACATGGCCCTGCCACGCCTCAGCGATGATGAACCTGGGACAAGACTAACGAATCTCGAATTTACGGGTGTCGCGGAGGTACTAGGTCGATTGGAATGGGCATCGCGAGTTTTCAATTGTCATGCTCCGGATGTGCCAAATATGGAGTTGCTGCAATTATTTGCCACCGAACAGCAAAAATCCAAGTGGCTAGTACCGCTCTTGAACGGCGAGATCGGCTCTTCTTTTGCGATGACCGAACCACTAGTTGCATCATCTGACCCGACTAACCTCGCGACCAGCATCGTCCGCGACGGCGACGAATACGTCATTAATGGCAGAAAGTGGTTTGCATCGAATGCATCCCATGAGACATGCGAACTCATCGTAGTGGTCGGTGTAACCGATGGTGAAGCACCAAAGTCCAAACGCCAATCGCTATTTCTTGTTCCAAGGAATTCGCCAGGTATTAACTTTATGCGAAACCTGCCAGTATTTGATCATATGTCTGCAACCAATCTTCATCCAGAATTCGAAATGAAGGATGTGCGAGTACCAGCAGAAAATTTGCTAGGAGAACTAGGCGCGGGCTTCGCAATTGGGCAGGCTCGACTCGGACCTGCGCGGCTACACCACTGTATGCGCGCAATCGGTGAATGTGAGGTCCTTATCAGCCTGATGGTGAAGCGCTCGCAGGAGCGAACGACCTTTGGCAAACGTATCGACGAGTATAGCTCTACCCAGGAAGCCATCAGTCTTTCACGCATTGAACTTGATCAGGTACGCCTGCTAGTGCAACGCGCTGCACATCAATTAGATACCATCGGCAATAAAGCAGCTAGGAAACAAATCTCAATGATCAAGGTCGCTGTCGCAAGGATCTATCTATCTATCGCTGACCGGGCAGTTCAGCTCCACGGCGCAAAAGGAGTGACTAACGACACGCCAGCAGCCAGAGCATTTAACAAAGCCCGAGCATTCAGAATATATGACGGTCCTGATGAAGTTCATCTGCAAACAATCGCGCGAATTGAATCTGGGGAACAAGATCTGTCGCTCATGGATCATTACCTTAGTTAACTAATAGACATATTACGCATCATATTCAGGCCGTCGCGCTCTTCAATAAGAAGAGCGCTGATCAGACATGAGACCGCCTAGCTGGGCAACCAATAACGGCCACAAAGTAACTGCCGGCGCCAATGCGGAGATCAAGAGTCCAGTTGTTTAACTTTTCCGATAAATGGCAGATTTCTATTTCGTTGCGCGTAGTCGATACCATACCCGACGACAAATTCATCGGGTATCTCAAAGCCGATCCAACGGACATCAACTTCAACCTCGCGGCGGGAAGGCTTGTCTAGCAAGGCACACACCTCCAGCGATCTCGGTTCACGCGATTTCAGTAAGGCCTGAACATGCTGCATTGTATGTCCAGTGTCGACAATATCTTCTACTAACAGTACATCCAATCCGTTAATTTCCCCACGTAGATCCTTCAATATTCGAACCTCTCTCGAAGTTGTCATCGAATCCCCATAGGATGAAACTTCCAAAAAATCCACCTCCACTGGAATATTCAATTCACGGACTAGATCGGCAATGAAAACAAATGACCCCCTAAGTAAACCGACAACGACAAGTTTGTCGGCTTTTTCGTAGTTTGCCGAAATCTCCTTCGCCAGCGCTTCAACCCTTGCGGCAATTGATTTTGCCGATATCATTTCATCAATCGAGTACTTTGAATGATCCATTAAGTTACTTCCTGAATTAAAAATTTCAAATGGTCGAAAAACTTATACCATTTTTAGAAAACACCACGACAGATATCACGATTTCCCGAAGGAACTACCATCGATGATACCTAAATACATACGAAAGGAGCTTAGTTGCTGAATTAAAAATTGCATAACGCATCGTCATAAAAGCGTCATTGCTATCAGCGCCCTCTATCGCCGCTCATTAAAACACATCAAACTTGACGCAGTAATATTACATTGAGTCTATTGATAGATTATTCTCGTTGGGAGCGGACCATCAAATTCGGAAAATGGATACGCAAAAGCTCAATCAAGGATATTTAGAAGCTGAAATAAATAGGCTCTGTAGAAAAACGCATTAGAGCCGCTCTTTAGAATAGAAAGGGCACAACCTGAGTAGCCTGACCAGCAGTGACGTACCAACACACAATCAATGCATTGATAAAAGCCCCGACATAGACAGCCCCCGTTCGGAAGAAGGACCAGGTTGATATAGCGGCGATCAACATCATTAGCGGAACAAACTGAATTGCGACAATTGTCAGCAGAGGCTGTGATGATATAGCCAAACTTGATCCCATCAAAAGCGGAAAATACTGCACGACAAGTAATATAACGAAACCCATTGTTAGCAACAAACCATTCACAAATATCGCCCGGCCTATTGAATGTGCTTCTATTCTAAGTTGCGTATGCAGGATTATCCCTAACACAACAAAGTAAATGGTGAACAATGGCAAATAGACTATAAATTGATGAAATTGAACCGTAGACATCAACTTCAGCGCCACTACCCAAATTCGAAAATCAGTCAGAAACAAAAAATCGACAAGAAACGCAAATAGATAGAGTTCAATAAACACCAATGCCGCTAGCAGAAATGCCTTCCCCACATAGCCAAGTCCAGCCAGTCCACATTGACTTAACGACCGCACAAACGACTGCTGATATTTGCACCAAAAAACAAACGAACAAAAGCTAATAAACCCCGTCCCTAGCATCCAGATGACAATGCCATTCGTGATGGACTGACTCCAGATTTGGTTACCAAAAAGAACAACGCCCCCTCCCCATGCCTGCAACGGGAAAAATGTTAATATAGGAATAATAGCGGTCAGTATTGCCGCATAAGCCCAACCGCCATTAAGTGACACGCCATTGGCAGGAATCGATAACGACAGATCAGAAAAGTACCGATTTTTAAGCAGTAAATCTGCAACTGGAAAGATCAGCATAAAAATACCGAGCAGCGCCAATGCAGTGCCCAGTTCTTTCCAATACCAGCGTTGGTCTTCAACACTCAACGGAAGGGATGGCTTCAGGTGCTGTTGCAACCAGCTAATCGCCATGCCAATAGCCACGGTCGAATGGTGATCGCCAGGATGCGTCACCGCTGGCATATTAAGTTTTCGAGCATCACCCTGCTCTGGGTCACCGTAAATTTCGTTTGGCACAACTTCTTTTTCAGTACCAAAAAGTGTTTTTAATTTTTCGGTATGGACAATATCTGAAGAAGTTTCACTTCCCCACATAAAACCAGAGAACTCATCGAATCGACTAAAAACCAGCAACAAGTTACGAGGAAAGTCTGGCGTCCCGGTACGTGTACCAAACGTGCCAGTGGACGATCCTTCAAGCACCATCGCGCTGTAACCGTCAGGATCTGAATCTGCGGCTGAAAGCACTGCCCAGCCGCCCATCGAATGACCTTCCAGTCCGATTCGGGTGTTATCAACCATAGGTAGCGCCCGCAAATAGCGCAAGCCCGCAGGACCACCAAAGCCTTGACTGAACGCCGGCGGATCAGAATAGCCGTGCCCAGTTTGATCCAGAGCCAATACCACAAAACCTCGTCGGGACAATTCAATTGCGAAACCTGATTGTGTCTCCCGACTGTTGATGTAGCCATGGACCGCAAGCACACCTGGTTGAGGACTGCCTGCGGTGGCGTTAACAGGCACATAAAGCAAACCAGACATCATTTGTCCGCCGTCGCCTTCGAACCGAACATCGGTCACAGCAACTCGACCATTATCTGTTTGAATGGAACTCGCAAGGAAGCTACCACCAAAGATTAGCAATAAAGATACCGTCAGCAGCCTGATCATGGTGTTACAGTTTTCATAAGTCCAATATTGCAACGGGGAAGTCAACAGATTACGCCACCATCCACTTAAAACAAAGTATCCCCTTGAAATCACCACTTTTGACCCAACTTCTCAGCTAACAGTCATCATGAAAAAGTGATAGATATTGATATGAGTAGCGAATTCATTCCACACGACGGCGGCCCTTCAACCGCAATCGCAAGACCAGACGAAATATTGCCGGACACCTTACAATTGATACCTCTGGCATCAAGACCTTATTTCCCAGTTCTTGTTCAACCTGTTGTGGTTGATCAGGAACCCTGGGGCAAAGGCATCAAAAAAGTGGTCGAGACTGCGCATAAAATAGTCGCGCTCAGCTATGCAAATATCCCAGCCGGGAAAAGTCTCCCTGAACCTGGGGATATCGAGGCTGTTGGCTGCGTCGCCCGAATTCATCACCTCCATAATGTGAAAGACAAATTGCAATTTGTTGCTCAAGGCGTGAAAAGATTCCGCATTGTTGAATGGCTTAGCAAAAAACCTCCTTTTGTCGTGCGGGTTGAATACCTTGAGTCGCCGATCAATGAGGACCCGAAAGAGTTGCGCGCATACGCGACTGCTTTGATCAATATCATCAAAGAACTCATGCAACTGAATCCGCTCTACAATGAAGAGCTAAAACAATATCTGAACTATTTTGATACCAGTGAACCCGGTCCACTCGCGGATTTCGCCGCGGCAATCACTTCATCCAAGCCTGCTGAGATGCAGGAAATTCTTGAGACTCTGCCGCTGATTGAACGTATGGAGAAGGTACTGATACTGCTCCAGACAGAGTTAAGCGCAGCCCGACTTCAAGCCCAAATAAACGACCAAGTACAGCAACAGGTTAACGAAAAGCAGAAAGATTTTTTCCTCCATCAACAACTTAAAGTCATTCAGAAAGAACTCGGTATATCGAAGGATGACCGTCAGGCGGATGCAGAAAAATTTAGTGAACGCTTACTAAAACTTAAAGTACCCGCGCATGTGAGTGAGCGAATTGATGAGGAGTTGGAAAAACTGCAAGTGCTTGATTCATCTTCGGCAGAATATGGCGTAACAAGAAACTATCTGGATTGGGTCACTTCCGTACCCTGGGGTGTCACGAGCAAGGATCAGTTTGACCTGACACTAGCCCGTGACTCTCTAAACAAAGATCACGATGGCCTTGAAGATGTCAAAGAACGCATTGTCGAGTTTCTTGCCGTCGGCGCTTACAAAGGCGAAATCTCAGGCTCAATACTACTATTGGTAGGTCCGCCGGGCGTGGGCAAAACGTCTATTGGTAAATCAATCGCGAAAGCGTTGGGTAGAAAGTTTTATCGATTTAGCCTTGGCGGCATGCGAGATGAAGCAGAAATAAAAGGGCATCGGAGAACCTACATCGGCGCCATGCCAGGAAAATTGATACAGGCTTTAAAAGAGGTCGACGTCAGCAACCCTGTGATCATGCTCGACGAAGTCGACAAGATCGGTGCTTCGTATCAGGGTGACCCTGCCTCAGCTTTGCTCGAAGTTTTAGACCCAGAGCAAAATAGTGAGTTCCTTGATCATTATCTCGACCTCAGAGTAGACCTTTCTAAGGTATTGTTTGTCTGCACTGCAAATCAATTGGATACCATTCCTGCGCCACTACTCGACCGCATGGAGACTATTCGACTTGCTGGATACCTAACGGAAGAGAAGGTTCAAATTGGCAAGCATCACCTATGGAAAAGACAACTAAAAAAAGCCGGATTACCTGCGTCAAAGCTAAAAATCACCGACGGAGCGCTTCGCGCAGTGGTAGAGGGCTATGCCCGTGAAGCGGGAGTTCGCAACCTTGAAAAGCAATTAGGCAGAATTGTTAGAAAAGCTATCGTTGAACTGCTTGAACATGGTAAGAAAAAAATTAATATCGGCATAAAAGAGATAGAACACTATCTTGGCGCGCCCTATTTCAAGAAACAGAAGCCGCAACGTGGACTTGGTGTTATCAACGGACTTGCATGGACGGCAATGGGAGGAACGACGCTCTCGATAGAGGCTTCTCTTATTCACGACAGAAACAGAGGGCTAAAGCTAACCGGCCAACTGGGTGACGTCATGCAGGAATCAGCCCAAATAGCTTATAGCTACGTTGCTTCGCATTTAACGGAACTGAGCACAACAGCAGATTTCTTTAATGATGCTTTTGTACACCTTCATGTCCCAGAGGGCGCGACACCCAAGGACGGCCCAAGTGCGGGCGTCACGATGGCGACCGCGCTTCTTTCAATTGCGAAAAACAAAAAATTGGGCAGAGACATTGCCATGACAGGAGAACTAACTTTGACGGGACGGGTACTCCCGGTCGGCGGCATACGCGAAAAGGTCATCGCTGCGAAAATGGCTGGTGTTAAAGAGCTGATAATACCAGCGGATAATGAACGGGATTATAACGAGATGCCAGACTACCTTAAGAAGGGGTTAACCATGCACTTTGTGTCTGAGTACAAGGAGGTGGCAAGCATCTGCTTTGGACCGGCAGGTTAATTTCTGCAGGCCCTCTAGATTTAGAATTTCTGTCTAGATATTGTTGGCCGGCTGCCAGAAATTCAGGTATTCGATATATGCAGCTGGGCGTGTCTCACCTTCGATTTCAATTTGATGCGAAGTTGTGCAAAGCTTGCAGCCGTCAGGTTTGTTGACGACCTTAAGCACGTTAATTCGGTCTCGTAACTTAACACCATCGCCGACCTTAACCGGTTGAAGTATCCGAACTTTGTCCATGCCATAATTTAACGAATGAGAACCATCTTTTGGCCTCAAGCCACCAATTTCAGAAAAATATGTAATCAAGCTCACAAGGAAAAAACCATGGACTAACGTGTCACCGTAGGGGCTTTCTCGACGCGAACGCTCCTGATCTGAGTGCATCCATTTATTCCATCGAGTGACCTCTCCAAATATATTGACTTGCATCTGATCCAGCTCGACCCAATCAGTTACACCGATCTCTTTGCCGACAAAGTCTTGAATATTATCTATCGTTATTTGGGGTGGCATGTCGTTCTCCAGAATGTGCGTTGGCGAAAGTAGTCGCGACAATGGCGAGTAACTCTTTCATCTCATACGGCTTAGCAATGAATACATCACAAAACCCTGCTTCTTCTCCTGATTCAACGCCAGAATTAAAACCTGAACAAAGAATTACAGGAATGTCTTCACGTAGAGCCTTAATCTTTCTGGCTAGCATCGTACCAGTTAAACCCGGCATGGTTTGATCAGTGATCACCATATCGAAATGCTTGGGGTCCTCCAAGAACTTGTCTAACGCCTTAAGGCTGTCGTAAACAATGGTCGTCTGGTAACCTGCCATCGTTAAAAACCTACCCACAATATCGGCTACATCACGCTCATCATCCACAATCAGTATTCGTTGATCACTACCGCTCAGAGCAAGTTCGACTTTTGCCGGTATTGGGGGGGCTACAGATGGAATATCGCGTTCGACAGGTGTAAACAACATTCTAAATGTAGACCCTCTACCACGTCGGCTATCAACCAACACATGACGATCACTTCTACCCATAATGCCGTGAATGACAGACAACCCCATGCCGGTACCTTCCCCAATAGGTTTAGTTGTGTAGAAGGGCTCAAATATTCGATCCATCTGATCTTTTTCAATACCGCAGCCATTATCCTCGACAGCAAGCTCTATCCAACGACCAGCTATCTGCTTCCGGCAACACTGACAAATACCTGAAGCACCATTCACATGACTCAGCGAAATAGTGAGCTTGCCTATTCCATTCATCGCATCTCGGGCATTGATGCACAGATTCATCAGGATTTGTTGCAACTGAACGGGATCAATGATCACCGGAGGAAGGTCTTCAGCGATAACGCTTTCCACCTCAACGCTGGATGGCAACACTGAACGGAGCATTTTGATATCTTTCTTGATTAGGAGAGCAAGGTCATAGGACGCCTCCTCGCTTCTGTCTAACCGACTAAACACCATCATCTGTGTCACTAACTCAGCAGCTCTATCGGTAGCATCCAGCACAATGTGCAAATATTCCGCACGCTCCTTGGCAGAAACCACATTTTTTTCATTCAAAACAAGCTCGGTATTACCTTGGATAATACTGAGTAAGTTATTGAAGTCGTGAGCAACGCCGCCAGAAAGCTGTCCTAGGGCTTCCATTTTATGCCTTTGACTTAACTCTCTTCCCAACTCCTTGCTACGTGCATGCTCACTTAATTGTTCAGTAATATCATGGATCACTGAGAGTTGCCGTTTGATCTGCCCCTCACCATCACGAAATGGAACTGCGTAAGTTTCTAACGAAACCTCCTTTCCTTGTAGCCCACATATTCTAAACTTTAGTGTGCCCACTTCGCCTTCAAATGTTTGTTTATTAAGCCTTTCGTATTCGGGCCGATCCCCTTCTAAAATAAAGTCTACAAACTGCCGACCCTCAACTTCAGCCTCAGACGTCGCCTGTAACAACTCAAGTCCTGCTGGATTTAGACTGATGATTTTTGAGGTTTCATCTGTTGTCATAACACCGGCGGGTTCGGCAGTGATCAGTTCGCGCCAATGCCTTTCACTTTCAGCTAACTCTTGCGTTCTCAGGAAAATAATTCGACGACCCTGAACGAGCACTATAATCAATATCAGAAAAACACCGAGGATGAGCGTCGCAACAGTTTCACCAAAATTTTCTGTGATGAAATTTTCAATACCACCATCTTCTACTTTTGAATTGTAAACCAACCCACCAATACTATGCTCAGGATCAATAAATTCAAGGTCGACGAATATTTCTCTAATATGCTCCCAACGATCTGGATTCATATGCCCCAAAGGAACTAAAAGCGGCTGTATAAGTTCACGGGAAGCTCTTGCTTCATATTCCAACTGTTCACGAGTGTAGTTCTGGGTATTGTAGCGCCCAAGGATTAATTCGATCACCTCATCCTCGTGCCGAAGTGCATATTTCCAGCCCTTTAGAGAGGCTTGCAAGAACGTTTGAACGCGCTTGGGATGATCGAGTATTTCTTTTTCCGTCGTCGTTAGAATGTCGCCATAAAAGTCGATACCGTAGTGTGAAGGCAGGATATAGCGATTTTCGAAACCTGCTTGCTCCAGCACAAAACCCTGATTAGTCACATAAGCGTTATAGACATCCGTTTCCCCTCGTATAAGGGACTCCGAATCAAAATTATTCGGTATTTGTATGTAGTCTTCATCTTCCAGTCCTGCACGACGGAGGGTTGCGAGTAATTCAACATGTTCTAGCTGAGCACCAATGGAGACTCGTTTACCGACAAAATCCTCTACTCGCTGAATGCCCGAATCTTCTCTTACTAGGAACGCGTAGGGACTATGTTGAAAAATAGCGGCAAGTGCCACGACTGGCTCACCCAGCGCTCGGTTGACTGCGACACTTGGACCGGATACGGCGTAATTTGCTTTACCCCTGAGCAACACGCTCACTGGTGAATCAGCGCCAAGGTGCTCAACCAGCTCGACTTCCAACCCGACTTCTCTATAAAAACCTTTGTCTATCGCCGCGTAATAGCCGGCAAACTGAAACCCGTGTTGCCACTTTAGCTGTAAAATCACGCTTTCCAGATTTTGGTCGCCAACCTTTTCCGCACTATAGACTTTCGACTCAAAAAGAACTGTTAAGAGGCAGAGAAATAGAGCTAGATGGTTTTTGGACAAATACAGCGTCCCCAAATCTGACCACGACCTTGGCTTCGCGGCATAGGTCTGGTGTGATGATGTGTCCAATAGAATATATGTCTCTAAATGCGTAAGTTAATCTGCCGGCGTTAAGTCAGCGCCTATTCAGGATAACAAAGAAGCCGCTAAATCGGGGAATTCAAGCTACTACTGGCCAACTAAAGCCGAACTTCTCAAGTCCACCCGCTTCAGTAAGCTCATCAAGATTAAGTGAAAGTTGGTAGTCACAATCAAGTAACACTGCCTTAACCTCCATTGGCACGGTGTCAATTCGCCCTAACCATTCTTTTGTTAACGATCTGTCATAGCCCTCTTCACGATCCAGATAATAAGTACCATCTTGCTGAGTCAAGATACCTTTGAATACCGCTAAATCATCTTCCCCATCGTCTTTTTTACGCCACAGAATCAGAGCGATTGGTTTTCCTTCTGCCTCTTCAAGTACCATGTATGCAACCTTAAGAAAATGAATGCTATTTAAACATGCTATTTTGTAATTATAGTTCGACTAGTGGCTTACCCGATAGCGCGATATTGAAAACGTGGAGGTGGACAAATTGATTCAAGACAAACTTATAAGGGCAACGGCTGTGAACCCGGGCAAACGCCTAAGTTCTGACCAAATTTCGCAATGGCGCGAGCAGGGTTACACCTTCGTCAGCGGATTAACGGACCCAGACAGCATTGATGCTCTCGCGAGCGCAGCTAAATTATTTTACCCACAACCAGGTTCAGAAGAAGCGGCAAAGGTAACTGATTTTGGCAGTACCGGCGCGATGAACTTTCCTTCTCAAGTCAAACCCCTGAATCAAGTCACTCTGGACGAGTCGCTGCTACAGGCGGTTGCAGAGTTCCTCGGCGAGTCAGTCGCGGACATACGTCTTTCCCAGTCCGATGTTTGGGCAAAATATGGTCACGGAGAAAAAAAGGGCATTCAGGACAATGCTGATCAGCGAATCCATATTGACTATCCCAACCACACAATCGCGCATCCAACGCCTTGGCACAAACCCGAGGCGGTAGAGATGATTATCTACCTAAGCGATGCAGAGGATAACCACGGCGGTACTGCAGTTGTACCCCGCCAAGGCATAGATGACCCAGCGTATCGCTGGCCAATTATTGACTCACCTGGAATTGGTGACCTACGTTACATCAACGACAAAGATGCAGCCGAAACCTATTTTGCAGCACAGCGCCCAGAACTTGCCAGTTGGCGTCAGGCACTGTACGACCGAGAAAAAAGAACTGCTTACAAAAAGGGCGACGTTTTGTTCTATCGACACGATACTTGGCATCGCGGCACACCCTTGTCAAACAATGGTAGCCGCGTAGTTCACAATATTACTTATCGAAAAGCCGCTTCAGAATGGATAAGCACGCTTCATGTCGGGTGGGCGTGGCAGGCTTATCGTGACAATAAATTCCTAGAACGGCTGATCGCTGGTGCGAGTATTGACCAACGTGCGGTGCTAGGATTTCCTCAGCCGGGCTCAGATTACTGGTGCGAAGAAACACTTCGCGCAGTGGAGGCAAGATATGGCATGTTCGGATTTGATGTCACTCCCTATTCAACGCCCAACTAAAGAGAGATCAAGATCCCTACTCCAAG
Organism: Candidatus Azotimanducaceae bacterium; assembly: GCA_047629195.1. GTDB lineage: Bacteria > Pseudomonadota > Gammaproteobacteria > Pseudomonadales > Azotimanducaceae > UBA4582. Next base: position 18,612 of record JBLHWY010000121.1, read on the forward strand.
ACCAGCGTCATCCGTGTTTCATTAAATTCAATGACATCGCCAGACACGACCTTCTTCCGTTTACGGGTTTCAACCTGGCCATTTAATTGCACAAGTCCGCTATCAATCACAAACTTGGCTTCGCCACCGCTGCCCACAAGACCCTCAAATTTGAGCACTTTATATAGTTCCACTGGTTCACGATTGATCACGACCTGATTCATTTCCAAACTGAACTCTTCCCTTCTGTAGCCTTCTCTGGCTCTGACTGTTGCTTATCGTTCTCTTCACTAGGACTAATACCAGGACCAGGATCGGGCCGGTACTGCATTTGTATGCCGTGAATAAAATTGCGTAAAATTTGATCTTTACAGGCACGATAATGTTTATGTTTTGGTTTGCGGAAGAATGCGCTCAACTCTGACTTACCGATCCTAAGGTTCGCCCGTTCCAGCGTCTCAATGACATCTTCGGCTTTCATGTCCAACGCAATTTTTAGCTTCTTCAGGATAATGTTGTTATTCAATCGCTGTTCGATTTCGGGTTCAGCACCTTCTTTTTTGCCTCTTTTTTCTACAATCAAACCATTTAGAAAACTTGCGAGCGCTGGGTCTTCTAATTCTACAAAGTCTGTATTGTCTTCTTTTTTGAGCCAGCTACTAATGACTTCTCTAGTTACTTCAAGCCCGCCCAACGCAAACAGCTTTACCATAGCGTGATCTTTAAAATCGAACACAAAGCGCAACTGACGCAAGATATCGTTGTTAGTCATAATTTTCCTGGTTTATAAATTGCCTGTTGATATGGCCTGATCTATCTTGTTCATAGTCGCTTGATCTAAGGGTCCCGCAGCCTCCGCTTCGAGACATTCATTGAGTTCGACCCTGTCTTTAACGCCAAGAACGACAGTATCCACCCCCAGCATCGAAAGTGCATATCTATGAGCGAGAAATGCGGAGGATACCCCTGTTTCCGCCGCGAGTCTTCGAAATTTCTCTGCTTTGTCAAAATCTA
>JBLHWY010000122.1:0-19596 GCA_047629195.1 Candidatus Azotimanducaceae bacterium
GGTTCCACTCAGGCTGATGCAGACTCGACTCAGACTGATGCAGATTGAGTTAATAGCTGCTGGTACGCGTTCTCCTAGCTGGGTCTCCGATGGATACAAAGAATATGAGAAGCGATTACCCAGAGAGTGGCAGTTAATCCTTTCTGAAATCCCGGTCGCGCATCGCGGAAAGTCTCAGTCTGTAGCAAAGCTAAAAGAAGAAGAAGGTAAAAAGATGTTGGAGCGTCTTAAGACTGGCGGCGTTGTTATTGCGATGGATAGTCGGGGTGGCGATTGGACCACGGAAAAACTAGCGCAACAATTTACCAGCTGGTTACAAACAGCTAGTCAGGTGCAATTAATGGTTGGAGGACCAGATGGTCTCAGCCAAGCTTGTTTGCAGCGAGCCGATTTTACTTGGAGCCTTTCGCGCCTGACTTTTCCCCATTTTATGGTTAGGTTGCTGCTGGCAGAACAAATTTATCGAGCATGGTCTGTTATCAACCATCATCCCTACCACAAGTAATTGAATGAATAAGTAACTAAATGGCAGAACCACTAGCGCTTAAAGATCATACCGGAGAAAGTCGAATTTTTTTTGACAGGGTGACTCTGGGCTTCGGTTTTTTGATTTTGTTAACGCTGTTTCTTGTTGCTCGCATGTTTTATTTACAAATTCTGCAACATAATCTTTTTGCCACTTTGTCCGACCGAAATAGGATTCAGGTTCAATCTCTGCCGCCGATCAGGGGACTGATCTATGACCGGAATGGTGAGCTCATTGCCGATAATATTCCTGCATATCGGTTGACGCTAACTAAGGAGCGAGTCGTAAACCTGGATGAGACTTTGGCTCAGTTGGACGAGTTAGTAGGTCTTAGTTATGAAGAAATAACGAGTTTCAAAAAAAGGTTGTCTCGGCGCCAACGTCCCTTTGAGGCGGTACCTGTGCTGTATCGTTTGACACCGGAAGAAATAGCCCGGGTTAGTGTCAATAGTTATGCGTTGCCAGGCGTTGAAATTGAAGCGAGATTGGTTCGGCACTATCCTCATGGTGAACTCATGGCACACGCCGTTGGTTCGGTTCGACGTATCAATGAAGAAGATGCAAAGTTACTAGATAACGTGGCTTATTCCGGTACAGATCACCTTGGCAAGTTAGGTGTTGAGAAATTCTACGAAGACTCCCTGTTGGGCACGGTTGGTTATCAACAGGTAGAAACTGATGCGCGCGGCCGAGTTATGAAAGTGTTGGATTCTGTTCCGCCACATCCTGGCAAGGATCTGACCCTGTATGTTGATATCGGTCTGCAGAAAGCTGCCAGCGATGCCTTGGGAGATCGTCGTGGCACTGTTGTTGCCATTGATCCTGAAACAGGCGGAATCCTAGCATTGGTATCGAAGCCGGCCTACGATCCTAACCTTTTTGTCACGGGAATCGATTATCAGAGCTACGCAGAACTTAGAGATTCCGGTGATGTGCCATTGTTCAATCGTGCGCTACAGGGACAATATGAACCTGGCTCAACACTAAAGCCATTTATTGCCTTGGCCGGATTGATGACCGGCACAACAACGCCTGAATTTACTATTCACGACGACCCTGGGTGGTTCAAGTTACCCAATAACTCACGACTTTATAGAGATTGGAACTGGAAAAAAGATGGCCGCGGCGGCCACGGTGACGTGAACTTGCAAAAGGCGATCTATCGATCTTGTAATATTTACTTTTTCGACCTCGCAGTGAAGCTTGGCATCGATCGAATACATGAGAACCTGGCGCTATTCGGATTTGGTATGAACACAACACTTGATCTCCCTGAAGCTCGCGGTGGATTGCTGCCATCCAGGGAATGGAAGAAATCAGCCAGGGGTCTGCCCTGGTATCCGGGAGATACAGTCAACATAGGTATAGGGCAGGGGGATATGCTGGTGACACCGCTGCAACTAGCTACCGCTGTCGCAACGCTTGCGAACCGTGGCAAAATTGTGACGCCGCGGATGTTAAAAAGCGGCGTTGAACTTCCTGAGTTGTCTCCTGAGGCGCGACTACCCGATCTTGATTCGGTATCTGACGATGCCTGGGATTTGATTTTTGAATCGATGAGTATGGTTGTCCATCGCGGCAACAAGGGTTTTGGAGAAAACGGTACTGCCTGGTTTTATATCGGGCGAGATATCCCTTACCGAATGGCGGGAAAGTCCGGCACCGCACAGGTTGTGGGTATACCTCAAGGGGAAGAATACGACAAAGATGAACTGACAGAAAGACAGCGTAAACATGCTTGGTTCGTCGCATTTGCCCCGCTTGATAAACCAAAAATCGCCCTAGCAGTGTTGATAGAAAATGGCGGCGGTGGCAGTTCTATTGCTTCTCCCGTTGCTAGAAAGATATTGGATTACTACTTGCTGGAAGACCGATACAAAGTAGCACAAGCGGATGACTGAACTATGAGTCAGGATTTTGTACGTCGAATGCCTAGCGCGGGCTTTGGTAGAACCCGTTCAGTTGGGTTAGGTGAAAAGCTCCATCTGGACATCCCCATCATTCTATTGTTGTTGGTTATCTGTGCTTATGGTCTGTTAATTCTCTATTCTGCTGTTGAGCAACAATCAGCCCCTGTCATATCTCAACTGATCAAGATTGGTGTCGCTTTTGGCGTGATGATAGTGATGGCTCAGATTTCTCCAATTTTTTATCTAAGAATAGCGCCTTGGCTTTTTGGTATTGGCATATTGCTTCTTATTGCCGTGTTGTTTGTTGGCACAACGGTGAATGGTTCACAGCGTTGGTTGAGAATTCCCGGATTACTGAATTTCCAACCTTCGGAATTGATGAAGCTGGTTATACCGATGATGCTCGCCAGCTATTTCCATGATCGTCATCTACCTCCGTTACGGCGGCACGTGTTCTGGGCCTGCGTCATGATTTTTATCCCTGTGCTGTTAATCGGCCGCCAACCAGATCTTGGCACTGCGCTGTTGATTGGAGCATCTGGGTTACTCGTACTTTTGCTGGCGGGTATTTCATGGCGTTACGTCTTTGGTGCCATTTTTACCGGTTTAATGGCCGCGCCAGCACTCTGGTATGTCATGAGAGATTATCAAAGAACACGCGTAATGATCTTGCTGGATCCGGAACGAGACCCTTTGGGTGCTGGTTGGAATATCATCCAGTCCAAGACGGCGATTGGCTCTGGTGGATTGTTCGGGAAAGGATTGTTTCAAGGTACACAGTCGCATCTCGACTTTTTGCCCGAAAGTCAGACTGATTTTATCGTTGCGGTACTGGCTGAAGAATTAGGATTAGTTGGTGTAACCGTGCTGCTGATCTTATATATATTATTGATTGGGCGGGGAGTCATTATAGCGATACAGGCTCAAGACACATTCGGACGCCTGCTGGTGGGCACAATTACATTTACATTTTTTGTATATATTTTTGTGAATATAGGCATGGTGAGTGGCATTTTACCGGTGGTAGGTGTGCCATTGCCATTGGTGAGTCATGGCGGGACGGCGATTCTTACGCTGTTTGCAGGGTTTGGCGTTATCATGTCGGTTCACACCCATCGGCGGATAACGCTTTAATAATATTTGATTAGATTTATAGAGAAAAGGTTTTATGAAAAAGTGGATTGGGTGGGTAACATGTTTGACGGTCTCGAATTTGGTCGGTGCATTGAGTTTAGATGCATTCGCAGCGCCTGCTCAGGCAATTGCTAGCGCTGATATTGCCCCAGTTCGCATCGCTTATGGTGATCCCCGACGTGAAGATGTGAAGAAATTTATTTCCGAGCTAACAGATGAAGAAGGTTTTGATCCTAAAGTACTCACACAAGTATTTAGTCAGGCTGAGTACAAACAAAAGATTGTTGATGCGATATCGAGACCGGCTGAAAGAACACTAAATTGGCGTGAGTACCAGGATATATTTCTGACAGAGCGGCGTGTCAGGGAAGGTAAAGAATTCATGGCGACGCATAAAGCGACTTTAGCGCGCGCTTATCGCCAGCATGGCGTGCCACCAGAAATAGTCGCTGCGATCATTGGTGTTGAAACCATGTATGGCTCGATCACAGGCAACTATCGGGTGATTGACTCTTTATCAACATTAGCTTTTGACTATCCGCCTAGGGGCAAATTCTTCCGCTCAGAGTTAAAACAGTTTTTCCTGCTTGCCAGAGAAGAAGGACAAAACCCCATAGAAACAAAAGGCTCCTACGCGGGTGCAATGGGTTATGGTCAATTTATTTCCAGTAGTTATCGCGCATACGCGATTGATTTTGACGGCGACGGTGTACGAGACATTTGGCATAATCCCATCGATGCTATAGGCAGCGTAGCCAACTACTTATCTCGTCATGGTTGGCGTAGGGGAGAAGCCGTGACTCAGGAGGTAGACGTTCAAAATCCTGGTGAGCCGCTTGAAGATTTGTTTAACGTTAAGTTGGCAGTGTCGAGCGATGTTGCTCAATTAACGCAGCTAGGTGTGCGGCTCTCTGGAAACCTAGCTCAAACTACGATGGTCTCCCCAATGAGACTGTTGGGGAAAAATGGCTATGAGTATTGGCTTGGGTTACAAAACTTCTATGTCATCACCCGCTACAATCACAGTAAACTTTATGCGATGGCTGTCTTTCAATTGAGTGAAAGATTGAAAGCGGAAGGTTGAGATTTGAAGCAACGATCTGTTTCGTATGATTGCCTTGAGGCTTTCCAGGCCACAAAGTTACTGACGCTTATTGCTTTTTTGACTCTGGCGGGCTGTCAATCGCCATCGAGGTCCATCGCAACGACATCTACAACGACATCCACGAATACAGCTGAAAATTCTTCTGCAAACTCCGGTGTTGACACTGATTCGGAACCTGTTAGCCCAGTTGCGCCTTTTAAACGGCAGTCTTTTACGGCTGGAAATAGAACACCTTATGAGGTCTGGGGAGAAACCTACCACATCCTGCCCTCAAGTCTTGGATATGTAGAAATTGGTATTGCCTCCTGGTATGGCAAAAAATTCCACGGAAGAAAAACCTCAAACGGTGAGGTTTACGACATGTATCAGCTATCTGCTGCGCATAAATCGCTGCCGCTGCCAACTTGGGTAAGGGTAACGAATCTGGACAATGGTAAAAAAGTCGTGTTGCGGGTTAATGATCGGGGTCCGTTTCACGACGATCGGTTAATTGATTTATCCTGGAAGACTGCACTTGCGCTCGGTTTTGCGGATAAGGGAACCGCGCCGGTGGTCGTTGAAGCGATAGACCATGATAATTATCCAGAACTAGCGACGGCCAGTTTGTTAGGGGATCAGTTCTATTTGCAGATCGGCGCCTTTTCTAACCTATCGGGTGCTAAGTTGTTGCGGCAACAAATAGACCTTATTTTGGCTTCCAGTGCGTTGGGTACGAGCACTAGAATTTTACAAAGTGAGCTCGAAGCTTCAATTCTTCATAAAGTTTGGTTGGGGCCCATTGCAAATGAGAATATGCGCGATCAAATAGCGATGTTGGTTGAAAGCGCAGACTTAGGAAAACCTCTCAATGTTGATGTTGCAGGCGAATCAGCAGATTCAGCCAGTGCCGAAAACTAAAACCCGCGCAATTACTTATCGCAAAGGATAAAATTCTCTATTCTATGATCCGAGTGACAACAACTATGATCCAAGTGAAAAAAAAATGCTAAAACACCTACACCACGTCCTTATGTTGGCGGCAATCGTACTAATGTCTGTGATGGCTGTTTCGCCGTTTGCCCGCGGAGAGTCTGCCCAGCGTAATACGCCGATAATCCCTGCACCTCCTCAGCTTGCAGCAGAGGGCTACCTTTTACTGGATGCTGCCACTGGACATATACTCGTCGAACATAACAGCAAACAACGTTTACCTCCGGCAAGTTTGACCAAAATCATGACCAGCTTCGTCGCGGCAGAGGAGATTGACCGAGGCACTCTCACAAACGCTGATGAAGTAGATGTCAGCGTTAAGGCGTGGAAGATGGAGGGCTCGCGGATGTTCATCCAGGAGGGCACTAAAGTCCCCGTAGAATTGTTGATGAAGGGTATTATTATTCAGTCTGGTAATGATGCCAGCGTTGCAATGGCCGAGCACATAGCAGGTGGTGAAGACGCCTTCGCTGATGTGATGAACCAGCATGCAAAGCGTTTGGGGATGACTGATACCCATTTTATGAACGCAACTGGCCTGCCTGATGAAGAACATTACACAACAGCATCAGACCTCGCGAAACTAACAGTCGCTTTAATCAACCAACATCCAGAGCATTATAAGCTCTACTCTGAGAAGTCATTTAGTTATAACGAAATCAATCAGAATAATCGCAACACGTTGCTTTGGGGTGATAAATCAGTCGATGGGGTTAAAACGGGGCACACTGAAGCTGCGGGCTATTGTTTGGTTGCATCGGCTGTGAGAAATAATACGAGACTAATTTCAGTGGTCATGGGGACAAATTCAGTCAAGGCACGAGCGACTGAAAGCCAAAAGCTTCTAAGTTATGGCTTTCGATATTTTGAAACAGTCCGCTTGTATGACGCAAATGAGATGCTGAATACTGTTCGCTTGTGGGAAGCTGACTCAGCCTCCGTGAGTATGGGCTTAAGTGAGGCCGTTGCGATAACGATTCCGAGAGGTGCGAAAGGTTCGTTAACCGCAGCGATGGATATTGAAAGTGTCATTCGTGGCCCAATTACAGCTGGACAGGAGTTAGGTCAACTGACGGTGAGTATGGGCGAAGAGACGGTTTACGAGGGCGCCCTAGTAGCGTTAAAAGATATTCCAGCAGCTGGGTTTTTCAAAGGCATCTGGCACTCACTGTCGCTGTTCTTTCTCCAGCTGTTCGGTGGTGATCCGCTCAAAATACCTTAGCGTAGTGTAGTTCCTGCTAGATGTTTAGATTGTACAAGACGGCAACGTCTGGTCCTGAGTATTCAAATTTGGAGCGTTGTTCAGATATATGGTAGACGAGAAGATTAATGGAGTTGAGAATGAAGCTCCTCCTAAAATAGAGTTTCCCTGCGATTACCCGATTAAAGTCATCGGTGACGCGTCTCATGACCTCGTCGATAATGTTTTGCGGGTGCTGGTGAAATATGACGCTAGCCTCTCACTTGCAAAAATTGAAGAAAGGCCCAGCAAAAAAGGCAACTATTGCTCGGTTCGCGTCGATTTTTATGCGACCGGTGAAGATCAGTTAAAAAGTATGTTTGAAGAGCTAAAAACCCACACCTGGGTCCGGATGGTGTTGTAGGCTGGGTCGTGGCTTAGGTTCGTTTGAATAGAGGTTTCCAGAGATGGTGCGTAATCTTGCCGTAAAGAACTTCCTCAATGAATCTGTGGAGTATGAGAGTACCTGGCAAAAGATGCGGGAGTTTACGCTTCGCAGAACAAGTGAAGTCGATGACGAGCTATGGTTAGTTCAGCACCCCCCTGTATTTACCCTAGGCCAGGCTGGAAAAGAGGAACATATTCTCGTCTCTACAGAGACACCTATTGTTAGGTCCGATAGAGGCGGGCAGGTGACCTACCACGGTCCCGGTCAGTTGGTGGTGTATACGCTGTTCGATATAAGGCGTATGGATTGTGGCGTCCGACAATTTGTCACGCTGATAGAACAATCGCTTATTGCGCTGCTGGCCGAATACGACGTCATTGCGCTGGCAAACCCGCAAGCGCCTGGGGTGTATGTTGAAGGTCGAAAAATTGCCGCGCTTGGATTGCGGGTTCGGAAGGGCTGCGCATACCATGGACTTAGCTTGAACGTAAATATGGACCTCGGCGTGTTTTCACAGATTAATCCCTGCGGTTACGAAGGGCTAGAGATTACGCAGACGAGTGACCAGGGTATTAATGCTGATATGGCTGAATTAGCCGGTAGGCTGACACAACATATTTCGGTGTTATTTGGCTATGATGATATCTACCTTTGCTGAACCCAGATAAATTTTTCAGGTGTAATTTGCGCTGCAAAAAAATAGAGAATTGAAGAATTATGATGGCAAGAGGCACACTTCACAGCAACTTTTATGATTATGGGAGAAATATGTACGCACCCTTGCCCATTCTGTGATGTCGCCTGTGGTAAGCCTCTGATTTGGGCGAAGATGAGTCAAGGCAGCTGGCAGAAGCTGTGGCCGAATGGAGATTGCGCTAGAAAAATTATCAGCGAGCCTGCCAGACGTTTTCAATCATAATTTAGAAACCGTGCCTAGACTTTACAAAAAATTGAAACCAAAAGTGTTGATTTAGCGCTCCTGGCAGGCGGAGCAGTTAGGATTTCTTGGGAGTTTTAGCTTTCGCCAATCCATTGATTTTGCGTCCATAATCAACAAATGACCAGCAAGTGTCTCGCCACTACCCGTGATTATCTTTATCGCTTCCATCGCTTGTATAGAGCCTATGATACCGACTATTGGTGCTGCGACGCCGTTCTCGGCACAGCTAAGTTGTTGGTCATTAGCGTTTTGATATAGGCACTGATAACACGCGCAACCTTCTGAGGTTGGATCAAAAACCATAACCTGACCTTCAAGCTTAATAGCAGCGCCTGACACCAAAGGCGTTTGCGTATTGACGCAGGCCTGGTTGATCATGAAGCGTGTTTCGAAATTGTCAGTGCAGTCAATCACTATCGTTTTTTGCTCTGCCGCATCAATACTCTCCATCTTGATCAGGGCTTCAAGTTCGTCACGAGTAACTCTTTCCGGTCGCGTTTCCACGTCTATAGTTGGGTTGATCTTGTTGATTGAATTTGCGAGCGAAGCTGTTTTGTTTAGGCCGATATCGTCAATGCCATGGGCTATTTGGCGTTGCAAATTTGAAAGGTCGACGTCATCGTCGTCGATCAAAATCAGGCTGCCTACTCCTGCGGCCGCAAGATAGAGTGCAACGGGGCAGCCGAGGCCACCTGCACCAATGATAATGGCTTTTGCTGCAAGCAATTTCTCCTGACCTTCAATCTCAATATCGGGCAACATGATTTGCCTGCTATACCTGAGTAACTGCTCGTCGTTCATGTGGTCAAGACTCCTCCGGTTACAAGCGCGCTATGACTGCGCGTGGTGTGTTGTTGTAATCCTCTAACAACCTGAAATGCTCATATCCTGCCTCAATCAACAAGTTCGTGACATCACTCTGTTGATTGTAGCCATGTTCCAGTACCAAATAGCCTTTGGTTTTTAGGCATCGTCTCGACTGTCGAATGATTGACGTTAGATCGGCTAGTCCTCTGTCTTGTGCGATCAAGGCTGTTTGGGGTTCGAAATGAAGTGCTTGCAGATGTTGATCGTCAATTTCAATATAGGGCGGATTAGAAACGATCAGATCAAACTTTTTTGAACCCAATGACTGTAGCCAATCGCCTAGAAGAAAACTCACTTTGCTCGCCGCCCATTCTGCAGCGTTGGTTTTCGCCACCTGTAATGCGGAGAAAGAATGATCCGTTGCGTATAGCTCCCAGTTTGGGCGCTCGCGCTGCAGTGCGATAGGAATCGCACCTGTTCCGGTGCCAAGATCTATAATGCTGCGTGGTGCCGAGTCGTAAGTAGCAAGAATGGTTTCTACCAATAACTCCGTTTCAGGCCTCGGAATCAGTGTGTCGGTAGTGACTGTTAGCTCCATATCCCAGAAGCCCTGGCTACCGAGAATATAAGCAATGGGTTCTCCTTTCAGACGACGATTTAGCAAAGTTGTTAAGGATTGAAGTTCATTCGGTGTCAGGCAATAGTCGTCGTGGGCAATCATCCAACTTTTTGTTTTATCTAAGCATGCTGATAGAAGTAATTGGCAATCTAACGTTGGCGTATCTGAAATGAGGGTCAGCTTGTCACTAAACCTTACAGCTTCAGCTATAGAGCAAGCACACTTTTCACCGTCCTCGGTGTCAGCTGCTAGATCGTGCAAATGCCCGAGTCTTGCCATTAGGCTAGCCTTCCATTAATTGCCAAACTAGTCATCACCAAGTGAGCTGAGCAGGTCTGCCTGATGCTCCTGTACCAGATGGTCGATAATCGGCGCCATGTCACCTGCCATGGTTTGTGCAAGCCTGTGTAGCGTGAGATTGATTCTGTGATCCGTTACGCGGCTGTCTGGGAAGTTGTAAGTTCTGATTTTTTCAGATCTATCCCCGCTGCCAACCAGGCTACGCCGAGCCGCGGCTTGTTCGTCGGATTGTTTTTGCTCGGCTTGGTTCATCAACTTAGCTTGCAAAAGACTCATCGCTCGCGCCTTGTTCTTGTGTTGGGAGCGTTCGTCCTGACACTCGACCACAACGCCACTTGGAATATGTGTCAATCGCACAGCTGAGTCGGTTTTGTTAACGTGCTGACCGCCGGATCCAGACGCGCGATACGTGTCAACTCTCAAGTCGCTCTTTGCGATCTCAATCTCATCAATATCTTCAATTTCAGGCATGACAGCAACAGTGCAAGCTGAAGTGTGTACGCGACCCTGTGACTCTGTCTGGGGGACTCGCTGTACTCGGTGTGCACCTGACTCAAATTTTAATTGTCCAAATACATCTTTGCCGGCGATGCGGCTAATAATTTCTTTGTAACCCCCATGATCTCCTGCGCGTTCGTTCATGATCTCAACTTTCCAGCTTCGTGTTTCGGCAAAACGCTGATACATCCTGAAAAGGTCACCCGCGAAAATTGCTGCTTCATCGCCGCCAGTCCCCGCTCTAATCTCCAAAAAGACGTTGTGGGAATCATTCGGATCGTTTGGTAGCAGTAGTTTTTGCAGAGATTGGTCTAGTGCATTGACATTGTTTTGAAGGTCGTCGACTTCCTCTGACGCCATCGCGCGAATTTCTTCATCGTCATCGTCTGCTAGTACTTTTGTTTCTTCTAATTCATTCAGCTGTGCTTCATACTCGCGGTAACATAGAACAACTGGCTCTATTTCTGCATACTCTTTTGAATAGGCTCTAAAAACATTTTGATCGGAAATTACGCCGCTATCACTCATGAGTGCGCCGAGTTCTTCATACCTTTCAAGCAGTTGGTCAAGTTTGGTTCTTAGTGTCGATTTCATTTTTTGGTGCTTCTGGTTGTCGAGGAGTTATGTGGTTGATTGCGTATTTCGCCTACCTTTTTTACATAACTATCCTTTGTCATCCGGATCATCGTTTCCTAGCTGGAATAAATCTTCCAATGCGCCAAAGATATCTTCTCTGCCCTCAATGCTAGCCTGTTTCAGTTGAACACTGGGTGTGTGAACGATTTTGTTGGTGAGCTTGTTGGCGAATTGAGTCAGTACGTTCTTTGGGTCTTCCCCCTTGCTAAGGCGTTGCAGCGCAAGGTTCAATTCTTCTTTTTTAATAGCGTCATGAAGTTTGCGAAATTTTACCAATAGGTCAACCGCGTCGAGTGATTTGTTACTCTGCTGAAATTCTTTCACCGCGATTTCAATTATTGCCTCTGCTTCGAGGGCGGCTTCCTGACGATTCTCCATGTTCTCTGAAATGATCTCTTGCAAGTCATCGACACTGTAAAGATAAACATCTGCCATGGTGCCGACTTCTGGCTCTATGTCGCGAGGAACAGCAAGGTCAACCATAAAGATAGGTCTATGTTTACGCGCTTTTAGCGCGCGCTCAACTGCACCTTTGCCCAGTATTGGTAACTGACTCGACGTGGCTGATATAACGATATCTGCATCGAACAGACGATCAGGTAAGTCGGTAAGGTCGGTAGCGATAGCCCCGAGTTCCTGAGCAAGGGTTTCTGCATTTGCGAGAGTTCGATTTGCAATTACCATTTTGGCGATGCCAGCGTTGCGTAAGTGGCGAGCGACGAGTTCGGTCGTATCTCCAGCGCCAATGAGTAATGCATTGCAATCTGAGACGCGTTCAAATAACTGCCCAGCGAGATCAACTGCCGTTGAGGCGATTGAAACGGAATTTTGCCCGATAGCAGTACTGGTTCTGACTTTTTTTGCTATGCGGTAAGTATTTTGAGATAAGCGCTTGAGTGAAGCGCCAAGCGTGTTGCTCTCGTCTGCGTAATTAAAGCAATCTTTCAGCTGGCCAAGAATTTGTGGTTCGCCCAGAACCATGGAGTCAAGTCCTGTGGCGACTCGCATTATGTGTTTTATTGAACTGTGGCCCCAATAAGTGTATGTGGAGTCTTTGATTAACGTTGATGACACATTGTGTTGGTTTGCCAACCAATTGATGATGAGATCTGGATCATTGTGTCCGTGAATCGCATAGACTTCAGTTCGATTGCAGGTTGAAAGAATCGCGAGTTCCTTCAGCATTGCTTCGCTCGAGAGTGATTTAAGCGCAGTGGATATCTGATCAGGCGTGAACGCAATCTTCTCCCGCAGTGAAACGGGTGCCGTTGTGTGATTAATACCTACAACCAATAAATCCATTGTGCTCGGCACTTGGTGCCTAGGTTTCCTTATAACGTTGATCTGTTCAACGCGCTATTCATTTCCCTGCGAGCTGACTATAGAGACTTGCGGTATAAAAAGTTGATCGCCGTCTTAATGACTCTTTTGTCTGGGAAAAGTAGAATGAACCGGTATGCGTGAATACTGTACTCACGGTTGTGACCTGACTCACGAAGCGCTATTTTGCCATTTTACGTGTTTTGATGCGATACCCCATTGATTATAGATATTGAGTTTTTGCTTGTGAATAAGCTCTGACTACCCGACACAAAATTTGTTTCCCAGCCTGCCCCTTCGATGGCTAAACTGAACAATGAAGAGAAGGCGCCCATTTTGCCTGAATGTAGACGAGGATCTTAGAATTGCAATATTTACGACTAATTTTCACCCTGATCTTGCTTGCCGGTTGTGCGTCACAATCGCCGCAGAACAACGGCACCGAATCTGGTAGTAAGCCATCGGACACGGCTAGCGCCGTGTCGACTGCCGAGACATCGGGTTCTGCCAAGGGTGCTCGGAAGAACGAGGTTGCCGGCACCAAGACCCAGGCTAAAGTGACGAAAAGACCAAAACCGAGCGACTATCCGGTTGCGCCCTTTCCGAAGGATGTACTGTATCAGCTATTGGTTGCCGAGGTAGCAGGTTACCGGGGGGAATACAGTACCGCGCTAGAAAAGTACGTCGACATCGCCCTTAAAACTCGAGATCCGGGTGTCGCGCGACGAGCAGCGATGCTTGCGGTCTACTTGAAACGATACGATGAGGCGCTTCAAGCCGCGAAAATTTGGGCAGAACAAGAGCCGGACAGTATTGAAGCGCATCGATATGTATCTGAGCAATTGCTGCGAGCCGGCGAGATGGAAGAGGCCATTGTTCATATGGAGGCTATTAAGTCTCTTGGCGGTTTGGCAAATTTTGAGAGTTTTGCCTATTCAGCTGCCAATTTGGATGACAAGGGTCGAGAAGTGTTGCTGGAAGTCATGTCACGGATGTTGGTTCAGTACCCGAAGGATGAACAATTGATGTTCTCCAAGGCTGTCCTTCTTGAGCAAAGCGGCCAACTTGAGGAAGCGCTTGGGTTAGCAAATCAATTGTTGGCTAAAAAGAAAAACATCAATGTCATTATCCTAAAAGTAAATGCGCTAAGAGATCTGTTGCGAACAGATGATGCCCTGACTTTTCTTGAGTCGACAATAGAGGCGTTGTCCGATAATCGCAGATTGCGACTAATTTACGCTCGAATGCTATTTGAGGCTGAAAGACTGGTAGATGCAGAAATGCAGTATGAATGGGTAAATAAGCAGGCGCCCAACGATGGCGACATACTGTTCGCACTCGCACTCATCTCCATGGAGCAAGGTAATGATGAAGCCGCAAAAGGTTATCTGAATCAAATGGTTCGCTGGAACAGGCGAGCGAATGAGGCTCACTACTACCTGGGTAGTATCGCCGATAAAAACAAAAATATTCCCAACGCGCTGCGAGAGTACCAGCTTGTAGCCCGAGGGCTCGAGTATCTGCCGGCGCAGGTGCGAATAGCATCGCTTTTGGTCGATCAGGGACGCTTAGGAGATGCTCGTGCGCATCTGCAAAGTCAACGAGTCAATCATCCGGACCGTTACAATCAGTTGGTCATGATTGAAGGACAGATGCTGAGTGAGCGCGGCCACGAATCCGAATTTTTTGACTTGCTGGATAGCGTTTTGCTAGCGCAGCCAGACAATTTAGAGCTTTTGTTTTTTCGTGGCATGACCGCAGAGCGCCTAGGCCGGCTTGATGTGCTGGAGCGTGATTTGTTGAAAGTTATTGAAGTCGACCCGGACAATGCTGACGCGATGAACGCCCTTGGGTACACGCTGACCGATCAGACAGACAGGCATGCGGAGGCGTTGGCGCTGATTGAGAAGGCGCTTGAAATTAAACCCAATGAGGCCGCCTTCATTGATAGCTTAGGCTGGGTGCAGTATCGACTACAAAATTTTAAAGATGCCATCGTAAACCTTAGAAAAGCGCTCTCTTTGTTCGACAATGACGAAGTAGCGGCACATCTCGGGGAAGTTTTATGGGTCAGTGGTGAACAAGAAGAGGCGCGCAGTGTTTGGCAAAAAGCGCTAGATGATCGTCCAGACAGTAAAATCCTGAAACGGGTTATGCAACAGTTTCTGAACCCTTAGTCGCGAGTGAGTATGTTTCAGCGAAGTCTCGTTTTTTGGCCTAGGCGCGTGCACTGCTGCATGCGCCCATCCTCGTTAGGGTTTCTGCTTGTATGCTTGATTGGATGCCTTTCTGGATGTATGACCCAAAACACGCTAGCTCCGGTTGAGGAGGCGTCTCTTGCCGGCGCTACCCAATGGACTGCGCAAGGTAAGATGTCTTATGACCTGAATGGGCAACAAGGCAATTTTTCCTTCAGGTGGGTTCAGCAAAACAATGCCTTTGATATCGTGCTTTTTGGCCCTTTGGGTATAACCATCGCGACAGTCACGGGTGATGAAAATGCAGCTCGGATAGTGACTTTCGACGGGTTGGTTCGGACCGCGGCTAGCCCAGAGCGCTTGATGTTCGACGCGCTGGGGTTGAATCTGCCTGTTTCCGCCATGACCCATTGGATAAGAGGGGTTCCCGGAGATGAGCGGGCTGGGTCGAGGTTTGATGTGAATCGTGCTCGTAAGCTTGACGTGGAATCTTCGGGCTTTACCCAGTCAGGCTGGAAAATAGCGGTGCTCCGTAGAGATGAGGCTTCTAATCCGAGCCGTATTCGCATCACAAAACCGGACGCCAAGCTTTTGGTTGTTGTTAAGAATTGGGCTTACTGATGTTGACGCTAACTTCCCCGTGTAAAATAAATCTATTTCTGCATGTCATCGGACGTCGCGCTGATGGTTATCATAATCTTCAGACGGCGTTCCAAATATTGAAGTTTTCAGATCGGGTGTCTATTTGGGACAGTGATACTTTAGCGGTAGAAGATTTACCCGGCGTGAAAGGTGAAGATAATTTGGTTTACCGAGCAGCATTGCTCCTAAAGCAGTTTGCGCTTGAAAATAGCCTAGGCCGCGGGTCTACATTTGGTGCGCTAATAGCAATCCAGAAGCAAATTCCAATGGGCGCCGGTCTAGGCGGCGGCAGTTCCAACGCAGCAACTGTCCTGCACGGACTAAATGTTCTTTGGCGCCTAGGTCTCAATACTCGCCAGTTGTGCGCATTAGGATTGCAGCTCGGTGCAGATGTGCCCGTGTTTCTAAAGGGCTACAGCGCTTGGGGCGAAGGCGTTGGCGAAAAACTTGAAGCTATTGAGTTGCCGGCAAAGTGGTTTTTGGTGATAAAGCCGAACTGTAAAGTCTCCACTGCTGAAATCTTTTCCAATCCGGAATTGACACGGAACTCAAGTCCGATCACAATGGCGCGCCTTTTAGAGGGGGAGTCACGGAACGATTGCGAAAGTATTGTTCGGAAATTATTCCCTGAAGTTGATGCAGCGTTGTCGTGGCTAAGCAGCTGTGGCCTTGCTAGAATGACCGGCACAGGTTCATGTGTTTTTATTGAACTTGACTCCAAAGAGCAGGCAGAGGACATCCAAGTGCAGGTACCAAGCACATGGCAGTCGTTTGTCGCTGAAGGCGTGAACAAGTCGCCGCTATTAGATGAATTAGCATTAGCGTAGCCTATCATTAGCTATGCAAAGTTGGTCCAGCTAGAAGAGCGGTAGACAAGTGAAGGTTTCAGCATCAGAATAGTTGCGACTGGCTATACTGATATCCGTACTACCAAGTCGTTTTATGTAGTCTCTTTATGCAGAGAATGGGGTGTCGCCAAGTTGGTAAGGCACAAGGTTTTGATCCTTGCATTCGTAGGTTCGAGTCCTGCCACCCCAGCCATAATTTTTGTACAGTGACTATTCACTATAAGCATGCCCTGCTGAACACTGGAAGACCCCCGTGGCTGAACTGAAGATTTTTTCCGGCAATGCGCATTTGGCGTTAGCTCAACGAGTCGGTGACCGACTTCGAATGCCTCTGGGTAATGCGAAAGTAGGTCGATTTAGCGACGGCGAGGTTAGCGTCGAAATTGACGAGAATGTTCGCGGTAAAGACTGCTTCGTCATTCAACCGACCTGTGCGCCCACAAATGATAATTTGATGGAGCTCATCGTGATGGTCGACTGCTTAAAAAGAGCATCGGCACAGCGAATTACAGCGGTGATTCCATATTTCGGTTATGCCAGGCAGGACCGAAGAGTCCGGTCTGCTAGAGTGCCTATTACTGCTAAGGTTGTTGCGGACATGTTGAACCACTGTGGTGTCGACAGAGTATTGACAATTGACCTGCACGCAGACCAAATACAAGGCTTCTTCAATGTGCCTGTAGATAATATTTACGCAACGCCAGTAATGTTGACCGACATTGAGCGGCAAGCGTATGAGAATTTGATGATTGTCTCGCCGGATGTTGGTGGCGTTGTTCGTGCAAGAGCGATGGCAAAACAACTCGACGATACAGATCTTGCCATTATTGATAAGCGCCGGCCAAATGCTAATCAGTCCGAAGTCATGCATATCATCGGTGACGTAGAAGGTAGAACTTGCCTGCTTGCCGATGACATGGTTGATACTGCCGGCACCTTATGTTCAGCCGCAGATGCCCTGAAGGCTAATGGGGCAACGAAAGTCGTAGCCTACTGTACTCACCCCGTACTCTCCGGCAATGCAATATATAACATAGAGAATTCCGCGATAGATGAACTTGTCGTGACAGATACGATTCCTCTACGAGAGGACGCGCAGAACTCTCGGAAGATTCGTCAACTAAGTATTTCGGATGAGTTGGCAGAGTCAATTCGCCGAGTGAGTAATGAAGAGTCCTTGAGTGCACTCTTTAGTAAAAGAATTCAGCCCGCACTGTTCTAATCAACCAGTTAGACTCAGCCCTTAGATTCCATTTTCAGGCTTGTCGCTGAGATGTAGAGGATTGTGTGAGTGAATAGAAACGCCTCAACTGAGGCAGCTTTGTTTTATAGAGTTTTTACTCTGGAACATTGTAAAACGTTGGACGATTGCGGTCGCAGTAATCCCCGACCTAATATTTGGAGAAAGTAAGATGGCAAATGAATTCGAGCTAAATGCCGAACTGCGAACTGACCTAGGGAAAGGTGCGAGCCGCCGCCTGCGTCGGATTGCTGATCTTGTACCTGCTGTAATTTATGGCGCAGGAAAAGATCCGGTATCAATCAGCATTCCGCACAAAGACATCCAAAAAGCGTGTCGTAATGAAGCGTTTTTTGCACACATCATCAAGATTAATGTGCCCGGTGGCAGTGACAATGCGATTATCAAAGACCTGCAAAGGCATCCTGCAAAAGACCGCATCATGCATGCTGATTTTTTGCGAGTCCAAATGGATCAGGAAATCACAGTTGAAATACCACTTCACTTTATCAATGAAGACAACTGTGTCGGCGTAAAACAAGACGGCGGCATGATTTCGCACGTTATTACTTCGCTCGAGATTTCTTGTTTGCCTGGCGCTTTGCCCGAGTACATCGAAATCGATGTGGCAGAGATGAAGCTGGGTGACACCATCCACATGAGTGAAATCAAGTTGCCAGAAGGCGTAGCGATTTTGGAGCTCGCGCATGGTGAAGATCACGATCAGGTTGTTGTCGCGATTAACGCAAGCCGTGCTGATACAGAAGGCGAAGATGGTGCTGATGATGCACCTGCTGAAGGCGATGCGCCGGCAGCGACTGAAGACTAAGTTAGATTTAATTATCTAAGAGGTTGGTCATGAGTCCACCATTAAAATTGATGGTTGGAATTGGGAATCCGGGAGCGCAATACGCCAGAACCAGGCACAACGTTGGTGTCTGGTTCGTCTCCCGTTTTGCTGATCAACAATCGGCAGTCTTCAAGGATGAAAAGAAGTTTTTTGGCCAGGTCGCAACGACCGACATCGAAGGCCAAGAAGTAAAACTCCTGATTCCGAATACTTACATGAATGAAAGCGGTAAATCTGTCGGTGCGCTTGCGCATTTCTTCAAGATCCTTCCCGAAGAAATGCTGATAGTACACGATGAGCTCGACCTCGAGACGGGTATCATCCGTTTTAAACAGGGTGGTGGTCTCGCGGGACACAATGGGCTTCGTGATATTACGCGATCGCTTGCAGGGGCGCAGAGCTTCAATCGATTGCGTATCGGTGTTGGGCACCCAGGTACTAAAGAGCAAGTCACGAATCATGTGTTAGGCACGGTGAGTACCAAGGATGAAGATGTCATCTGGCGCTGTATAGAAGAAGCGATACACCACATTCCTTTGGTGGTGCGTGGCGATTGGCAGCCAGCTATGAACACGTTGAATGGATTTCGAGCAGAACCTTAGGGTCGCCGCAAGGCTCTCAGCATCGAAACTTTGTTAGTAATAAACTGAGAGAATAACTTTTGAATTTAGCAGTGGAAGAAAACAATGGGATTTAACTGTGGCATCGTTGGCCTACCGAATGTGGGCAAATCAACGCTGTTTAATGCGTTAACAAAAGCAGGCGTAGGAGCTGAAAACTTCCCCTTCTGCACGATAGAGCCAAATTCCGGTATTGTTCCAATGCCTGATCCGAGGTTGGACCAGCTCGCTGAAATTGTGAATCCTCAGCGTGTTGTCCCAACTTCAATGGAATTTGTCGACATAGCAGGCCTAGTTGAAGGGGCTTCCAAAGGCGAAGGGCTAGGTAATCAGTTTCTTGCAAACATCCGCGAAACCGATGCAATTGCGCATGTCGTCCGATGCTTTGATGACGACAATGTTACCCATGTGTCTGAATCAATCAATCCGGCCCGCGACATCGACATCATTAATACAGAATTAATGCTCGCTGATCTCGAGTCCCTCGAAAAGGGTATTACTCGAGTCGGTAAAACTGTCAAAAGCGGTGACAAAGCTGCACTTGCCAAAGTGGAATTCTTTCAAAGGATCGAAGCCCATATCAATGAAGGTAATCCAGCACGAACGTTGGAATTCACCGCTGATGAACGCCTAGATGTGCGTGAGCTGCATTTGTTAACAATGAAACCGGTTCTTTTTATCGCAAATGTTGATGAAGAGGGCTTCGAAGATAATCCCTACCTCGACGCAGTGAGAGAAATTGCAAAGGCAGATGGCTCCGAACTCGTCGCAATTTGTAACAAGCTCGAAGCCGAAATCGCTGAACT
>JBLHWY010000123.1:0-19534 GCA_047629195.1 Candidatus Azotimanducaceae bacterium
GGTCTAGTTCCTGCGAAATTGTCCTGTATAACCCACTGGCTGAAAGGTTCTGCTGAAACAGGCCAGGCATCTTCCATTTGAAGTACATCACCCACTACTTTTTTTAATGTTTCATGACTTGCAGGCGCCACTCTGTCGACCATAGAAGCGGCAAAACATAGATTGTCCTTTGCCCAGTCAGAACTTAAACGATCATGATGTTGTAAAAGCATTCGCACACCTTCTTCCAATTGCTTGCCGCCTCGCTGGATATTGTCGCAGCACAAGACGCTGAGTGGTGAACCGCCCAGTTCACTACGTTTGATTGCAGCTGCTGCGATGTAACCATAAATAGTTTTCGGCGCTTTAAGTGATGTAAAATCTGCAAGGAAGTCTGGATGTTCAGTATCTATTTTGCCAGAAGTCAGACAGTAGCCTTTCTCTGTAATCGTAGTGGTGACGAGTTTAATGCTACTGTCAGTAAGCTGATTAATCACCTTCGTTGGGTTTTCCGGCGCGACGAGAATATTAAGGATAGAACCTATAATGCTGAATTCTTGTTTTATCACCGATGAGCTTTCGCTTAACGTTACCTGCGTGTAAATAAAGTTCTGTGGTGCAAGTTGGTCTCGTGTTTCGCTTGATCGCATTGACACACCAACAATGCCCCAATCTAAATCACCTTGACTTAGCAATTTGTCAACGTAGACAGCCTGATGGCAACGATGAAAATTTCCAACACCAAAATGTACAATGCCTGGCTGTACCTTGGTTCTGTCATAGGTGAAAACGGAGACTGTGGCAGCGCTAGGTGTTGACTTTTGTAGTCTGTTCGTCAGATGTTTTTGATTAAGTCTTTGTCTAACCACCGTCTAGCTGCCGCCTATACGGTAAGTTTTTTTCGGTAAATTATAAGTTAAGTCGATAGCGATGCTTCGTGCTTCGTATTCAGACAAACGATGCTCACAAACTAGCCGTGCTAAATAGGAGCAATCGATGCGGCGTGACATGTCGTGTCTTGCTGGGATGCTAAACAGTGCTCTGGTGTCGTCGTTAAAACCTGCTGTATTATAGAATCCTGCCGTTTCAGTGGTTTGCTCGCGAAAACGCTTGATACCTTCCGGGCTATCATTGAACCACCAGGCGGGTCCCAGCTTTAGACAAGGGTAATGACCTGCAAGCGGCGCCAGTTCGCGCGCATAGTTGCTCTCATCGAGCGTAAAAAGAATTATGCTCAGATTTGGATTGTTACCGAAACAATCGAGCAACGGTTTTAATGCACTCGTATAGTCGACACGCACGGGGAGGTCGGCGCCCTTGTCACTGCCATAGGTGTCGAATAGCCAGTGATTGTGATTGCGGAAGGAGCCTGGGTGTATTTGCATAACCAACCCGTCTGCCAGACTCATACGTGCCATTTCCGTTAGCATCTGCGCTCGAAACAATTCCGCGTCCTCGCTACTAACATGATCAGCAAGAATGCGATGAAACAGGTCCTCGGATTCCGTTGGCGTTAGATTTGCCGTTCGGGGCGTGGGATGACCGTGGTCGCTTGCGGTTGTACCGAGGGCAATAAATTCGGCTCGTTTTTTTCTATGTGCGCTAAGATAACCGTGCCATGAATAGACATCTTCTTCTGTGAGTTGCCCGAAAGTTGCTAACGAATCTTTGAATGCATGGTGTTCAGGGTCGACGACACAATCCGGTCGATAGGTCGTCACGACTGTTCCGGCCCAATTGCTTTGCCTTATTTTCTCATGATGCTTCAATGTGTCTATTGGTGATTCAGTCGTTGCTAAAAATTCGATTTTGGACTTATCAAAAATCTCACGTGGTCTGAACTCATTTTTTTGCAATTGCTCTGAGATACTATCGAAGTAGTTATCTGCATTGGTTTCATCTAGTTGCTCAGAGAGAGAAAAGATACCGCTGAATACGTGATTAAGCCAGAAGCCAGTCGGGGTGCCACGGAAGAGGTGAGTGTGTTTTGCGAATACTCGCCATGCCTGCCGAGGGTCGGCCACTGGTTCGTTTTCTTCAACGCTTTGTTGCTTTGCGATGCCCATGTCTGCCATCCGAATTCCCTGACTGTAAAGCATGCGTAGCAGGTAGTGATCCGGTGCAATGAGTAATTCATGTGGGTCTGCAAAATTTTTGTTGTCAGCAAACCATGAGGGATCCGTGTGGCCATGGGGGCTGATAATGGGCAGATCACTTACTTCATGATAGAGGCTGCGCGCGACTGAACGACAGTTGGTGTCTACAGGGAATAGTCGATCAGGATGTAACTCAATAGGAATTGTCATCGGTGCAGTGCTCAGTTTTTGTTGTAGTGAATTTAAACTACATTCGAATATTTTTTAAGTAAATGATCAAAAACAAAGGGCCCGAAGGGCATTACAGCTGCTATAACACCACCTGGTACTGCCCAAATCGGTAATTTTACCCGGACAGCAGTGGCCAGTAATATTACAAGATATCCCAAAAAAAGTACGCCGTGTGCCATGCCAATCCATTTTACGGCAGCTGGAAAACCCATCATATATTTCAGAGGCATTGCGATGCCGAGCAGCAGCAAGAAAGAAAATCCTTCTGTATAGCCGACGACGGTCAATAGTTTCAGCTGTTTGTTTGCAGAACCGATTTCATGCGTTGTTGCTGTAGTTGTCATTTTAATTAGGCTATTCAAATGTGTGATTGTCGAATTTTAACTTGGCAAGCTTCCTTTTACTGAGGCCGAGAAAAGCTAACTGTGTATATATTCTGTTGGCGCTGCGTTCGTGACTAGGTAATTCATCATGTGAGTACTTTTAATTTTACCCGACATTGTAATGTGTTATTACGCTCATTCAAAGATAACGGCAGGCTTGGATCGCCGCCAATAAGGTGGTTCAGAGATATGCCTCAATACCTTTGTAGTCGGCGTTAAGGAAGGTCAGCACGATATCGTTGCCAAATGGATACTTGGGCGGCCAGATTAAATACCTGCAGCAATAGCAACTCGAATGTTATGATTTGTTGGCTAAGAAAATAAAAATCATAAAAAGCTAAGGAGAAATGATGGATCTTGGACCGGTTCACATGCCGTTATATACAAGTTTGTTTGCAGCGGCGTTGATGATATTGCAGATTGTTCTTATGGTGATAGTTATCGCCCAACGTGGAAAATTGAATGTACTAATTGGTACGGGTGGTGATGATGCGATGGAGAAGCCCATTCGGACCCATGCCAACCTGATAGAAAATGCACCGATGTTTCTGATAGGTCTAGCTTTGATTGAACTGATCGCGGGCGGCAGTATGTGGGTGCTGGTATTGGGTTGTATTTTTGTTTTAGCAAGAATCTCGCACGCTATTGGTCTCAGCGCCAGTACGGGTGTTACCCCGTGGCGTTTAATCGGCACACTTGGATCAATGATACCGACCCTGGTGGCTGCCGGTTATCTCATCTACCTTGTGCTCGGCAGGATCTAGCGATAGACGGGGCTTGTTTAGACTCCAATTAACCCAATCGAGTACATGCGTTTGGCGACATTTGCCTATTGAGCCTTCGCCAACGATTTGATCCCAAGGCGGAGCCATTTAATGAGCACAGTGAAAAATTCAAATGTCCCAGAGGGTGAGGGTTTGCTTGCTACGGTAGTGAACATCGTCAATTCGCTGAAGGATGAACCCGGAGCATTACTGCCGATTTTACATGCTGTTCAGGACGAATTGGGCTACATACCTTCCGAGACTCACCCTACTATCGCGGAGGGGCTGAATCTCTCAAGAGCAGAAGTGCATGGTGTGGTGAGTTTCTACCATTACTTCCGTTCGGCACCCGTCGGTGAACATACAATTCAGATTTGTCGGGCAGAATCCTGTCAAGCGATGGGTAGCAGAGCACTCGAGGACCATGCAAAAAAGACGCTAGCGGTAGATTTTCAACAAACAACGTTAGCGGGTGATATTACCCTAGAGGCCGTTTATTGCCTTGGGAACTGCGCGTGCTCTCCTGCTGTGCGTATTGATAGTGAAGTTCATGGGCATGTGGATCTCATGAAATTTGATCAGTTAGTTTCAGCGCTTCGAACTCAGATTTTGCAGGTAAAATGATATGAGTTCAACACATCCATTAGGCTCGGTACCAACGCTCTTTATTCCGCGGGACACAACGACAATATCTTTAGGGGCCGATAAAGTTGCGCTGGCCCTTACTGCTGCAGCCTTCGAAAAAGAGACGCCACTCAACATCGTGCGCAATGGCTCCCGAGGGCTCTATTGGTTAGAGCCGATGCTGGAAATAGACACTGAGCGTGGTCGAGTGGCTTATGGACCATTCACGGTAGATGACGTCGACGATTTTGTGGCCAATAAATGTTGGCTGGAAAATGAGGATCATCCCTTATATCTGGGTTTAACTGAAGAAATCCCGTATCTGAAAAATCAACAACGGCTAACGTTCGCCAGAGTCGGCATTATCGATCCACTATCAATAGCCGACTACTGCGCCAAAGATGGATTTACAGGGCTGCGTCAGGCTCTGAATAGCACCGCTCAACAAATAGTTAGGTCGGTGGCAGATTCTGGCTTACGGGGTCGTGGCGGAGCAGCTTTTCCCACGGGGATTAAATGGCAAACCGTATTAGATACACCTTCTGATCAAAAATACATCGTTTGCAATGCAGATGAGGGTGATGCAGGTACCTACGCTGATCGAATGATGATGGAGAGCGATCCATTGTCGCTAATCGAAGGTATGACAATTGCTGCCTTAGCGGTAGGAGCGACCAAAGGATATATTTATCTGCGTGAAGAATATCGCCTGGCATACGAGATATTGAATCGAGCGATTACTCTCGCAGCAGCAGAAAGCTATCTTGGTAATAATATTCTAGATAGTAGTAGAGCATTCACCATTGAGGTTAGATTGGGTGCTGGGGCTTACATATGTGGCGAAGAAACAGCCTTACTTGAGAGTCTTGAGGGCAAACGCGGTATGGTTCGGGCGAAACCACCATTACCTGCTATCAATGGTCTTTGGCAACAACCCACGGTGATTAACAATGTCATTACGTTAGCGACTATCCCTATTATTTTGGCAAGGGGTTCGGAGTACTATAAGAATTTTGGCATGGGGAAGTCTCGCGGCACACTACCATTTCAGTTAGCGGGGAACATTAAGCAAGCCGGGCTAGTTGAATTGGCGTTTGGCCCCCCATTAGATGCGTTACTAAATGATTTTGGTGGCGGCACACGTTCGGGCAGACCAATCAGAGCTGTCCAGGTAGGCGGGCCACTGGGCGCTTACTTGTCGAAGGAGCAGTGGCAGACGATGCTGGATTACGAAGCGTTTGCGGCTATCGATGCCGGACTGGGTCATGGCGGAGTTATCGCATTTGATGATACCGTGGATATGGCTGAGCAAGCGCGTTTTGCTATGGAGTTTTGCGCGATAGAGTCCTGCGGAAAATGTACACCTTGCCGTATTGGATCAACGAGAGGCGTTGAGGTAATTGACAAGATTCTTGCAGATACCGGTGTTGATCATGGTTTGGCGAAGGAACTGCTTTTTGATTTGTGTGAAACGATGGAATATGGATCGCTTTGCGCCATGGGTAGTATGACGCCGATACCCGTCATGAGCGCAATAAAAAATTTCCCGGAAGACTTTGATTCTTCGAAGTCTTATTGAAGCAATAGAGATTAGAAGGGTGTAACAATGCTGCAGTACTTTGATCCTCAAAAAGACCTTAACCCGGAGAAAGACTACGGCACGCCACCGATACGAGAGTTTGCATTTGCAGAGCCGGGTACTAACAACGTAAGCGAAATGGTAGCGGTTAATATCGATGGTAAGGACATTAGCGTGCCGGCCGGAACCTCTATTTTGCGCGCAGCTGCGCTAGCGGATATCAATATTCCGAAACTATGTGCAACCGACTCGATTGATGCCTTTGGCTCCTGTCGTATTTGCCTAGTGGAAATAGAAGGGCGCAAGGGTTATCCAGCCTCGTGTACAACGCCAGTGGCGCAAGGACTGGTGATTCGAACGCAGAACGAAAAAATAGCAAAACTTCGTCGTAACGTGATGGAACTCTATATATCTGATCACCCATTAGATTGTTTGACCTGTCCTGCCAATGGTGACTGTGAATTACAAGACGTTGCCGGTGAAGTAGGTTTACGAGAGGTGCGATATGGTTTTGAAGGTGAGAATCATCTGACGGTAGCAAAAGACACAAGTAATCCATATTTCACTTTCGATCCCAGCAAATGCATTGTTTGTTCACGTTGTGTTAGAGCATGCGAAGAAGTGCAGGGCACTTTTGCGCTGACAATTTCTGGCCGTGGATTTGAATCCAAAGTTGTCGCAGGCCAAGATGAAAGTTTTATGGCGTCAGATTGCGTCTCCTGTGGAGCTTGTGTGCAGGCATGCCCAACCTCTACCCTGATTGAAAATACCGTGATACAAAAGGGGCAGCCAGAGCACAGCGTGGTAACGACTTGTGCCTACTGTGGTGTAGGTTGTGCTTTTAAGGCCGACTTGAAAGGTGATGAAGTTGTTCGCATGTTGCCTCACAAGGGTGGTGAAGCTAATCGTGGTCATTCTTGCGTAAAAGGTCGTTTCGCGTTTGGTTATGCAACCCATACTGATCGAGTTACTGAACCGATGATCCGCGACACCATTGACCAGCCGTGGCAAAAAGTTTCTTGGGATGAAGCCGTTACCTTCGCCGCTGATCGCATTCGATCAATTCAGCACAAATATGGTATAGAAAGTGTGGGCGGCATTACCTCGTCCCGGTGTACAAATGAAGAAACCTATCTGGTACAAAAATTGGTTAGGGCGGCATTTGGTAACAATAATGTCGATACCTGTGCCAGAGTTTGCCATTCGCCGACGGGTTACGGTCTTAAAACCACCCTGGGGGAATCTGCGGGCACTCAAACCTTCGATTCAGTTGCCAAAGCAGATGTTGTCATGGTGATTGGGGCTAACCCAACAGATGCCCATCCGGTCTTTGCCTCGCGCTTAAAGAAACGACTCCGGCAAGGGGCGAAGTTGATTGTTGCCGATCCGCGCCGGATTGACTTGGTAAAAAGTCCTCACGTTGAATCTGATCATCATTTAAAATTATTGCCAGGCACTAATGTTGCTTTCATCAACTCAATGGCACACGTCATTGTGACCGAGAACCTGCATGCAAAGACGTTTATTGAAGATCGCTGTGAAATTGAAGCGTTTGAACGTTGGCTGTCTTTTATCTCGGAGGCGCGGAATTCTCCGGAAGCAATGGCAAGCGTTACCGGTATTCCGGCGGATCAGCTAAAGATTGCCGCGAGATTGTATGCAAAGGCAGATAATGGGGCGATCTATTATGGTTTAGGTGTGACCGAACACAGTCAAGGCTCCACAATGGTCATGGGAATAGCAAACCTCGCTATGCTAACAGGAAATTTGGGCCGCGAAGGCGTTGGGGTTAATCCCTTGCGCGGGCAGAACAACGTGCAGGGTTCATGTGATATGGGCTCGTTCCCGCATGAATTACCGGGCTATCGCCATGTGTCCGACGATTCAGTGCGGCAACAGTTTGAGGCTCATTGGGGCGTGAAAATTGATCCTGAGCCCGGTCTTAGAATACCAAATATGCTTGATGCCGCAGTATCAGGCAGCTACAAGGGTTTGTATTGTCAGGGTGAGGATATAGCACAATCTGACCCTAACACTAAACATGTAGAGGCAGCGCTTGGTAGCCTCGAGTGCCTGATAGTTCAGGACATATTTCTAAATGAAACTGCTAAGTACGCTCACGTGTTTTTACCCGGGGCTTCTTTCCTAGAGAAAGACGGCACTTTTACCAACGCTGAACGTAGAATTTCTCCGGTCAGAAAAGTGATGGCCCCCTTAGGTGGCAAAGCTGACTGGGAAGGCACGATGGCGCTATCAAATGCGCTGGGTTATGAGATGAATTATAGTCATCCGTCAGAGATCATGGACGAAATAGCAGCGTTAACCCCAACGTTTAGCAGCGTAAGTTATCAGCGTTTAGACGAAGAAGGCTCCTTGCAGTGGCCTTGCAACGCAGAAATGCCTGACGGTACGCCGATTATGCATGTTGATAGCTTTGTTCGAGGCAAAGGTTTTTTTGCTGTGACTGAGTACGTGCCCACGGATGAAAAAGTGAATAAACACTTTCCTTTTTTGCTAACGACTGGCCGCATTCTGTCGCAATATAATGTCGGAGCTCAAACACGTCGAACGGCGAATTCTGATTGGCATGATAAAGACGTGTTAGAAGTTCATCCCCATGACGCAGAAGATCGAGGTATTGTAGATGGTGATCTTGTCCAGGTTAAAAGCCGTGCGGGTGATACCGTCTTAACCGCTGAAGTGACCGAACGTGTGCAACCTGGAGTCGTGTATACAACTTTCCATCACCCTGAAAGTGGTGCGAATGTGGTGACAACGGATAATTCGGATTGGGCAACGAATTGCCCGGAATACAAGGTCACCGCTGTGCAAATTAGTAAAGTTACAACCCAATCAAGCTGGCAGAAGGATCATCAGTCTTTCTCTAAGAAACAAATCGGGTTGTTGAAGGCCGCAGATGAGTCGGCCATATAACGTTAGGCGGCAAGGGTGCTGAGCATGCTGAAGGTTATATTGGAGATACCGTGAAGGAAGAATTTTTAGAAGAGAAGCTGGACCAAACCGGTGCTGTTGAACGGCCTGTGGCGGCATGGTCAGGCCGTAACGACAAAGGTTTGAGCAGTCCGAATGATTGGATTGCACAGGAAGTCCCAGTGGCCATTGTTTATAACGGTATTTCCTATGCGGTGATGATGGCCAGTCCATTAGATCTGGAAGCTTTTGCGCTTGGTTTTAGTTTGACAGAAGGCATTGTTGGAGCTGTTCATGATATATATTCAACTGATGTTGTTGTGCAGGAAAAAGGTATTGAAGTTGCGCTCAGCATTTCTAATAAGTGCTTTATGAATTTAAAGAACAGACGTCGTAATTTGTCAGGTAGAAGTGGTTGTGGCATTTGTGGTGTCGAGTCGTTGGAACAGGTTCAGCAACAAATTAAACCCGTTGAAGCGACGTTTAGCGTTTCCCATGCGGCTATTGAGCTTGCAACTCAAGGTATTCTAAATCACCAACCTTTACAGGAATTGACCGGTGCCGTTCATGGTGCAGCCTGGTGTGATCAGGAAGGAAATATTGTTCTGGTGTGTGAAGACGTTGGCCGACACAACGCGCTGGATAAGCTAGTAGGCGTGCTATGGCCTCAGGACAAGTTTGAATTGCCTGGGTTTTTGTTGATGTCCAGCCGCGCTAGTTTCGAAATTTTGAATAAAGCTGCCAAGGCAGGCATCGCGGTCGTGGTTGCCATGTCAGCGCCGACATCTCTTGCGATCGAAATTGCAAATAAGACAGGCATCACACTCGTTGGTTTTTCTAGACAAGGTCGACATGTCATTTACGCCAACAATGAGCGAATAATAGAAAAGCCTGCTTGAGGAAAAGGAATATGTCGACAACGGAGTTAGATCATTTGATAAAAATGGTGAATCAAATCGGGGATAATATAGCGATTGGAGAAGATGAGACTTCAACCGCACCCAAAGTAGTCGAGCACCTCAATCGTTTTTGGGCGCGTCCAATGAAAGACAAGATTATTGACTACGCGTCAACTGATGGAAAAAGGCTGAATAGCGTTGCCAAGCTCGCGGTATCAAAGTTATAGCTCCACTGCAACCGTCGCAGCGCATCTATTAGCGATTTTTCTCGCTTCTTCTATCGTCTCAGCTGTTGCAAGTGCAACTCCCATTCGACGTCGTCCCGATACTTCTGGCTTACCGAATAGTCGTAGTTGTGTGTTAGGTACTGAGAGCGCTTTTTCCAAATTTCCAAATTCGACATTCTGACTTCTACCGGAGACCAAGATGACACTTGATGCACTTGGGCCCTGCTGTTTGATCTGCGGAATGGGTAAATCAAGAATCGCCCGTGCATGCAATGCGAATTCGGAAAGGTCTTGTGAAACCAGTGTGACCAGACCGGTATCATGTGGGCGAGGAGAAACCTCACTAAAAATAACTTCGTCTCCTTTGATAAAAAGCTCGACGCCAAATAATCCTTTTCCGCCAAGCGCTGATGTGACCTTTTCCGCCATTCTTTGCGAAGCTTCCAATGCGCTTGTACTCATCGGTTGCGGTTGCCACGATTCTTGATAGTCACCACCTTCCTGACGGTGACCTATAGGCGCGCAAAAAGAAGTGCCGTCTCGATGCCGAATAGTCAGTAGTGTAATTTCGAAGTCAAAATCAACAAAACCCTCGATAATAACTTTACCCTTGCCTGCACGCCCGCCTTCTTGGGCATAGTCCCATGCTGCATTGATTTCACTTTCGTCACGCAACAGAGATTGCCCTTTACCGGAGGAACTCATAATGGGCTTGATAACGCAGGGTAGGCCGATGTTCTTGATTGCAGCTAGGTATTCTTCTTTGGTTTGGGCAAATTCGTAAGCACTGGTTTTCAGGCCAAGCTCTTCTGCTGCGAGGCGACGTATGCCTTCTCTATTCATTGTGAGTTGTGTTGCTTTTGCAGTCGGGATGACGGTAAAGCCTTCAGCCTCCAGTTCTGCCAGTGTGTCTGTCGCTATCGCTTCGATTTCCGGAACGATCAGATCAGGTTTTTCAGTCTCGATGACCTTGCGCAATGCGGGACCATCTAACATGTTGACCACGTGCGAGCGGTGTGCCACTTGCATAGCTGGTGCATTTTCATAGCGATCAACGGCGATAACCTCAACCCCTAATCTTTGCAGTTCAATGGCCACTTCTTTGCCAAGCTCGCCTGAGCCACAGAGCAGCACTTTTTTGGCGCGAGGGGATAATGGCGTACCGATCTTTACTGACATGATGTGATTCTCTTGTTTGTGTGAAAGGCTATTCTGGTGTTCATTGTTTTTTTGCTTTAAAGCGTTTTTGAAACTCTTCAGTCGAATTTGAATTGGGATAGTCTTCCGTTGGAACGGGTACTTCGAGAAAATCACATAGCGGACCCCATCCATGGCTAGCTTCGAAAACCAATAGGCGCTCGGCGGGGATGGTATCGATGACTTGCTGATTGTGTTTGTTAAATACTGAAATCGCCTGTTCACGATCTGATAGATTACCGCCAAAGGTATTCTCCAGGATTAGTTTTTTCACCATCAGGCCGTGAGGGTCTGTTATACCTTCCGGTCTAGCCATCATTCCTTTGAATATTGTCGCGACCGCACTGTCATACCACTTATTAGCATCTCTCAATGTGAGAATGATCTTAGACTCAGGATACAACTCAGATAACTCTTTCCAGAAATAGCACACTGGCCAATCCACGGCACTATTGTAGCCTTTGAAGACGCTCTCCCAATCTACCGAATTACCATCCGCTGCATCCTGCCATAGTGCAATATGTTCGGGTTTGCCAAATACCTCCATCATGTGATGACAAGGGCCGACGCCAAGCATTTCCAAAGCGGATTTCATTGATAAAGTGCCCGTTCGGCCAAAGCCCGCGCCTACTATTTGTAGTGGCATTAATTGCTCCCTAAATTCTCTTTTTATATCTGGATAATACTATAAATGATTAAAGAACCGGTTTCTGGTCTGATTGTTTTAGATCAGGGGGGTGGGTGGATATCCAGAGTGTTTTACTTCTAGAGAAAACTGTTGTTTAGTTCAGCTTCATCCTTCAAATATTAAACCGAATAGATGGCAAAAAAACGTGAAAATGAAACTGAAAAAGTTTCGAAGGAAGCGCAAGTTGAAGCGCTAAGAATTGCAAAAGGAACCCAGCGGCCCAAGCAAACAAAGGAGCAAACTAAACTGATTGCTCAGGGTGTTGAGAAAGGGATTGCTGAGTATAGGAAATTAGAGAAAGCCAAAGCACGCGAGAGAGACAAGCAAAAAAAGAAAGAAAACCGTAGCAGGGCAGACCAGGCTGACATAGAAGTTCCTGCAGATACTGGGTTAGATTTTTCCAAGATGATTCCATGGTTTCTTTTAGTCCTCAGTTGGGGAGCATTTCTGGGGTTCTATTTCTTGGCTTGAGACAACATTGAAGTAGCGACTTTAGCAACCAGGAAGAAAGATGATGAAAGGTAAAGGGACTGTTCCAGGATCGATGGTCGTTTTATGTCTGATGCTGGTGACAAGCAGTTTTTATGTTTCCGCTGCTAGTGGGACAAAATTAGATGCCCCACGCGATCAGCGGGTAGTGTATCTGGGCAATGAAGCGCTGCTGATACAAGTAGGTGCCGCCAAGATATTATTTGATCCCTTTTTTCACAACGATTATGGCATCTACCAGCTTGTGCCAGATCAGATGCGAGCAGATATTTTTGCCGGTAAAGCGCCGTTTAATGACATCACCGCGATCTTTGTGAGCCATGCACACGGAGACCATTTCACGGCTGATGACATGATGAAGTATCTAAGGAATTGGCAGAACGTACATCTTATTGCACCAGCTCAAGCAGTTCGTGCTTTGAAAGCTGAAATAGGTTTCGATGAAATAGCGTCGAGAGTTATAGGCGTCAACCTTGCTTTAGGCGATCCAGTCTGGCGTCGGATGCTTGGTAATCTTGATATAGAAGCGATAAGAATCCCGCATTCCGGTTGGCCAGAACGCGCGAGTGTTGAGAATGTTGTTTTTCGGGTGAAAATTGATGGCAAAGTAAGCGTAACTCACCTGGGTGATGCCGATGCAAATATGCGCCATTATCAAGCATATCGAGATCATTGGTCCAAGCAGCCAACAGATGTCGCTTTTCCTCCATACTGGTTTAAGGTTAACCCTGCCGGTTATGAAATTCTTCATGAGCATATGAACGTGAAACGCGCGATTGGTATTCATGTACCAAAGGTTGTCCCACCAAAATTGCGACAGAGTGGCGAAGAGTTTTTTTCCAAACCTGGTGAAGAAATAGAACTTTAGATCGTCATAAATTACAGTTTATTTGGAGGGATATGACTATATCTGCTCCAATTCGAATCGAACACAGAGATCAGCTAATGAAACCGCCTTATACTCATTTGAAGAAAATATTATGCAGTATCCTGATAACACTCTTGCTGATGAGCAGTTGCGTCCTAGCTGCTCCAGACACACGATTGCTACGTTTCGCAGATATTCATAGAGATAAAGTAACTTTTGTTTACTCGGGAGACATTTATGTCGCGAGTATAAGCAGTGGTATTGCTACACGACTTACGTCTCATCAAGGTTTTGAGACCTTCCCCCGGTTTTCTAGGTCAGGTGAATATATTGCCTTCTCAGCTGAATTCACCGGTTCGCGCCAAGTGTTCAAAATGAAGGTTGATGGCAGTGATTTGCAACAGTTGACCTGGTACAACGATGTTGGCGTGATGGCGCCGAGGGGCGGCTATGATTACAGGGTCATGGATTGGAGTGTAGACGACAAAAATGTCTTGGTTCGTGCAAACAGACTGCCCTGGAGTCGACGCATGGGTCGTCCCTATCTCGTCCCAGCGGATGGCGGCTTAGCACAACCCATGGCGGTTCCTGAAACAGGTAGCGGAATGCTGTCACCTGATGGCACTAAGTATGTTTATACCCCGATTGATCGTGAATTTAGAACATGGAAACGTCATCGCGGTGGTCGTGCGCAAGATGTCTGGGTTTATGATCTAAAGAACAATACCAGCGAACAATTAACAGATAACCCCGCGACCGATAACTTGCCAGTTTGGGTTGGGGATAATATCTATTTTCTCAGTGATCGTGACTACACCCTCAATCTCTATCGTTATGAGGAGGGGAAAGAGCCAACTAAAATATCTAACCATGAAACTTACGATGCATTGTGGGCGGCGGCTGGACCGGAGGCACTGGTTTACGAGAGTGGAGGTTATCTCTGGCGCTATGCACCCGGCGATGATGGGCCAGCGCGGCTTAAGATTTCTGTCTTGGGCAATCCACACGACTTAATGCCGAGTTTTAAAAATGTGACGAAGCAAATTGAGTCAATGGATGTTTCGGCTGATGGTCAGCGTGCGGTGTTTGGTGCCAGAGGAGAGATTTTTACTGTACCGGCAAAGCAAGGTGAAATCAGAAATATTACCCAGTCCGCTGATCATCGCGAGATATCCGTTAGCTGGTCTCCTGATGGAAAATATATTGCCTACTTAAGTGATAGGAGTGGTGAATATGAAATTTATATTAGAGATCAGAGCGGTGAGGGTGTCGAACAACAGATCACAAAAGGTGCAATAATCTGGCGCTTTCCTCCTCGTTGGTCACCAGATAGCCGTCAGCTCGCTTTTGCCGATAAGAACCATGTGCTTTGGACGCTTGATGTTAAAACTCGCACGCTTAGAAAGCTCGATCAGTCGAAAAGAAATGATATTACCGACTATCGCTGGTCACCTGATAGCCGCTGGATAACCTATACCAAGGATGAAGACAATGGCTTTGGTTCGATCTGGGTTTATGATTTAACAAAGAAAAAAGCTTATGCATTAACAGATAAAAACACGCATGAGGCGGAACCTGTCTTTGCGCCGGGTGGAAAACATTTATTCTTTCTTTCCAACCGGGATTATAACCTCGCCTTTAGTAGCTATGAATTTAATTACCTCTACCATCAGGCAACCCGTGTTTATGCCGTTCAACTAACTGAGTCAGCGCCAGTATTGTATCCCTTCGTCAGTGATGAAGTTGTACCGGCAGAAAGCAGTGATGATTCAAACAAGAAATCCAAAAAGGAAAAGAAAGATCCCACCGCAGCGAGTACGCCGAGTGAGCTAAAAGTTGATATTGATCTTAAAGGTTTTGGCAACAGAGTGATTGCGATGCCCGGAGAAGCTGGAAATTATCGAAACCTTGAGGTTAATGAGAAATTTGCTTTTGTCATTAAAACTGAGGGCGATGACAGATCGCTTGAAATGATCAGTCTCGAAAAACGCGAAAACACTAATAAGGTAGTAGCAAGTGAGGTCTCTGCATACCGCCTTTCGAAAAATGGTAAAAAAGTCCTTGTAAGAAAACGTGATGAATACGCAATTCTTGAAGCTCAAGCTGACCAAAAATTTGACGAGGGTAAATTGGACCTTACTCATCTGACAGCTAGAATCGACCCCGCGCTAGAATGGAGGCAGATGTATGTAGACGGATGGCGGATTCTGCGTGATTGGTTTTACGATGCGAACACCCACGGTACGGACTGGCTTGTAATTCGTGGAAAATATCAGCCTATGGTCGATGCTGCGACCCACCGAACTGATTTGGATTATATATTGGGCGAGGTTGCTGGCGAGCTTAATGCTGGTCATATTTATGTGAACTCCGGCGACAATCCGCAAATTGAACGGGTTGCTAACGGACTACTTGGGGCTGAATTCAAACGTCATAAATCTGGCTACTTTGAAATCACAAAAATTTTCAAAGGGGAGAACTGGCATCAAACCCTAAGATCTCCGCTGACCGAGCCGGGCGTAAAAGCGACTACGGGTAATTATATTGTTGCGATCAATGGCATTTCGACTGGTTCGGTTAACAATATATATTCCCTTCTGGAGAATACCAAAGGCCGCCGCTTAGCGATCACAATAAATAGCGTACCGAAAACTGAGGGTGGTTGGGTTGCTATCGTGGAGCCGATCACTTCTGAGACCTCTCTTCGTTATCTGGATTGGGTTCGAGAACGAATGGAAATCGTCGACAGAATGTCCGATGGTAGAGTGGGTTATGTTCATCTGCCAAATACAGCCGTTGCAGGAAACCGAGAGCTGTTTAAACAATTTTTACCGCAAATGACTAAAGACGCTTTGATCGTTGATGACCGTTACAACCAAGGTGGGTTTATCCCTGATCGTATGATTGAGTTGTTGGCGCGTACAACCATGAATTATTGGAAAGAAAGGGGGCTTGCGCCTAACGCAACTCCCCTGATTGCTCACGACGGCCCTAAGGTTATGCTAATAAATGGCTATTCAAGTTCTGGCGGCGATGCACTACCTTACTATTTTCGTCAGAAAGGGCTAGGTAAGCTCATTGGCACAAGGACCTGGGGTGGGCTCATTGGATTGAGCGGTAACCCTGGTTTGGCAGATGGCGGTGCAGTTTTGGCTTCGACTTTTCGCATCATGAATGTTGATGGAAAATGGGTCGTAGAGAATGAGGGCGTTTCGCCAGATATAGAAGTGATTGATAGGCCTGAGTTGGTTTTCAAAGGGCAAGATCCGAGTCTAGAGCGAGGAGTGAAAGAGTTGCTTAAAGACTTGGCTGTGAATCCGAGGTCGTTAATAAAATCGCAGGCGCCACCTAGAAAGTAGTCGTTGAGACGGCATCATGTAGGCATTTCCAATTACGCGAAGCACAAACTCACCAGTGCCAAGATCGAGGCTGGCAACATCAGTATAGGTATGATCCGAAAGCGGGCCAGAGGCATTAGAGATACTGAGTATTTCAAGCTCAAGATCAGGCAGTCATCGCTGCCGGACAAAGACTCGATGTTTTATTTTTCGAACTAAAATCAACCACTTGCGGCGCTTGCTCATCATACACCGCAGTTGATAAATCAATGACTTACAGCACATTGGTTCTGAGGTTTAGCACAAAATTAACACACCTCAATTTCCAGCCCAACTCCCAAACTACGCTACTAGATACAATTCCACGTCGGCCTTTATCGCCGCCTTTCTCAGATCTCTATCAAGTGTTCCTATAGGCAATCCTTCTCGAATGGCTAGCTCTAAATAAGCAGCATCATAGCTGCTGAGCTTATAGGCATATGCCAAAGTTAAGGTTCGGTTAAACGCTTGATGCGACGTCATTGAGTCCGTCAGAATAGGAAGGTTTTCAAGTTGAGAAACAAAACCTTCTATCTCACCAAGACTTATTTCGTCCCGTTTCTCAGCTGATAGAAGTATATTTGTGGCTTCCAAATGCCAAAGATTGGGAACCAGAGCACCGTCATCAAGTAAACTATCCAGTATGACTTCAGCAACCAACGCATAGCTACAGAGTTATCCAGTACAAAACCTGTCATCTTCGACCAGAATCCATCATTTCCTTAAGATCAGAATCTGATACTTCATGTTTTTTAGCTTTCTTTATGTTGGCAATCGCTGCTTTGCATCTTAGCTGGCCTGTAGAGCGACTTGGAACAAGGTCCGCTATAGGCTTGCCGCGATTGGTGATTGTAAAGGACTCACCGGCTTCCACACGGCGGAGTATTTCTGGCAATTTCGTTTTGGCGTCGTAAGAGCCCACTTCTTCAAGCATAATTTCTCTCCTTCATCAATTAGACTGTAATGCTAGTCTAGTTGACCAAATGTCAATTTTAGTGCCTGCTCGCTCCTGTAATGTGCCTTTTCTAACTACGCGGCAACAGACCATGTATAGGGCCTGTAAAATACGCCACTCGCTGCGTAAACTACGATTTCGCAACACACACGCAAGTAAACTTCGGGTATCAGCCAGTTAACTTCTCCAAGTTCCCGAAATTTCTTTCGTAAGCTGCACCAACCCACAGCCGGACGAGCTATTGAAACCGAAAATGGCCCTGTCGCTTTTAGTGACAACATTCCGCCACCCGCATTGCCTCATCTAAAATCACACTACTTTAATAGTAATTAGGGAGAGTTTTAGATGATACGGACGAGGCGAAATAAACACGCAACACCCACGTTCCATTTAATTCCTACAAAACAAAACGAGGCTAAAAAGGAAACTTACCAGCGCTGTGGTAAACGACGAGAAGAGTGAAAGGCGCGGAGAATTTCAATTTGTTGCAGTCGTGGCCTGACGCGATAAGGGATGATGTAGCGGGTGCCCGGTACCACAAGATCGCGGGTGCCGTGGATGCGGCCGGGATTGCCCATTGCAGGGTTATCCGAGAGTAGGCCTACCGCATCAGCAATGCGTTGAACCACGAGTTGTGCGGCGACTGGACCATCTTGGGCAATGTTTTCGGCTTCGGCATCAAGGTTCTTCAGCGCCTTTCTTAGCCATCTAACCTGCATTCACATCCCACTTGCTGAAGGTCCTGTTTACCTCTTTTTCGTTAGCAAAGTCGCCACTGTCGGCTTCGGCAACAGCTGCTTTTAATTCTTTAACTTGCCATTCGTTGATTTCGATAAAGTCACGTATCGCCTCGGCAGCCAGGAACGATTTAGAGCGGTGAGTAGCGCTGGCAAGTTGATCCAGGCGGTTTTTGAGTTCAGGTTCCAAGCGAATGGTCATTGTGGTAGACATACACTTTTCAGCTTGTGTTCAGTTGTACACATTGTAGCGCTGACCGGTGCGTTTAAAAAGAAGACTACGCAACATCCGCGTTCCATCCATCTCTCACATTTCTTTGGGTCATTTTCCTACATTCATGTTGTGCAGGCTTAGCTATCCTGTCTTCATAAAAAATATGCGACATATATGGACACTCCGACTAGTTCAAGTCATTTTTGATAATAGCCGACCGTTACCGCTGTTTACCCTAGAAGTGCGGTGAGCTCATATCGTTTTCTTTTTTCATTCTTGACTCTGATTTGATCCAAAGCCACTTTCTTATCTACCATCGATGCATGTCAGTGATTCACGGTTTTGACATATATTCGGCTTCAGGTGACCTGTTCCACCGAGCCCTGATGAGTTCCAAGAAGACGTCAACGCCTATACAGCCACACGGCCTCGAAGGCCTTTGTCGTGTTCAGGTTTTGATGACGTCGATACCGTTTACCTCATCACTGTTACACCGCTGGCAAGGGTACTCCTCAAAAAGTTATGTTCCTGACACTTTCTAATTTCTAACTTTGCGCTCAGCTACGCTGGCGCGCAATATTGTTCATGTTTAGCAAGTACCGCCCAGGCCATACGAGCCAGTTTATTAGCCAGTGCAACAACGACCTTTGCCCAGGGTCTTCGTGTTAATAATGTCTGTATCCGCACACTTAGGGAATCAGTCTTATTTTCGACCCAGTTAATGACCGACCTCGCGCCATCGATCAGTAGTTTTCGCAGGGTACGATTGCCACGTTTACTTCGCTCAATGCAAGGCGCTGAAATATTTTGTGCTGTTCGCAGTTATTTGTCGACATGCCGCAAACACGGAGTGGGTATGGGTGAAGCTTTGGAATGCCTGTTTAATGATTAATGGCCGGATTTTATTCAGGAATTGATGGATGAATTGAATGTTGGGGCTGAATAGACATTTATCTTACATTACAGGAGTCCAATCCAATGCCAGAAGAAAACCGCTGGTCAATCCAAGTGGCAATAGAGAGTGTGCTGTCATTCCCCATGATGCTCGATTAGGTACCCAAAGTTTGGATCACGCAAACACCGCACACCCCGGTATTGTTGTCAACTGAAGCGTTCCGCCAATGGTCAAAGCCTGAGGTAAAATATGAGCGTCACCGGCGTGAGGCATCACGGCTGTATCAGATTATTGAGCAGCATTGGCCGCAATTTCAGGCAGCGTTAGCGCGTCAGAGTAAACATCTGCCTAAATTCGTCATGCAGGAATTTGAGGAATATCTAAAATGCGGTAGGCTGGAA
>JBLHWY010000124.1:0-19326 GCA_047629195.1 Candidatus Azotimanducaceae bacterium
AAAGTGGTGCGGAGAACCATTCTGATGATGAGGGAAGTTTTACGCTTCGGATGCAACAGGCGCGTCGCGCTTATCATGAGTGGTTGCCCATCCGAACCACTGACCTGGGGCATCAAGCACCAATTTTTCGCCATTTCGAGATCGGCGATTTAGCAGACCTGATGATGCTTGATACCCGTCTGCACGGTCGTGATCGTGGGTTGGTGTACACGCAAGATATGCAGCATCTACAGATTTACTATGATATCAGCAATCCTAACAATCCGTTTGAGGTGAGCGAAGCGCTTATAGGTACAGTCAACACCCCAGCTAATATTGAGCAATTCAACTTGCCTTTCGAGGTTCGCGCTGAAGGGGTCGTTGCCATGCGGGACTATCAGGTAGTTAAAGGTCTGACGGCTGAGACGTTACCCGAAGATTGGTCTTACCTGCCAGACACAGAGGCCTTTCGGCCGCTGTTGTTGGATTCTGCGCGTACCATGCTGGGCCGCGATCAGGAGCAATGGCTGGCAGCGCAACTGCGAAAAAGTAAAGCGCGAGGCGTGCCCTGGCAAATACTGGGTCAGCAAGTGCTGGTGGGCAAAGTTGGCATGCCGTCCTTTAGCGCGGAGCAGTGGCCGACAGGCGATATGCCAGCCCGGCTAAAGGGATTTCTGCGGCGTCTGCAGAACTTGGCGGGTGAGCAACTGCCTCTTAATTTAGATGCGTGGGACGGCTACCCCGCCGCCCGAGAACGTCTATTTGCTGATCTGCGGGCGCACGCGGTGAATCCAGTGATGCTGGCAGGTGATACCCATAATGCCTGGATGTTTGACCTTAAGGATGACGCCGGTCGCGCCGTCGGTGTTGAGTTCGGAACGCCAGGCATCACTAGCCCCGGGCTGGAATCTTACCTGCCACTGCCGAGTGCCACAGTTGCTGAAGCATTGCGGGCGGCGAGTCCTGAAATTGTCGACCTAGACACTTCGCGTAGAGGGTGGACAGCGTTGACGCTGACGCCTCAATCTGTTTCAGGACAGTGGCACTTTGTAGACAATATTCTTGGCCGATCATTCGCTGTGCAAAGTTCGGCGGAGCAGGTTTGCCGTGTTGACGCACGCGCCTTCGTCAGTCGCGACGATTGAGTC
Organism: Candidatus Azotimanducaceae bacterium; assembly: GCA_047629195.1. Lineage (GTDB taxonomy): Bacteria > Pseudomonadota > Gammaproteobacteria > Pseudomonadales > Azotimanducaceae > UBA4582. The sequence continues at coordinate 1,128 of JBLHWY010000124.1, forward strand.
GGGCTAGAAAAAGCATGGACGTGCGGGGGAGGACTAAAGTACCTAGAAGCAACGAGTTGCATTGCCCTTGATCGCGAATCACGTAGACTGTGCGCCTTTTTACCAGCTGAGTAGTAAGTGGTGGTATTTGTGGCTCTTCCTGCTAGTTCTTGGGCAGTCGGGGAGAGTTGTTATGTTAGACGTTGCTGAATATTTTAAGACCTTTATCGGTCTGCTGTCATTGTGAACCCATTCGGCGTGATTCCGGTGTTTATCACCATGACCTCTGATGAGAGTAAGACGGAGCGTCTGATGACCGTTAAGAATGTCGCCATCGGTGTGAGTGTGATTCTCTTGGTGGTGTTGTTTTTCGGTGACCTTGTGCTCAGCATGTTCGGTATTAGCATCAACTCTTTTCAGGTTGGTGGCGGCATCCTTTTGCTGTTATTGGCCATTGCGATGCTTCAGGCCTATACCAGGAAGAAAAGGTAATAAATGGGGTCGGAGTGGAATGGCACTTACTTAAGCTTCACGGGGTGACCATTTTTGCGAACAATCTCCCTCGCTTCAGTTCGCGGTATGATCAGCATGGGGTAGGCTTTTAGGCCTAAGTTTAGGGCCCTCGGTTCTATTCGGCCTGATCGGTTGCCGACTGCTGTGCTATTAACGTCAGTAGTAAGACGATCTTTGCTTCATCCAGTGTCACTGTTTGCTGGAGATAATTCAGCCATAATTGTAGACAATGTTTAAAACTCAGATCTGCCGGTTGCAAACCTGTTATTGCAGCCGACTGTGCCATCAGTAGCCTGATCAAATTGTACCCAAGAATATGAAGCCAAAATTTTTTGACAATCATCTCTGGTGTTTTGCAGCTTAAAATATTCATTCCAAGAATGGTCTTGATCTGGCCGACATTTGTTTCAATCGTCCCAACGACGCTCGTAGAGGGCAGTCATAGATTGTTTTGAATAAAGTTTAGAGTCAGTCAATGTCGATACAAATATTTTGCCTTTTTCTTTGAACTCACGAACAATAATTGTATTTGGAATTGCTTCATACCCCTTCTTGTCAATCCAATCAGGTTGCCTGGGTTTTCTGTATTCGATGAGGTGATCTCGAGCACCAAGCGACGTGCCTAATCCGAAATCAACCGTTCGGCGACGCGCGCCCATCTGTTCGATCAAAATATCTACGCCTTTTTCAAGCATTTCAGCCATAAGAATATAGCTTGAAAAAAACGCATCACCCAGAATCATATCACCTGTTTCAAACAAACCGTAGAGTGTACGAAACAAGCCTTATTTTTTTGATGAAGGCGATGGTAACGCCCCGGCTTTAGCGCTCCGAGTCGAGAATGCACTCTTGGCTCGACATAGCCCGTTCCAAAAAGCTGTGACTGACTCTCCCCATGGCAATGAACTTTTCGAAGATTACAGCCGCCTCAGTGGGGATATTGTCGTGGACTCTCATGCACGCTTTCAAACTCTACTCGCATTAGCACTGAACGCAGCAGCCAAAGGCGCGGAAGTTGATCTTAAAAAAGCAGGGACAACGGGCAAGGCTGCTGCAGGGATATTGAATCTTGGGGCTGCCGGGCTGAAACATGGAGCCCCAGATCTCACAACTTTTAGAAAGAGGATTAAAAATTTCACCAGAATTTTCATTGCTGCCCTTTGATGATAACCGTTTAGAGTCCGGGAAAAACCGAGCAGGGCTCTGGACATCCAATATCTTTTGGTACGTGAAATCTGCTAAAGAAACGTAGCCTGCCACTTTCAATTTCGAGCCGGGAATAGAAAGGTCCGACTACGGGTCAGCGATATCAAATTACATTACCATCCCCGATCAACTCAGCCGTCTGTAAGACAGTAAATCTTCAGCTATTAAGACGTTTGACCATACTCGATCGAAAAACTGCCACAAAGACTTCTTTGCGAGAGAAAACCCCATTCAGTCTACTTTTGAAGTCTTGGAAGACACTGTTCACCTGTTTACCCATCACCTTGCAATCAGAGTTGGCGAAGAATCCTTGAGTAGGAATTTGGCGCAAGTCATCCAATCTTTAAAAAATGTGGTTTTTCATCCTTCGTTCGGTCAGTTGTTTGGTTTCATAACAATCCGCCGAGCGAAAGCCCAATTTTGCTGATATAGATAAACGCATTCCCTAAGGTTTTATCCTTCGAAGGTCCTAAATATGTCAAGCGCAATGATTTCAGCTCCTCAACCTGAAGCTGCAGAGGCAGGACTGCTCACACTTAAGCTTGGCGGAAATGCGATCGATGCGGCTATTACCTGTGCCTTGGTTCAAGGTGTGGTCGATCCACAAATGTGTGGCATTGCCGGTTTTGGTAGCCTTCAAGTCTATTGCCCAGGTAGAGATCACTATTTTATCGATTTCCATGGCAACGCACCTGGCTCGGTAACAGACGATATGTGGGCCGATCTAATTCAAGGCGAAACGCCGGACGGGTTCGGATTTATCTTGAAGGATCATGTGAATGATGTGGGTTATCAATCTGTCGCGACACCCGGCAGTCTTAAGGCCTACTTCGAAGCACAGACCAAACACGGCACAATGGATTGGGCCGATGTGGTTGCTCCTGCAATTGAATGGGCGGAACGTGGGTCTATCGTTCTGCCTCAAATGGCTGGGTTTTGGAACGTTGAAGACGGTTCTGGAAGAGTCCAAACACGCGAGCGTCTTAGATACAGCGAGACTGGACGAGCAGTGTATTTTAATGATGACGGCTCACTCAAAAAGCTTGGACAGACGATTCACAATCCAGATCTAGCAAACACCTTGAGAATGATCGCGAAGGACGGCGCTGATGTTTTCTATCGCGGCGAGATCGCTGAACAAATTGCGTCGGATATGGCTGGCAATGGAGGTCTTTTAACATTAGAGGACTTAAAGCAATACGAAACCGTTAAAACTTCACCTCTTTGGGGCGACTATCGCGGTTATCAGTACGCGACTAATCAACCGCCCGATGGTGGCATCATGTTAGTACAAATGCTGAATATTCTGGAAAATTTTGATCTGTCTAAGTTAGGGCACAACAGCACAGATTACATTCGTATCGTGACCGAGGCTATGAAGCGTGCCACGTCTGACAAAGATAATTTTGTTGGTGACCCCGCATTTTTTGATGTGCCAGTCGAGCGACTTTGTGAGAAAGGCTATGCAGAAGAACTTGCAGAGTCGATTAGGTTGGGTGAGCGAGCTTCGGTCGAGCGATATGCAACAGCTGAATCTAGCAAGACTACACATGTATCGGTTGTCGACAAACAGGGTAATGCAGTAACAATGACCCACAGTCTCGGGATGCCGTCCGGGGTTATCACAAAAGGACTCGGTTTTATGTACAACGGCTGTATGGGCGGGTTTGATCCGCGCCAGGTCGAGCTGACTCTCTCGCTCCGGGTAAAAGTCGGTTTTCATCTATGTGTCCAACAATTGTTTTTGACAATGGTCGACCTTACGTTGTCGTTGGTGCACCAGGTGGCACACAGATCGCAATGGGCGTTTTACAAAGTCTTTTGAATGTCATCGATTTTGATATGAATATGCAGCAAGCCGTGTCGGTGCCGCGGTTTTCATCAACCTCAAATAGTATCGATGTTTCCAATCGTATCCCGAGGTACATCACGCAGCCGCTTGAACAATCTGGTTATGAAGTTAAGCGCAGCCCCTTGAGTTTCGCATTTGCGTTGGTGCATGGCATTCAGATTAAGGCGGAAAAGATGAATGGCGGTGCGGATCCAGGCGGAGACGGCATCGTCTTGGGGCTATAAGATTCTCTCCTTCCCCTTGTAAAAAACCCCGCGAGTGCAGGGCTTTTTGAATCTATAAATTACAATTGCTATCGTCCCAGATCAAACCCCTCGTGCTCATTCCCTAGTTTGTCATCCAGCACGCGATATTCCTCACCTTCATATTTACGCACCTCGGCGCGCCCAACCACCATGTGATGAACTTCATCCGGTCCATCGGCAATTCGTAGGGATCGCTGCGACACCCACATGCCTGCAAGCGGCGTCCACTGGGTGACGCCGGTGGCACCATGCATCTGGATAGCTTCATCGATGATGTGGCCAATCTTTTTCGGCACGTTCGCCTTGATTGCGCTAACGTAGATCCGCGCTTCCTTGTTGCCCAATACATCCATCGCCTTGGCCGCCTGCAGAACCATCAATCGGCAGGCATCAATTTCATAACGGGCTTTCGCTACGACTTCAATGTTCTTTCCCAGTTGGATGATTGGCGTTCCAAACGCTGTACGCGCAGATGCTCGTCGAATCATTAGTTCCAGCGCCCGCTCACCCGCACCAATCGAACGCATGCAGTGGTGGATGCGACCGGGTCCCAAACGAACCTGCGAAATCTCGAACCCGCGCCCTTCTCCCAGCAGAATATTGTCTTTTGGCACTCGGCAGTTACGGAATCGAATGTGCATGTGTCCATGCGGCGCTTGTGTTTCGCCAAATACTCTCATTGCGCCCAAAATCTTCACTCCGGGCGCATCAATGGGTACCAGGATCATAGACTGCTGTTGGTGTGGTGGCGCATCAGGGCTGGTTTTCACCATGGCGATCATCACTTTGCAGCGTGGATCGCCAGCACCTGACGTGAAGTATTTCTCCCCGTTGATGACCCACTCATCGCCATCGAGTACCGCTTCGGTTGAAATGTTTTTAGCATCGGATGAGGGATGTCCAGGCTCTGTCATCGCGTAGGCGGATCGAATTTCACCACGCAACAGTGGCTCAAGCCATTGCTCTTTCTGTTTCGTTGTTCCCACTCGCTCTAGCACTTCCATATTGCCGGTGTCTGGTGCCGAACAATTGAGTGTTTCCGAAGCTAGTGGATACTTTCCCAATTCGTTAGCGATATAGGCATAGTCAAGGTTACTCAAACCTTCTCCGGTGTCAGCGTCAGGTAGAAAGAAGTTCCAGAGTCCTGACGTTTTTGCTTTCTGTTTTGCGCCCGCCAGCAACTCCAATTGACCGGGCGCAAACTCCCATTCATGTTCCCGCTCTTCGCCGAGTCGTTCATACTCGTCTATAATCGGAACAACGTTCTCCTGAATGTGTTTTTTTACCGCGTCCAGCAAAGGTCGTGCTTTGTCGGACATGGTCAAATCAAATAAATCAGGGTTTACAGACATGGTTTTTCTCCTGGTTAAGTCTCGCTTTGTTGTTTAAGCCTTAGCAGGCTCAATTGGTGATGATACGGCCGCTTTAGAATGTCAGGATGACAATATCATCCAAACCGAACCGTCATGCAAGGCCCTCCTAATAGAGTCGGTCTTGGTGATCTATTAGATCTGAGGATATGTGGGAAGATACGAGATAGAGGGGTAGCGAAACGAATAGCATGACCCAGGTTCTATATTATTAATTTGGAGAAACTGTGAGCAGAGGCTGAAACTCTACTTAACAGAACACAGCCATTGGCTGGGTTGAGCGTTGCGATGCGAACGCTAGATGCATGGGATGGCTTGAGCCTCTTGAATCTAGTGAATAACTCAGCGTTCAAAGCCCGATGTGGCGATTGGGGCCGGGTAGAAAATTCGGGTCATGATAATTGGAACTCATTTTTGACCCCGTTTACTCTTGCCATCACTGTAATTGCTGCACTGCAATAAAAAGAATAAATAAATGCTGAAATTCGTCTTCTTATCATTACAATGCCCCACCTTCCTGCCGTACCGAATCTATCAAATTCAGGCCTCGCGGATCACGAAATCAACTCACTGGAATTTAGTATGTTCAAAATAATCTCTCTGGCCATGCATTTTAGCCCCCTTCGCCAGAGCCCGTTCGACCCTGTGGCTGTAGAAATGTTGCAACGAGAATTTGCGCCGAAGCCGCAGAGGCGAGCTGAAGTGATCGAACTAGAGACAAAAACAGAGGCGCCAGCTACCCGGAAGGCTGCCTAGACTCAAGGTGTGGTGCCAGTAGCAAAGTATCGGCCTCTCTTTTTGAGCCAATGCTGGATGTCTCTCCAATCGCAATTCTGTCAAAAGAACACACTCTAGCATTTCTGCCTAGTCTAGCAGTGCAAACGGCGATTCCGGCGAGCGCCAGCGGCCGATAACGGGGCGTCTGTGAGAGGGGATGCTAAGGGACACCAAGTCCCTCTATTCGATTTCGGTGCTCCCCTAGTGCCTTGACCTCCCTCAGATTTCAGATAAATCTGAGATACCTCACTCACTAATCTCCCGTATGTCAGTCACCAAGATGTGTTTTAGAAATCGATCAAGCAAGCGAAAGAACTCATGTCTATGTCTTTGAATCGAAAGATAGTGCGTGCCAGTGTCGAATTCTACATATTCGAATTCTTTCTCTGCTTTCGCCAATGACTTTGCCATTAAACGACGCTGCTCAACGTCAAAGATCCTATCTTTTTTGCCATGAACCAAAAGCAAGAGTAGGAGAGTCTCTATTTTCAGCCTAGCAGGGCGATTTTAACCGCTAATCCTGGCGAGCTCTATTTCTTGAAAGATCGGGAGAGCAACAACGTGCTGTTTCTTGAACTTGATATTGAACTAAATCCTGACGACGTCGATGTTGTTCCTAGTTAATTGGTTTTAAAAGCTCGGCGGAATGCAGGAATATTTGGCAACCACATTTAGAACAGGCATTCTACCAATGAGATCCTGAGACTATGCTCAATGAATAGACCAGTCGCCAAAGAAGAATATCGTGCCTTTATTGCCGACGACATGAGAGAGCGATGAGCAACAGACCTTTCAGACAGCCGTCTACTCAGAAACTATGGTGGATTGAAATCACCCTCGAACATGAGCGTAAAGCATACAGCCCGCATTGGCGACGAGCGTATTTTGGGTAGTTCAGAGTTTGTCTAAATGGCTTTAGCGAATAATTGTTTGGGTTTAACGGCGCAGGCTGAGATAAAATATTTAGGATGGGATTTGCCAAAATTATGTGCTGAAATTTGCCCCTATCGTCAATTTGATGAAATAGCAGCTTTAAAACACGGACGATCAAATGAAGTCTCAACTGCCAGACAACTCATCGCGTTTATGGCGATAGCAAACAGGCTCAATTGGAACAAGCTAAGTTAGTGGAACATTCTCGATACGATACCCCCTTGCTGCCGCAACAGAAAACAGATCTATCCTGTCAGCGGCCGACGCGCCCACAGAGACGCGCTTGAATGCGTTCAGCAAACCTGATAACTGCACCAACGTTTTTGCACCGCAAAATTCTACCGAAACATCGATCGCGCAGGGCCAAAGGCTTGGATGCATGTCACCAGCCAAGGGCGCCAAGTAGCAGCCACCTCTTGCGAACCTAGCAGCAGGCTGTGGTCGCCGTCGTAGTTCAGCATGCGGATAGGCGGTGCCTGGAGTTTTGCGAACATGTTGTCCCTCTCGCGAACACGCGCAATAACGGCATTCGAACCTAGCGAATTCGTCGGATTTACCTCGATAGTAACCAACTAGAATAGGGCTTCCAACATGATTAGAACGATGAATGGGGCGTGGGGAACGGAACGTAAGTGGAGTGTTTTTAGTTTTTTTTGTTTTTTCGACTGCCCAAGCTTTCGGAGCTTGCCAACAGTTTTCTTAAACCCCTTTCATTGTCAACAACCTTGGTGGTCGTATTGATCCTGCAGCGATTGAAAGTGAAATTGCACAATGGCGCAATTGCATAGGTGCGGTTGCGGCTTGTCCCAATGCGTCGATGGCGTTGGACTGTGCTCAAATGCGAACTGGTGATAGGCCCCCCTACCATATGCAACAAACTGTGTGGCCATTGAACTCCGCGTATTACTGTGAGACGCTCCTGACCTGGTACCAATACGAACTCAAGATATTATCCCAATCGCTGTATGTTTAAGAGGAACTTTCCGCTGGATCGCGAGTGTGTTTCCTACAGTACCTGTTCAAATCTATTTAAGCGGATTGCAGCGACACCAGATCTTAGTGAATCGGAAATAACCGCTGTTTTCAGTTGTATTGCTGCAAACACTTACCGCCTAACACCCCTGCAGGTAAGCGGGTTTTATATAATTTGACCGCGGAGGATCTTAAATATGACAGATTTTGAGAAATACCTGGTTGGATATACAGATCGCATTTCTGTGATTGCCGGGGACACGCAGCAATTTATGACGAGCTCTCCGAAACAGGGTGACCTCAAAGCAGAACTTGTTGAGCTTATCTGTGGTGACCCTAGAGCCATAGGAGCGGGGTTCGCGGAAAAGCCCGTAAACTCAAGCCTGAACGATGTGTATCCGGCTATTCATCAAAGGCTAGTCAATGGATCCTACGGGGTTGCTAAAAATGTGCCTGTTCCCAACTTGGGCAATCTTAGTTTGTATTTCTACCCCACCTTACTCTCAAGCAATAAAGATCAAGTATTAGTCTCGCTCGCAAACTTTAGTTTATTTCTTCGAGGCAGCCGTTTGTGGCTTGATTTGGGTGGTCATGGCCACTTTGTAGATATGCCATTGCGACTAACACGCTGGCACAGTGTTTCGTTCGACTTTTCTGTTCGCAAAATGACGCTTAACCTCGAGACATACGCACTTGGCGTCGCTGAAAAAGATCAGTCGAGTTCTCATGTTTTTAGCTCAGAGGTTGCAGTGCAGGAAGGTCTTTCGAGTTTGGTTCTGGCTGCGCGACTCAATGAAGGCGTCCAGAATAGCTGCTTCAACGGCAAGCTTGAACAGGTGAGGCTGGCCAACGACAGCGATGAAACCATCGCGCAATGGCAGTTCCAAAATGGTGCTGCTGATGCTGGCGGCTACAATGATGAATTTTTCGACTCTGGAGTGCTGCATTTAAATGGTCGATTCCACAATTGCCCTGTGCGCGCAACAAAGGGATATCGTTGGGATGCTTCTGTGCACGATTACCGCCACAATCCTGAACATTATGCTGCTGTGCACTTCCACGATGATGACATGACAGATGCTCGCTGGACGCCCACGATGACATGGACTGTACCGGATGAGCTTCGTAGCGGGCAGTACGCGCTCAAGTTGATACAAGGTCAGGATGTTGATTACATTCCCTTCTTTTTGCGGGCTGCACCACACCACAAAAAATCGCATGTGGCCTATCTTGCACCAACGGCGACTTATCTTGCTTATGCTAACCAGCGCCTTGCTTTCTCAGGAGAGTTTGCCAGCATGGTTAAAAATGAAAATGACGCTTATCTGAAAGATCATATTGAAGTGGGTTTGTCTCTATACGAGCACCATTCGGATGGTAGCGGCGTCCATTACTCTTCCTATCTTAGGCCAGTGCTGAACTTAAAGCCGAGAGGCACTATGTGGGCATTCAATGCTGATACCAACATCACTGCATGGCTCAATCACTTAGAGATACCCTTTGATGTGATTACAGATGAAGACCTGCAGCGTGAAGGTGCCGAACTTTTATCTGAGTACAACGTCGTTGTGACCGGCACTCATCCTGAGTACTACAGCGCCAACATGCTTGACGGTGTGGAAGGTTATCTAGAGCAGGGTGGCCGCATGATGTATATGGGCGGCAATGGGTTCTATTGGAAGATTGCCTACCACCCAGACAACCCTGCTATCATTGAGGTCAGGCGTGCGGAAGACGGTACTCGCGCATGGATGGCGGAATCCGGTGACTATCATCATTCATTTGATGGCGAGCTCGGTGGTCTATGGCGTCGGAATGGCAGGCCCCCGAACCAAATCGTCGGTATTGGGTTCGCTGCACAAGGTTTTGATGGTGCAACCCATTATCGCGTGACAGAGTCTGCAAAAAATTCACGGGCCGCGTTTATCTTTGAGGGAACCAGTGGCAATGAAGTCATCGGAAATTATGGATCTGTAGAAGGTGGTGCGGCAGGGCAGGAAATTGATCGCTGGGACCCAGATCTTGGTTCTCCAGAACATGCAATTGTTCTTGCCAGTTCAGAAAACCATAAACCGGGCATGCTTCGGGTCGTTGAAGAGCTCAGTATGAGCGTGGTTTTTCTTCAAGGTAGTAAGGTTCGCGCAGACATGACATTTTTTGAAACGCCAGCAGGTGGAGCAGTTTTTTCAACGGGTTCCATCACCTATTCAGGGTCGCTGGCGCATGATGGCTACAACAATGATATCTGTCGGATTACGACAAATGTACTGCGGAGGTTTTCTGACCCAACGCTATTTGATTACCCTTAATATTGTTCGTCAGTCACACATGACTCTCTAGATTTGAGCGGTATGTCACGAGCTCGCTATCATTGTGTGCTGGTGCCTAATTCGAAGGGGAGGAAGCTCATTATTGCAAAGAGTAGAAATCCAATGAAGGAAAAAAATAGTAGAACGAATAATAAGGATAAAGAAACCAGGCTTCTGGACAAGCTTATTGCGCCACTATCCTGGGCTCAACGTCGCGACGGTAAACCGCTTAAGAGAGTCTTTAAACGGGCCTCGATCGGCTTGATATTTCGCTTTGTCCTGTATGCGGCGGTACCATGTGTGTTACTGCCAACATGACTGATCTAGACCTAATTCAGAAGATTCTAGATCATGTCGCAGCACAACCACCAGTTGTAACGGCTTCTGCAAGACAATCCTAAAACACCAAGCTTCAAATGTCTGGTAAAAGTCCCCTGTCTAACCAGAAAACCTGAGCAGCAATAAACTCTACCATCTGTAGGCTAGTACATCAGTGACCAGTCAGACGTTGACCATTCTCTGTCGGAAAGTTACCACCCTGACTTTTAGCTCTTTTATGATCACATCATCCTCATTGGTCTGCTTTTGGTTGGGGTTGACTTCCACTTTAGCGCATTTTTTGTCGATTATTTTGGTGTGATAAAAAACGCGCTCTTTTGCTGCGTCTCAACACAAAAATGGCCGATGCCGATTATAATCTTGGCTTCCTAACAACTTATATAATGTTACCTGTCATCATTGCTAGCCCCCTTGTTGGAGAAATATTCTCTCCTGATGCTGTCCCTCAGTAGCGCTGGTAGCAGAAACTAACGATTTCAGGCCACCGACCTCAGACCAGAGATCTCAAAATTTAGAGATCTACACAGTTTCAGGTTTGTGGCTCGTTTACGGGGACCCATTCGATGGTCAATCACCTCTTATCTCTCAACAGTGCGAGGGCAGCATGAGTCAAAAGCCAGACAATAAGAAGTGCCCCGGCTAATGCTAAACCAAAACCGATGGCGCCTAGTATATTTGTGTTTCCCAATGGATTATCACCAAAGCTCAGCGCCCGGCTGGCTGCGGCGTTGCCGAACCAATAGAACACGGTGTTTGCCCAAGCGATATATATAAACCCATATACATTTAACTTACGCATTCTTTCACTTAAGGGGATAAGCGGTAACGCTAGGGCTACGCCAATAATCAGGAGACCGTTACTGAGTCCACCGGCGTGTGCTCGGGCCCAACCTTCTGCGCTGCCGTAATATGGCATTTCAATTATCTTTCCGGGATAAAGTTCTAGGCCTCCAATGAGACCAAAGCCCAACATAAACCCCGCTAGCATACTAATCATAATGATCAAAAATGCATTGCCGATCATTAACTTCTGATATCTTTCCATGCTATTTTTCCTTACTAATTGGCATACGCTAGATGGCGCCGAAAGATTTGGCTTACCTTTCAGTGCGGACAAACAAGCACTGATAAGCAACTTTGAGCATAATCACCACAACAATCCCTATCCCAACAACAAAGAGCAAGAAAGCGATATCGTTAGTTATGCTAGATTCGCTTGTCAATGCAAGCCCACGGGAATTGGGAAATAGTGGGTCTAAGCAAGAAGCAATGACTATCGTCCAAGCAGTAATGATCATGCCGATGGCAATACGCCGAGAGGTCTTGGCCGAGAGGTCCAGTAAGGGCAACACGGCAGCCAATAACCACAGGCCAAAGCCGTTGGTGATACCTTCCATATGTGCCATTCGCCAGGCATCGTATGTGCCTGAAAACTGGAAATCAATAGTCCCAGGGATTGGCCAGAGCGAAATTTCACCAATCAAAAAGAATAAAAAACCGAAACCTATAACAAAAGCTAACAGTAGCACTAGTGCACCATGACCAACCAGCAAACGCTGGCTATTTCGAATTTCTTCCATACCTTCTTCTCTTAATTTGTATAATGTGTAGATTCTTAAAAAGGTACAGGCATCTCTGGATTATTGGTATCAACCAACGGAATGAGAGCCCCTTTCGGCAGGGTTGCGTGACCTTTGATCCAGTCTTTCATCCACTGCGGATCTGGCTCGTGTCTGGGGTTAAAGCCAGGCAACAAAGCCCTGAACATAAAAGGACCTACCGCGACACACATGCTGAAAAGTTCCTTGCCTATTTGAAACCACGTTTTTGGATGATAAAATATTTTGTCTTTTTTGAGCGCGATAGACATAGCCCAAAATCCTAGCCCCAATACGTGCCAACTGCCGTGAAATACACCCAGAAAACGAGCTAGGTACTTCCCTGAATAAGCCATATAGGCGTCGTGAGCAACAGTCTTGTGTTCGCCCTCTTCAATCATGTGCATGATCCAGAAAGAGGAGACATGTGGATCCGCACCGCCGAATAACGCTATACGTTTGTTGATAAACCAGTGAGTAAAACCATTTGTCATAGACTCAAAGCCTGCTGAGTATGCCAATTGTGTCTTTAAGCTTTTTTTCTCAAGGCTGGCGTAAGCCTTGGTCATATGATTCTCTACTTGATCCAGTTCGGGATATCCATTGGCTTTCAGTAAAGTATTGTACTTGCGATGACACTTAAAGTGATTTGCCTCCTGCCGATTAAAACCTGCCAAGTCTTCTAGTAGCTCAGGATCAGTAATGTACTCTCGGACGCGCAGGATCGAGCGAATAAGGTAAGGTTCAAGGTAAGGCATGGTCAGAGAAAATCCATTAAACAAATGCGAACGCACTGGGTTATCTGGTGCCCAAATGGGATTGATATCCTCTGGGAAATCGAAAGTGAAATCTCTTACAATGAGCTCTTCAACATCCTTGGGTTGGTATTCATACATGGATTGCGACATAGCTGACTCTCTTATTTAAAATTGTGCAGTGTTAAAAATACTGCGTCTCATATGGCCACCTGCCCAAGAAACCCTCGTATGGGTGTGCGGTTTATACACATCTGCGGATGCGTTAGAAAACCTTGAATCATCAACTGCGCACTAATCTCACTGGCTGTATAGGGGCATAAAACTGTGGCTCTAGGATGTCGTGACAGCATGTCATCCAAAGCTAGCTCGTATTTTTTCATCTCCTCAGCATAACCTTGCCCTATTGAATCAGCCTGTCCGCTGTCTGCGCCGATAATGAGTACTTTCTCAAACCCTCGCGCCTTCGCTGTGAGAATTGCTGACTCAACAAAGGCAACTGCCCTGTCCCAGTGAAATTCACCGCTCAAAAAGTAGGATTCTTCAATTGATACACATTCCAGTGCATGACTTTCCAGCAGTTTTGGCGCGCTTAATCCTTGCGCCTTCAGCAATTCTTCTAAACGTTTTCTGCGATCTGATACTTCCACGATCAGAACTTGGGCTCCTTCTTGCAATGCAGTCAGAATAGCAGGAGCTAGGCTCGCCCACTCTTCGTCGGTAGTGTTGCTGACAATGCATTGATGGCCCGAATTCGAACCGAGCACTGATCTGGACATATACTCAGAAGTGGCAGGTACTTGTTGGTTTGATTTAGGTTCTGTGATCAGTTCTCTCAGGTCAACCTCAAGGAACCTGCGTTCATTGCGCGCGCCTAACCGCAAACAGGCTAATCGACCATCGTCAGTCCAACGCCGAATCGTTGCCTTGCTTACGTTCAGATATACGGCTGCTTCAGTGATATTGAGCAGCGGTGCGTTCTTTACTATTGGCGAATCCATGTTGTACAACTTCTTTATTCGAATAGAAATGTATTTAGTTGTCAAAAATATAACATAGTTATACTTAGCTTCCAATATTTCTGGATAACCAATCAAATATCACAATTATTAATACATTCTGCATAATTAAGTATAACTAAATTACATTAGTGTAAATTAGCTGATTCATGAGCTTCTTCGAGGCTTACGCAAAGTTAAATGGATTCGCGATAGCTGCATATCATCGGTTCGACGGGAGAAATAGAGGGGCACCGAGTACTTAATGATTTAACAGTTGCTGGCAGCCAAGGTTTAGTGAAGGAAATGTAAGTTGATTTCTTTGAATGACGATTCGCCCTTTCCGCACTAGTTTGGAAACGCTAGGTTGACTCATATTGAGTTGTTTCTCGATATCTCCAAATCCAGATATCGCCGACCAAGGTAAGATGTTGAGATTGCAGGCTCTTGAGGCAATGGTGCAGACACGGCGTCATGTGAATGTGGAGATAGAAGGTGCTGGAGAAGTGGAGCATGGTGAGCAGAACAGCGTTTAATCTCAAGTGTTGAAATGCTAAGGAGTAGTCCTGGCTTAGTAAGCTATGTCATGTCGTACGACTTAAGTTCATTTATGTCAAAGACGAAACCGTACCTTTGGGTAAAAGTAAGTTTCGGGATTGCAGGGATAGATGGTGTTCTCCTATCTGAGTGGTCGCACAAAACTATTATTACGCCGAATTAGATGGTCGCATATTTACCCGCGTTTTTTCGTCGCTTTTTTACTGGCTATCTGGCGTTGGGCCTTTTGCTCGCACCTGCTGAAGACGCGTTTGGGTGGCTGTGGTCCACTCCGAGGGCCTTGGCGCAGCCGACGCGCTCTTTGAAGCCCAGCGGCAGATTGTTGATGACTCTGCCGGGGTTGGTGTTCGGGGTTTGTAAGTCAATGACGGCAGTGCAGCCCCCAGCAAGCGGCGTCGCCAGCAAGCGAAAGGCCCAACGAGAACCCGTTTTTTTTGTCGCCTTTTGTGTTGATCTCGGCTGGCTAGGCTGAGGCTTAGGATGCGAGACGTGTGTCGCAGTCAAAGGTTTTTCTAAAAGCGAGCTATTCTGGTAATGAAGCCAGGGCGCTAGGACTTAGATCCTAGCGCCTTGGGTTAATTGCCACCTCATCCAGGTTGTTAGGCATCAACAAATTTCACGGCTTGTACTGCCGGCTCAACGCTGAGGTCTTCTGCAGGCGGCGCGAAATCGGTCAGGTTAATACCTTCAACGGCTGCCTTGTACTCTTCGAGGGTTGGAATACGACCTAGAACAGTAGCCAGCACGACCATTGGCGTCGATGCCAACAGTGACTCGCCTTTCTTTTCGGCAGTGTCTTCAACCACACGGCCTTGGAACAACCGAGTGGAAGTGGCCAGCACCGTGTCACCTTTAGCAGCTTTTTCTTGGTTACCCATACACAGGTTACAACCCGGGCGCTCTAGGTACATGATGTTCTCGTAAGCAGTACGAGCAGAGCCTTTCGGTGCTGCGTCGTCAAATTCGAAACCAGCGTACTTTTGCAGCAGGGCCCAGTCGCCTTCGGCTTTCAGCTCATCAACGATGTTGTACGTTGGTGGTGCGATAACCAGTGGCGCTTTGAATTTAACTTCACCTTGAGATTCCAAGTTGCGCAGCATCTGAGCGATGATTTGCATGTCACCTTTGTGAACCATACAAGAACCCACAAAGCCCAAATCCACTTTCTTGGTGCCGCCATAGTAGGACGTAGGGCGAATGGTATCGTGCGTGTAACGCTTAGACACGTCTGCGTTATTCACATCTGGGTCGGCGATCATTGGCTCGTCGATTTGGTCCAGGTCAATAACCACTTCGGCGTAGTAGTTAGCGTTGTTGTCTGGCGCCAGAGCTGGGTTATCACCCGTCTGAATTTCAGCGATGCGCTTGTCGGCCAAGTCAATCAGGCCTTGTAGCATGCTTATGTGGTTGTCCATGCCCTTATCAATCATCACTTGAATACGGCTTTTCGCCAGCTCTAGAGACTTAATCAATGTCTCGTTGTTAGATATACAAATGGACGCTTTTGCCTTCATTTCGGCGGTCCAATCGGTGAAGGTGAAGGCTTGGTCAGCCATCAATGTACCGATCTGAACTTCAATAATGCGGCCCTGGAAGACGTTTTCGCCACCAAATTGCTTCAGCATCTGCGCCTGAGTGGCGTGCACCACATCACGGAAGTCCATGTAGCTCTTCATGTTGCCCTTGAAGGTTACTTTCACAGACTCGGGAATTGGCATGGCCGACTCGCCAGTAGCCAGTGCCACAGCAACGGTGCCAGAGTCAGCGCCGAAGGCTACCCCTTTAGACATACGGGTATGAGAGTCACCACCGATAATGATAGCCCAGTCATCCACCACGATGTCGTTCAACACCTTGTGAATAACATCGGTCATGGCGTGGTAAACACCTTTAGGGTCACGGGCGGTGATCAGACCGAACTTGTTCATGAACGTCATCAGCTTAGGAATATTGGCCTGCGCCTTGCTGTCCCAAACAGAAGCAGTGTGACAGCCAGACTGGTAAGCGCCATCTACGGTTGGAGAGATAACGGTAGCCGCCATCGATTCCAATTCCTGAGAGGTCATCAGGCCAGTGGTGTCTTGAGAACCTACGATGTTCACGCGCACACGGACGTCGGAACCGGCATGTAGTGGCGTGTCAGAGGTAACGCCCACAGCGTTCTTGTTGAAAATCTTCTCAACGGCAGTAAGGCCTTGGTTTGCGTTTGAAATTTCTTTAGATGGTGCAAACACCTGAGGTGCCTTAATACCCAAAGCCTCTGCAGCAATCGACTGCAGCTTTTTACCGAATACAACCGCATAAGAACCGCCGGCTTTCATAAATTCGACTTTCTGCGGAGTGAACGCAGAGGATACATCGGCTAGTTCTTTGTCGCCGTTGTACAACTTCATCGTTTTGGTATCGATGGTCAGCAAGGTACCGGTGGCTACAGAGTAAGCTTGTTCCAATACTGGGTCGCCATTTGCGTCCAGAACGTTGTTGCCGCTGGCGTCTACTTTCTTAACCCAGTTTTTCAGATCGAGGCCGATGCCGCCGGTTACGTCAACCGTCGTAAGGAAGATTGGAGAAATTCCGTTGGTACCCGCAACAACCGGTGCGAAGTTAACGAAAGGTACGTATAGGCTGGCTTGCTTGCCGGCCCACAGTGCAACATTGTTCACGCCGGACATACGAGATGAGCCCACGCCCATGGTACCTTTTTCAGCAATCAACATCACTTTGGCATTTGGGTTTTGTTTTTGCAGCGCAACGATCTCTTGCTGGGCTTCAGGCGTCATCATACACTGGCCGTGCAGCTCACGGTCTGAGCGAGAGTGCGCTTGGTTGCCTGGCGATAATAGGTCAGTTGATATATCACCTTCGCCAGCGATGTAGGTAACGACGTCGATTTTTTCAGCGATCTCAGGCAGCTTGGTGAAGAACTCGGCTTGCGCATAGCTTTCCAAAATGCCTTTAGCAATAGGATTCCCTGCTTTAAGGGCATTCTCAAGACGTTCGGTATCGGCTTCGTACAAAAACACCTGAGTCTTCAGAACTTCGGCGGCCTGTTTTGCCGTGGCTGCGTCATCAGAGAGAGCCATATCCAGCAGAACCTCAAGAGAGGGGCCACCTTTCATGTGAGACAATAATTCAAAGGCAAACTCTGTAGTAATGCCCTCAACAGATGCGCCCAGAATGATCTCCTTCAGAAATTGCGCTTTAACGCCGGCGGCACTGGTGGTGCCGGGTAAGCTGTTGTAGATGAAGAAATTTAGAGCGTCGTCGCGGTGTTCATTCCCGGTATCTTTGATCTTGTCAATGATCTCTGACAGCAACTCGGCGCTATCAATAGGCTTTGGATGCAACCCTAAGTCTTTCTTACGGGTCGCGATTTCATCCATATATTGTGAATATAAGCTCATTCAAACCTCTCGTTTGTTGTTAGTTACTCTCCCATCCTAGGATCGCAGGGAGAGGAGGCTATCGATGCCTCAGGCTGGATAAAATTCAGGATTCGGAAAGCCTGAAGTCAGCTGAAATGCGGCGCTCATATTACACTATTTGCGGTGCGTTGTTAAGTTATGGTCGTCATCAGAATGGGCTATCTCACGGTCTAAGTCTAAGCGAGATTAATGCCACTTTTCGAACAAACCCAATACAAACAATTGGCCGCAGCTGGGTTGCATCTGGGTTGCAGTAAGGTGAGCAGTAGTAAGGGATTTTTGAAACTAAATTCCGGGTTGGGGCCGAACCTCTTATCCGGCATATCTGGTGGTAGAGTATAGGAAGGATTAACCCCTCCCAAGATATAGC
>JBLHWY010000125.1:0-19264 GCA_047629195.1 Candidatus Azotimanducaceae bacterium
GCCAGCGGTTCGACGTCTCGACTTCGAATCTGGCGCTTCGGCGTGACGATGTAACGAACAAGAACAGATCAAGCAATTTAAGATTTCTCTGAAGTGTTAAATGCGCCCATAGCTCAGCTGGATAGAGAGCCAGCGGTTCGACGTCTCGACTTCGAATCTGGCGCTTCGGCGTGACGATGTAACGAACAAGAACAGATCAAGCAATTTAAGATTTCTCTGAAGTGTTAAATGCGCCCATAGCTCAGCTGGATAGAGCACCAGGCTTCGAACCTGGGTGTCGGGGGTTCGAATCCCTCTGGGCGCACCACTTTATTTGGGCCTTAGGCCGAAACAAAGACGACCTTCAAGCCTCGACGCGGCAGCATTTTCCACTTCAAAGGAAAATTGCGAGAGCACCTAACGAAACTACTTCTCTCAAGATTCCCAAAAATCGTCTCCAACCAAGCTCGCGGAAAGTTGCGCATTCCTGGTTCGATCGAGTAACCCTGGATATCGACTAGCACTAAATTTCGCCAATACCCTCCCAACGCGCTCGCTTTTCGCCATTGTCTCCTTTTGCTCTTTCTGTCTGTTAATTAAGGCTGCTCAGAATAAATTAGGAAATACTAACTAGCTGACATCGCGTAGTCTAATTTTTTCACGATGGGTTTACAGAACGTCGCGCATAATCTACATTTAATAGTTATAGTCAATAGTTATAGCTAAAAGTTATAGTCAATAGTTATAGCTAAAAGTTATAGTCAATAGTTATAGGTGAAAGTTATAGGTAAAAGTTATAGCCACTAGCGGTAGCCATTCTAGGTTATAACAATTGCGGCAGCATCGTGAGAGCAAATATATTATCAAAAAGACCCTGTTCCTAGCGCGCATCGTCGCGTTAATCATCACCAGCTTTTTCTGCGGCAGCGCCATCGCCGCAGAAAAACGCCTGTGCGACGCACTGGAAAACTGCCTGGCGTCCGCGCAAGCCGCAAAGTATCGTCAGGCAGAAGCACACATCAGTATAGAAAACTGGCAGGCTGCAAACGATATGCTGGGTCAACTCTATGTAGAATCACTCCAGAGTGAAGCCTCAATAAACTTTCTCGTAGTAAACAACTATGCTGTGACGCTCGCAAAAACGGGCCGCCCGGCGGTAGCTGCACTTGTCTTGGAGAAGTTCTTCAAAGATCTCCCTGGTATCGGTCCAGGGTTCCAGAACCTCATGCAAACTTATGAATTCCTGGCCGCCAGTGCGGAGCCAGGAGTAACGCCCGCCGTCGACCTGCTATTGATCGACCCAGGACCTTCACCTGGGCGGCAAGTAACGGAAGCAGCACCTCGGCCAACCGAAGACATAGCGCTTATAACCGAATACAGGGATTTGGAGATTAGCGCCGTTCTCCGTGAAAATATCGCCAAACAACTCGACCAATACCTCAATACATGGAGAGCTGGAGACATCGCAACATACCTCAGCTTTTACACGCCCGGCCATTCGCCAATTAACGCAATGGGCTATGAAGAATGGCAGTTACAAAGACGAAGTCGTGTGAGACCAGACAGAGCCATTAAGGTAAGCATTTCGGATCTTCAGATCCGCCACAAAGCTGATGGACAGGTGACCTCTGAATTCACTCAGAACTATCAGTCTCGCTATTACAGCGATACCTCACGTAAAAAGCTCTCATGGATTCAGAATATTGATGGCAACTGGACCATTCACCATGAAGTTTCATTACTATGAGCCGCGCATACCCATGCTTGATTGGATTGTTGCTCATTCTTGTAATCAGCGAATCGCTGGCTACAACCCTCGGTGAAATCAACGTTCTATCAGCCGTGGGAGAACCATTCTCTGCAACCATAGAGGTCCAACTGAGCGGCACTGATAGCGCCGATCAAATGATTGCCCGTATAGCGTCACCGGATACACACACCGCATTCGGCATACCCTATGAATACTATTCTTCAACAATCAACGTTGAGATTGTCCAGCGCAAAGAAAAACTCCTGCTGGTCCTAGTTAGCACAAAAGACCTGCGCGAAGTCTACTTTGAGTTTATATTCCAACTTCGATTTATCACGGGCAGCATCTACCGTGCATATTCTGTTCTCCCGGAGTTTAATGTTCCTCAGATGGGTGGTGCAGGAAAAAACGTCGAACGAGCAAGCTGGCCTAGGCGAAAAATAACAGCGGGTTCATACACAGTAGTGAGCAGAGACAGTCTCTGGCTGATCGCTGCCGCCATGGACAGGTCCCTCGGTAGTGTTACGCAGCGAATAAGTCTGCTTGAGGCGGCCAATCCGGCTCTCAAAAATGGCGAGATACATTCTGGCGACACGCTAGTTATTCCAGCAGACAGCTTACCCATCCCCAAGCCTGCTCCAGTTCAGAAACGTGAACCTTCGACTAAAGTTATAAATGAACCTGTCATAGAAATTGTCAAAGATCTAGGCAATGTACCTGACACTGTAATTATTGAACCCACATTAGCCAGTGAGAAAGAACTTGCCGCAGTAGCAAGACGGGCGACAGGGTACAGGATAGTAAGACTAACTGCCGTCAGTGGACCGCAGTTTAGTCAATCACTATCCGGCGTTGCGACGTTTTCTAAAGACAACAACGATACTAAGTCGTTGGAGCTCGAAAAGATCAGAGAAAACCTTGAATCGCTCTCACGGGAAAACGCCACTCTGACCAGTGATATTCGACGGCTGGAAGCCCAAAATCAGCAGTGGCAACGTGAATCAAAAGAGCAGCAGCGTTACCCACAGTCAGGCACTCAGACCGATATCCAGCCGGCAGACACATTATTGGCTCAGGAACGTCAGCCAAAAGTAAGTGTTGACGAAGAGACAAATCGTGAATCGGACGGAATCAGCAAAACGGTTATGTTCTTCTTATCCATTATTTTCATAGGCCTTGTCGGAATAACTCTATGGCTTATGCGCAGGCGCCGGGAACACAAAGAGGCTCCAACGGAAGCATCTGCTATAAGATATAGCGCAGAAAATGTTGAAAATGTAAACAGCGCTGCACCAATCGAAACTGCCCTAACAGGCCTCATGGCACCCTCCGCAGACCAAGGTGGTGTTGACCTCCAATCACCAGACTTTCAAACACAAATTAAGGCGACAAGCCCCACGCTTGAGGATCTTCCTACCCCAGACAAAACTGTAAATATTTTTCCATCAAAGGACGTCATCGACTTCATTACTGTTGATCGACCGGTCATCGATCCTGAGCCCATCTCTGATGCCAATGAACCTAACGACCCAGCTGCATCCATCAAATTTTCAGACCTTGAATTCGTCGAGGAGCTTGAGCAGGATGAGCCCGAGCCCATTGATCTGGATTTCGAACTAGAACTCGAGTTCGACCAAAAAACAGCATCCATCGAACTGAATGACGAAACGTTTGAACTCCTAGCCGAAGAGGAAGAGGAAGAGGATAAAGCAAAATCCATGAATGACGTTTTCGAAGACCTGCACCTGCTTAGCGCAGATCACGAAAGGACTACTTCAAGTTCACTAGTAGGTAAAAAGAATTCCGGTAAGAATGATTCAGGTTTGACAGGCAAGGTAGCACGCTGGGCCGAACTACAACAAGAGTGGGACGACGCGATAGCATCAGGAACGGATATAGGTCAGTCTCTGGCAATGGTCTATATAGAACTTGATGACATGGCAAACATCGAAGATAAACAAGGTCCGATGAGAACAGAGGGCCTAATATCACAGGCACAAAACCTACTAACAGATAGCATCCAGGCACACGATAAATCTCTACACCGCATTAAAGATCACACGTTTCTGTTCCTCAGTACTTACAATACAGAAACGGAATTGAGGGAACGTGGCAAGTCGCTGGTTAGAATTATCCAAGACCATGAGTTTGTCGTCCGCAATGAGCATCTAACGCTGTCCCTGAGTGTTGGCATTGTGCCTTTCACCACTCTGTTCAATACTCTCGATGACTATCTACGCTGCGGCAAAATGACGGTAGCTGAATTACGCACGGAGCTTGCTAAATCCCGAATTAGTGGGGGTGTTGCCATCCACTTCGAGGGAAGCCATGAAGCCGAGGACTGGGAGAACGAAGAGGAGTTCCTTACCAAGGTCAACGAGTTGCTCCAAGCCAACATGTTTGACGTTGAGTACCAGACTCTAATCAATCTATCGGGTAATCAGCAGCAGGTCTACATGTGCAAAACAGAACTCAGTCCCGAAGTAGATACCCAAGCATTACCGACTAATTTTCTCAAGAAAGCTTTCACCTGCAATGCAACGCCCGCGATAGAACGACAATCGATTACGATCTTCATGGACAAGATTCGATCACTCGGTGATGATTCCGTTCAGATGCTTTTCCGGATCGACATTCGCTCAGCAATGGATCCAAAATTTGGAGACTGGTTATTTGAGCAGCTGGAAGTGAAAGGAATTGACCCAACCAGTATCACGCTGTTCGTTTATGCAGATGACGTGATTGCGCACAAGCCGCACATCATGACTTTTGCAGCCAAACTTCGGCAACATGGCAGCAGACTGGGCATACTCAATGTGGACTATGACGGTGACCATCTTCAAGCCGCGCTCGATGTTGGTGCATCCATCGTCCGGATCAACCCGTCAATCGTTGACGATGTGGTCGAGTCATCTGTCAGATTTGGTTCCCGCCCAGTGACCAGCGGAACCCGCGAAAGCTCTAGGTTCAAGGATTTCCTGACAAGCTTTCAAAAACGAAATATCGAGACGGTTTTGTTTTCTACCTACGTCGAGGCTATTCCCGGGCTTGTTGTTCTTAACGCAACTAACCTGCGAGCCAGCTATATCCAGACGCCTATTGGCATGATCGAAGATGATCTTTTTTGATCTATAACAGCCTCTGATCGGGTTGCCGCAAGGTATTCTTCGATTCAGAATGTTAGCTGATGGTTTCTATTTCGTATGCCGTTCGATCTAGCATTGAGCGGCATACGACTAGAATCGGCAACAGCTCTTTACCCCCTTACCCTAGGAACTGGACACTTTCTTCAAGCGAGGCTCTTGTAGTGACAGCCTTGTTTGCAGGAATAGTTACATCCTCGAAGCCAAAGCTAATACCAAACAAAATCTTAACATCATCTGGTATGTCAAAAGTTTCACGTACTAAGTCTGGATAGTGCGCCATCGTTCCCTGAGCACAAGATGCCAAACCGTTCGCAGTCATCGCGAGCATTAGCGTTTGCGCATACATCCCAACGTCTGCAGCGGTTTGAGCGCCAAAAATCTCATTCATGCCAATGAACACGACATGGGGAGCATCAAACATTTCAAAATTTCGGAAACTAGCGGCGGCACGCCCAGCTTTGTCTTCCCATTCGATGCCCATTGAATCAAACAGAACCCGTGCGCAACCTCTTCTTCTTTCTTTCCACGGATCTCCTAATCGTCCTTTATCTGGACGGTCAGGATTTGCCGCAACTTTCGCCTGCACTCTGGTGACAAATTCTTCTCTTAACTTATCACGCACATCACCAGAGGCAACGTACGCCTGCCAAGGCTGTATATTGGTACCTGATGGTGAAAGTTGTGCGATTTCAAAAACTTTATTCATCAGATCTTGTGGTACCGGTTTCTGCAGAAACCCTCGAACCGAACGTCGATTACGGACCGTATCCTCGAAATTCATGTCAACCATACTAACTTTCCACCATCAAAAAGCCGCGTACTATACAACATATTGCTTAGTGAAAACCTTTCTAACGCAATATTTCAATTTTCTACTAGAATTAAATATAAAGTTGCCAAGGCTTCAGGGAATGATGGAAGGCGATAGTTTTCGATATTTGATGGCAGAAAGTGATCCACTTGACGTGGAGATTTTCTCGAGCATGCTCATCTCTGATAGTGGACCTGAGGTCATTGTTGACAGCACGACCAACTATCAGGAAACCTACCAAGCGCTGAGAAAGTTAGATTATGCGGCGTTAATAATTGATATAGCATTGCCTGGCATCCAAGGCAAATCGACCATAGAACGCGTGCTCGCCAGATTTCCAACACTGCCCGTGGTCGTCTTAACCGGAGAAGAAAACCAGCAACTTGCAGTAGAATGCCTCCACCTAGGTGTTCAGGATTACATCGCTAAGAGTCAGCTAAATTCAGAAATTCTCAAGCGAATCATGAGATACGCTATCGAACGTAAGCAGATAGACTTACAACTCAAGATGGCGCTGCGTGAATCTGCCGAAAAGAACCTTCAGCTACAGACCATGGCAAGAACAGATGCCCTAACATCTTTGCCAAACCGCGTTGCCTTCTATGAGATGACGGCTCAGGCGCTCGCCAGCGCTAAACGCATGAAAAAATCTCTTGGTATTCTCTATTTTGACCTGAATGGCTTCAAACAAGTGAACGACACCCTCGGACACACCGCGGGTGACCAGGTACTTGTCACAATTGGTCAACGTTTAAAAAACAAGCTTCGAAATAGTGATACTGTCGCTAGGATGGGCGGAGACGAATTTGTTGTTCTAACAAACATCCTCGAAGACCCATCGCAGTCTTATTCCGTCGCACGCAAGCTCAATGAAACTATCTGCGAACCGATGCTTATCGATGAGCATGAAGTCAGGATTTCTGCCAGCATAGGGATCGCCACTTATCCCGAGGTTAAAACAGTCGAATCGCTAGTGCAGTGCGCTGATATGGCAATGTACGAGGCTAAGCAATCCCGGCAACACTTTGCCTGTTTCTATACAAAACACCTTGAGAATAAACAGAGTAATCAAAGAAAGATTGAGACTGCTTTAGATGGCGCGATAAGTAACAACGAAATACATGCAACATTTCAGCCCATCTACAGTTTAGCCAATTCCGTGGATAGCTCTAGCAGCGTATCCGCTGAAGTGCTTTGCCGTTGGTTTAATGAGAATATGGGCGAAGTTGACGCAAGCAAATTCATACCCGTCGCAGAAGCTTCTGCTATCGCTGACCCGCTATCCAACTTCATGCTCAGGGAAATCAAAAACCTAGCTGACGCTTGCAAAAACGAGTCACTTCAAATAGAAAAATTCTGCCTCAATGTATTTGGCCGTCAGTTCCTTAACCCTAAATTTGGCAATCGTTTAATCTCACAAATGCAAACAGTCGGACTCGAACCAAAGTTACTTTGTTTGGAACTCGGCGAAGCCCAGCTATTGACACATATGGAAGCCTGTTACCCGCAATTGGAGCATTTACAATCACAGGGTGTTCGTATCGCACTCGATAACTTTGGTACAGGTGGTTCATCGATGAACCAATTAAAAAGAATGCCTATAAACTATTTGAAACTCGACCGAAGCCTGACCTCTTACATCGATCAAGCATCAGAAAACCAGGCCATCGCAGATGGCATTATCCATATGGCACACCGCCTCGGAATCAAAATAGTCGCGGAGGGGATAGAACGGGTAGAGGAATACCACGCTTTAGCTGCATTAGGCTGTGATGAGTTTCAAGGATATTTATTTGGCTACCCTATGATGAAAAAAGAAATAATGAACCACTGGCAAAACTTTAAACTGCCTGCGCCACTTACAACTACACCTTCATTTACCTCACCAATTGCAAGCACAGCATTTACTCAAAATTCAGCTGTGAAAAACTAAAGCTTTACCACTCCAAATCATCAGGGATTTGAAAGTCTTTATAAGGGTCATCTTCATCGACCACATCTTTCGAACGGTCATGGAGATAAAGTATCACTTCATCTTTGGTTTCAGGGATTCTATCGCTGATTCGCGTAGCAACCTTCTCGGGCACAAGATCGTAATGTTCACCGAGCTTTACAATCGCCAAAAAACCTTTATTTAGTTGCGTTTTGTTTAGTGAGGACACGTAGATTTTTTTTACTTTTTTACCGTCTGTAAAATTGTATTCGACATCACCACCTTCTCGCTGGCTGTTTCGTTCAACTAATTGTTTGATTTGCGCCTGAAGCTCCTTGGCATGAACCTCGCGTTGTCGCGTTTCGTTGTGTTCTCGGCCACGATTTTGCTTGTCAGTTAGCGCAATTTCAGCAGCGACTTTAGTTTCATCGACTTCAACGCCAGCTTTCACTCGCATTTCTTGCCGGTGAATTCCCTTCTGGGCTTTTTTCAATTGCTTATCGGTAACAAGACCGGCGCTGCGCAATTGATCTTGAAGTGAGCCGCCTGATTTCTTCTTAGCCACTGTTTTCTCGCATCCATAAATAAAAGAATTGTACCATTTCCAAGCTCGACAGCTACACTAGCGAATTACACCTAAACCCCGATTAAGGAACGCGCGATATGGCAGGCCCATTAGATGGTTATCGAATTCTAGACCTCACGACAGTCATATCCGGTCCATTTGCAACAATGTTGCTGGCAGACCAAGGGGCCGATGTCATTAAAGTTGAGTCAGTTTCAAACCCCGATCATGCCAGAGGCGCTGGCTTCGGTCAGTCGCAGTTCACCGCAACTTTCTTGAATAACAACAGAAACAAACGCGGTATCACGCTTGATCTTAAATCAGAGGAAGGGACAAAGACCCTGCTCGCCCTGGCCGAGACAGCAGATGTATTTATCCAAAATTTCAGGCCTGGCGTTGTGGAAAGACTCGGTATTGGAGAAAAGGAAGTTAGAGCCGTTAACCCTGAAATTATTTACGTTTCAATCAGTGGCTTCGGAGAAGACGGCCCCTTATCACACAAGCCAGTTTATGACCCTATTATACAAGCTATCAGCAGCCTTGCTACGATCCAAGGCGGATCAGATGATGCAAGACCCCGTTTAGTCAGAACCATACTACCCGACAAACTAACCGGCATGACGGCCGCTCAGGCAATTTCATCAGCACTCGTTGCAAAAGAACGGACCGGTAAAGGTCAGCACATTCGGATTTCTATGATTGATGCAGTGGTTTCATTCCTTTGGTCATCGGATATGGGCGGTCAAACATTTGTTGGCAAGGAAGTCAGCACGCAGCGGGCGGCTACATTTATAGATCTGATCTATGAAACAAAAACTAATTACATCAGCGTATCCGCAATGGCAAACAAACAGTGGCTCGCTCTTTGTAAAGCCGTGGAACACCCTGAGTGGTTAGACGACGATCGATTCAGCACACCAGCTTTGCGTGATAGGCATGCCGACGCAAGGCTCAATATGACTCAGGAAGCTTTGCTCGAAAAAACAGCGGAAGAATGGCTACAGATACTGGACGATGCAGGTGTCCCTTGCGCGCCAGTCCTCACAAGAAAGGAAATGATTCATCATCCTCAGATCGAATCGAACGAGCTAATCCTTGAAATAGAACACCCAATTGCCGGTAATATCAGACAAACTAGGCCCGCAGCAAGGTTCAGCGTAACAACCCCAGAGATGAGGATGGGCGCGCCGCTTCACGGCCAACATAATGCCGAGATTTTCGCTGAAATTGGTATCACATTGGAACAGCAGGAGCAGTTGAGGGCAAAAGGCATCATCTCCTAACGAGACCTAAAACACGCGAGCGGCCTACTGAGTCACTACTGCAAACGGCTCATCAAAGAAACGCGACTTTGAAGAAAACTGGCGTTTTAAGAATGCCATCTGGTCACCGAGTATTCTGCCACTGTGGGTCAGCGCCAGATACTCCGCGTGATTGGGCATATACGGCAGTGCCAGCAGCTCCATACTGGTGTCCGATAGCAGCGTGTTACCTTTTCGAGCATTACATCTTTTGCAAGACGCGACAACGTTGGTCCAATTGTCTTTACCGCCTTTTGATATGGGCTGGACATGATCTCGACTAAGGTCGTATGCTTGAAACGACTTACCGCAGTACATGCATACATTCTGGTCGCGCCGAAACAACGCTTGGTTTGTAAGCGGCGGTGATTTATGGCCGGAAATATGCACTTTGCCTCTGCAGGCGATGATACTTTTCAGTTGTACAATCGTTTGATCACCACTAATTCGCGAATAACCACCGTGCACTGACATGACTTCTTCACCATAGTCCCATGTCACCATCTCTCGTGCATGCAGGCAAACAGCCTCCTGCCAGCTTAACCATGCCACTGGCATACCCGCCGAATTAACCCTTAAAATTCTAAGGCTCAAATCCTGGCCGCCTAGTACGGTTTCACCTAGTACAATCTCATTCGTTTGATCATGCATACTTGTCACATTCATATCGTTACAGGTATCTAAACATCTTAGCGATGCTAACCAACAAATCAACCCTTGACCCTGTGAGCGGTGAAAAGTCAAGATTCAATCAAGCTAAGATCGAAATTGCGCATAGAAATGGCGTAGAATACCCGCCTAAAGTTACTCAGGCCGAATCTGGTTTATTCACCTCAAATCAGACGATGAATGATATGAACGAAGATAAAGTATATTCAACTCCTAGAGACAGCATAGCCGCGTTTGAATTCGACGGCCAAGTCGCCGATGTATTTGAAAACATGATTTCGAGATCGGTACCTGGATACCCACTGCTACTCGATCTACTGGAGGTTTTGACTGAACGTTTTGCACAACCGAACACGAACTGCTACGACCTTGGTTGTTCGCTCGGCGCTTCAACTCTAAGAATTCGTCAGCATCTACCACAGTCTTGCCATATCATCGGTGTAGACACATCACCTTCGATGGTAGAGAGGTGCAAGAACAATATGATGCGCGACCGAAGTAGCGCTACAGCGGATATTCGTTTAGCTTCTCTGCAAGAAACAAAAATTGAAAACGCATCAATCGTTGCATTAAATTATACGCTCCAGTTTGTACCCGATGATGAACGGATAAAGATCCTCACCCACATCGCCGACGGCCTGATTCCAGGGGGCATTCTCATTCTATCGGAGAAAATTCGGTTTGAAGATGAACTGGTACAATCTGCAACCACAGAACTGCACCACGCATTCAAAAAACACCAGGGTTACTCTGATCTCGAGATTGCCCAGAAACGCGCATCCCTTGAGAATGTACTGATACCCAATACACTTGAACAACATACTGAACGATTGTCTGCAGCAGGATTTTCTTCCGCAGATATGTTCTTAAAGTGTATTAACTTCGTTTCTTTGGTCGCGATTAAATAAGATAGAAAGAACCACAAAGAGTAATCCATGACACGGCACATAACGAAAGCAGAATTTCAGACCCTTCAACAAAGGATCGCAAATGGCGTGGCAGATATTTCGGTACCCAAACAAGTCGCCCGTCATTTTTACAGCCGCGTCTCGAATGAAGCAGTTTTTTCAATTACAAGTCAGTCAATTGCTCTAAAAAAGGCTTTCCTATATATTTTGTTTAGTCTTTCTATTGGCATGTTTGCTGTCTGTCTTGGCCTCATCTTAACCAGTTTTAATTGGAGTGCTGCAATCGCAATTCCCGCAGTCGGGATTTTTTGGGCTATCTTGACTGTACTCACATCGGATAAAGGAAACCAATGGGTTGGTCACCTTGGTCTTTTAGCGTCACTCCTCCCACTATTACTTCTTGCGGAGTCATATAGTTACCCAGCAGCACTGTTTGGCATTTCAATTTGGTTACACCGTTGTCTCTACTTTCTTTCTCAATATTGGCTGGAAGCTTTAGTTAAAGCTTCTTACGACGCATTCGACATGATGACTGAACATATTAATGTTGATGACAGTCAATCGAATGACGATGATGAAGACAAAAGTAACACCAGAGTCCAGTAAGCATGTCTCAGTCAATTTTCGACACTTTCTTTAAAAAATTCCAAATATCAATTCAGGGATCTGAACTCGAACAATTTGAAGTAGAGCTTGCCGCGAGCCTTGAACGCCACTTTTTTAGCAAACGACATGGCCGCAAAAACGAATGGGATACGGCACTAGCAGCACTCCCCGCGATTACCTCTGCACGCTATTCTCTTAACGAGGATACAATTCACATTGGTGATGAGTCAGAATTAGCGATCTCGTCAAACGAATTTGAAACCCAGTTAAAGAGTTTTATGCCCTGGCGCAAGGGGCCGTATGACTTGTTTGGTACCAATATCAACACGGAGTGGCGCTCAGACTGGAAATGGCAACGCATCACCCCTCACATTTCATCGTTACAAGATAGAACGGTTTTAGACATAGGTTGCGGTAATGGCTACCACTTACTTCGAATGTTAGGAGCAGGCGCGAAACTAGCATTAGGCATCGACCCCACACTTTTATTTTTCTATCAGTTCGAGCTATTGACTAGATTCTTACCATCACTACCCGTGCACTTACTACCGCTGCGAGGCGAAAATTTACCGGCGTTTGGTGTTTTCGATACAGTATTTTCTCTCGGTGTGCTCTACCACCGAAGAAACCCCATTGATCATCTAACAGAACTACTAGCGTTTCTCGCTCCCGGAGGAGAAGCAGTCATAGAGACTCTCGTTGTAGAGGGTGATTCGTCAACTGTTTTAGTGCCACAGGATCGCTATGCGAAAATGGCGAATGTCTGGTTTTTACCCAGCCCGGCTGCCCTCCTCGTTTGGATGCAGCGGGCAGGGTTCAAAAACGCACGTATTGTGGATTTGAATCAAACATCCACTCTTGAGCAACGAACAACAGACTGGATGACCTTCCATTCCCTGAGCGATTTCCTTGACCCCGATGATAGTAACAAGACCTGGGAAGGTTACTCTGCGCCCAAAAGGGCATTAATCATCGCCGAAAAAGCTTAGTAACACTGAAGCACATAATTGTTAGATTCTTAGAATGAAATAGCATCTTCAAAATTGACTTTTTCTTTGCTAAACGGATGTTCAAATGCGAGATAGCTCGCGTGAAGTCTTAATCGAGTCGATGCAACTAAGGCCTCCTCATGCGCGTAAAGATCACAACCCAGAATAGGATGGTCAATGCTAGATAAGTGTATTCTTAATTGATGGCTGCGCCCAGTTACCGGTTTTAACAACAGCGTTGTTGATGCTGTATTTCGGCTCTGCACATAAAATCGCGTACAAGAGTCTTTGCCTACTTCCCTATCGATTCTTTGGCGTGGTCTGCGTTCCCAGTCAGGTGCGATGGGTAAAGCAATAACACCCATGTCATGCTCTATCACACCGAAAACTTCCGCCATATATTCTTTAGCAATAGTACGTTCCCTAAAGTAGCGGTTAAGCTCTCGAACCGCATGGTGAGTCAGTGCAAGCACCAATAGCCCGGACGTATCCAAATCAAGTCGGTGTACAATGACCGCTTTTGGAAATTCAACCTGAACGCGGCGTAGTACGGAGTCTTTGACGATGCGCCCAGGAACAGAGAGCAGTCCAGCCGGTTTGCTGAGAACTAAAATGTGATCATCTCGATGAAGTATTTTTACATCTTCTGTGCAGGGAGGTGGGATATGGTGAGTATATCGGTCCATGAATTTTGAACATTCCTGCGTCGAGTTATCGTATAGTGGATTAATTGTGCTGGTTTGTAACAACACCAGCGTTTGACAAAAACTCACAACTAAAAGAATACATTATCAATGGCTGACGAAAGCGATCAACTACTAACGGCAATTACTGACCTTATTCCCAAGTTGCTTATGGCAATGGAAGCATTTGAGCAGCTTCAGCGAAATATGAATC
The DNA here is from genome assembly GCA_047629195.1 of Candidatus Azotimanducaceae bacterium. Taxonomy (GTDB): domain Bacteria; phylum Pseudomonadota; class Gammaproteobacteria; order Pseudomonadales; family Azotimanducaceae; genus UBA4582. The sequence goes on from JBLHWY010000125.1 coordinate 13,555, forward strand.
CAAGCGCGCTCGATACGCTTGCGGAATTTATATCACCCTTTGAACAGGCGCTGCGCGAATCTTTCGCAGTGTTTAAGCAGTTGCCGTTTCCTGATGACCTAAAAGGCTATGGCGAAACTATCACCCATAGCTGTGACTATAGTCTTCGAGCCATGGCGCCTTTCGTTGCAACCGATCAAGCCAACGACGGTTCCGAGCGAATGCTCGCATCAATGAAAGCAATGCGAGCTCACTGCCGGGCTCAGGAATACATCTACCCTCTTGCCTCCCTCATGTCTCCGGTCAATAAGTTTTTTGTGGAGGCCGGTGCGCGTGGAAATACAGCTTTACTACAACAATTTCAAGGCCAAGAAGTAGCACCTAAAGAAACTAGAAAACATGGTATTTTTAGCTTCTCGAACGATAGAAAAGAACGCGGTGGATTCACACTTTATGTGCCAGAAAACCTAGACCTGACAAAACCTGCATCCCTGGTTATCGCCTTGCACGGCGGCACAGGTCACGGTGCAGATTTTCTCTGGTCGTGGCTGCGCGAAGCACGTACCCGCGGTTTCATACTCATGTCAGCAACCTCCTTGAGCGATACATGGTCGTTGATGGATCTATACAATGATATAGATTATCTGCCGCTGCTGAAGAACATCGAGCATGTAAAAAGCGAGTGGATAATTGATGACAATCACATTCTATTAGGGGGCATGTCCGACGGCGCAACCTACACGATGCTAGCAGGGCTTACCGAAGACGCACCTTTTACTCATCTCGCACCTTTTTCAGGTGTACTACATCCTGAAATTCCAGCATCTCCAAAAATCCTTCAGGCGAAAGATAAACCGATTTACCTCGTCCACGGCACGGAAGATTGGATGTTTCCAATTGAAACCGCCTATATGGCAAAACATGAGTTAGAAAACGCCGGCGCAAAGCTCAATTTTCGTGAAATTCCAGGCTTAGCGCACAGCTACGCCCGATTCGAGAATCCAGCGCTGTTAGAATGGTTCAATCCTCAACTCTCGGTACCGAACAATGCTTAAGCAATACGGCCACTTCCCTGGCGCACTAAAACCCTTCAGTCTGGCACTAGTCCTATTTCTTAGTTTGACCTCTGGCCTGATTCTAGCTGATCAGCGAAAACTGGTCATTCTGCATACTAACGACTTCCATGGCCACATTAGCCAGGAAGGTGAATATGCAGGTGCAGCACGCATCACAGCTCTCGTGAAACAAACCCGAGAAAAAAACCCTGGCGTTCTAGTACTCGACGCTGGCGACAGGATATCCGGCACACCTGTTTCAACCATGTTTAACGGCGTGCCTATCTTTGAAGTATTGAACAATGTGGGCTATGACGCTGCAGCTGTCGGTAATCATGAGTTTGATCATGGCTACAAACAATTTCTCGAATTCAAAAAAATAGCGAACCACCCGCTGCTCTCAGCCAATGCTTTTGCACCTGATGGAAGCTTGCTCGCAGATGCCCCAGCACTCATAAAAACGGTCAATGGTATCAAGATTGGCATTATTGGCTTAATCACTGAACACACGCCCGACATGATTATCCCTGCAGGCAACGAGGGCATTAGCTTTTCGCCTGCGAGCGACGCTCTTAAGGGCATGGTCAAGGCACTTCGCCCTGAGGTAGATCTGTTGGTTGTGCTATCACACGTGGGTCATGACGAAGAGAAAGAACTGGCTCAAAGCATCGATGGAATAGATATTATTGTGGGCGGGCACTCTCACACTAAGGTCGCACCCCCCGTAAAAATCAACAACACCTATGTTGTACAAGCAGGCTATTACGGTGCTTACGTCGGCAAACTTGAACTCACAGTAGATACGGACCTCGACTCTATGAGCTCATTCTCAGGCGAATTAATTCCAGCTGCAGACTTACCAGCACCGGACAAAAAGGTTGCTCGACTCGTTAAGCGCTGGGAAAAGAAGGTTGCTCGCTTAGTTGACTTCAAAATTGCGACCGCAACAAGAGATTACACCAAAAAGGAAATGCAGCCATTTCTAGAACTCATTCTAGCGCAGGCAGCAGGCGCTGATTTTGGCTTCTACAACATGGGTGGAATCAGAGACAATTTTAGAAAGGGTCCAGTATCAGCAAGACACATTTGGAATATAGCCCCATTCGGTAATGCCATGGTCACCGTCACCGGCAAGGGCAGTGCAATCAAACAAATGCTGCTGCGAGAAGATAGCAAACACCATCGCGTACCAAACATTGATGATGATAAGGAATATACCGTCGCGACTAGCAACTATGTCGCAGCACAAACACAAAAATTGTTGGGCGACCAGATTAAACTAACGAACAAGATCGTGCTCGTTAGAGATGTTTTGATTGATTATGTCAAAACAAATGGTTTAGAGCTCTAGTCAAAGAGCTCTAATCAAGCACTTTATTTAAAGAACTCTCGAGTCAGTCTGAGAAACTCATCCAGCTGGTCATGTTGAACCCAGTGACCAGCATCTTTAACCGTCACATGGCTCGCATCTTTAAAGTAGCTGACATGATTCTCACGTTCGGCTGAATCCATCCAGCTCTCGCTGCCACTCATCAGCAGCACAGGAGAATCAATTCGCCCCCAAAGCTCTCGCGTTTCATGTGGCAAAATATCGAGCGGAGACATAACGTGGGTGTAATTATCGAACTTCCAACTATATGTGCCATCTTCATTTTGGTCACTGCCGTGAACAGTTAAATGTCTTGCCTGATCTACGCGCAAATGGGAGTTCGCTGCATGCATCCTCTCAAATGCTTCTTCCACACTGTCATATCGCTTCGGCAACCTGCCTGCCATTTTTCGAGTTTGTTCAATCCACTCGCCAATTTTTTCATGAATGGGTCGGTCATAATAATCGCCAGGAGGACCACCAGTCCCCTCGATTACAATCATCTTCTTGATGTGCTCAGGGTATACACCGGCATAGCACAGTGCTACGCCACCCCCCAGCGAATGCGCAATCACATGCAGAGGCGCCAAGTTTTGCTGATGAATCAACTGGGCTAAATCGTAAATGTACTCACTTCTTCTATAGGCACTGCCGTACACCCACTGAGAGTCTCCATGACCGCGAAAGTCCGGCGCAATGATGTGATAGTCATCCCTGAGTTCCTGGGCGACCCAGTCCCAGTTATGACAATGATCGCGATTTCCATGAACCAACAATAAAGGCGGTGCGTCTTCATTACCCCAATCGAGGTAATGCATCTTCATTCGCTGGGAATAATAAGTATGCGACGTCGGGCTTGCTTTCTCGCGCACCGGCTTTGGCTTGTTTGTCTTCTCGCTGGTCATGAACTTTGCATCTCCAAATGATAGTCTTGAACTTCAATAAGGCTCCTGAACTTCAAATTCTAAGTATAAACGAAGTTCGTGGTTTGTTCTGCTGCATTGCATCATTTTGACTTCATCGAACGATACGGTCAGAAACATCCATCATAACCTTTCCACTCGGTCGACTATTTTGTTTTAATTCAGCCTCTTAGTGACCAACAACTGATTCATAACGACAGGGAGCTATTCTCGATGGAAATCAATCTCGACCCGGAATTACAAGCAGTAACCGACGCAGCGGCGGCACTGGGAAGCCCTCATGCGGCAGACGTGCCTTTAGATGCGTTGCGCGCAGGATATGTGATGGGAAGCCAGATGCAATCTCTCGCTGACGTTGCATGCAACAAAGTCGAAAATTTTGATATTCCCGGACCCGTGTCAGCCATACCCGCACGGCTTTATGTGCCAATAGGGGCTGGCGAGGGAGCGTCGCCCGGCGAAGCGTCGCCCGGAATGATCTTCTGCCATGGCGGCGGCTTTATGATCGGCGACCTTGATAGTCACGACAGCCTCTGCCGACAGCTGGCAAACCATGGCAACTGTCGCGTAGTCGCAATCGACTACCGATTAGCCCCTGAAAATAAATTTCCTGCGAGTGTAGACGACGCTATCGCGGCCTCAGAATGGATTTGCAATAACGCAGCTTCACTCGGCATCGACCCGAATAGAATTGCCATCGGTGGTGATAGCGCTGGCGGCAACTTATCAGCGGTGGTCAGCAATCATTTTGCAGAAACGAGTGGCCCTAAACTGGCACTCCAATTACTGATTTATCCTGCAACGAACCGAACCGTTGAGACGAATTCACTGCGAGACCTGAAAGCAGGCGTCACCCTAGACGAAAAGATTCTAGATTACTTCAATGACGGATATTTTGGCGGCGTTGATATGGAATTGTCAGACCCCAGGCTTTCCCCAGCGCTTTCATCTAATCACGCTAAAGTAGCGCCTGCTCATATCGTAACCGCAGAGTATGATCCGTTGCGAGACGAGGGACATGCATACTATGAAATCCTCAAAGCTGCAGGCGTAGAGGTTAGCTATCACTGTTACCCCGGGCTAATGCACAATTTTGTTCAGCAAACGGCTGTTGTGACCAGCGCTAGGCTTGCTGTTGAAGAGATGGCGGGGATTATGAAGAAAGCCTTGGCATAAAACGCATGGTCGACGGCGCATGAAGGACTCGACGCTAACCCTAAAAAAGCAGTCAAAGGATGATTACGATAATGGCTGCGCAGTAGTAGTCAGTCTGTGTGCTGGCGTAAGACCCCTGCACATCTAGCCAAAGCTTTCCTTAAAATTATCCGCATCAATCAGTAGCAATGAACTTGAAATCGATGCACGATCTAAGAATGGCAACATAGTCAGCCTTGAATGCACTAGTGCCTATTATCAATAATGCTACCTTTTCATGTACACCATTCTCTGTCTCAATCTTTCGGCAGGCTTGATCGATAATTCGCAACAGGTATGCTTCGTTCAAGTTCCACAAGGCAATAGAACATTTTTCACTCGTACACTGACTTAGCAACTTATAGATATTCTCTGAATGATAGTCCGGGAAGTCTGTGTCTTGAGGCACAAATAAAATCTCTTCATGGTTCGGGTTCCATGATTTACCTTCCCACCAAATTACCCTAGCGTTCTCTTTTGGCACGGTTCTATCTAGAGTTGATTCAATTCTCGAGTCGTTCTCGCAAGCAAAAAGCGTGAATATAAAAAAATAAACAGCCCACTTTTGCTCATCATATGCATTTTTAGATTCTCAAAATGGCGAATCGAAGGTATAACAAGAAGGTATAACAAGAAGGTATAACAAGAAGGTATAACAAGAAGGTACAACAATATGTGAACCCACATAATTGCAGTGTGCCGATATTTCGTTCAGGACCGATAGAAAAATCTTTAAATCCTGTGCTTTGTGAACCGCGAGATCTGGCAGTTTAAGGGGAGCCGAGAATACCTCCGAGATTATACATGTCGGGAATTGCATACTCTAGCTGTTCGGTACCCTCAAAAGTTTGCATTTCCTGGACTGTTTTTGATCCCGGTCTGATCGCTGCCAAATTGGTAAAGTCTAAAAGTACCTGTGTAGCCTTTCCCAAAGTTCCGGCAGTCAGCAAGTAATTTATCAGGCTTGACCCTGTGACGGTGTTACGAGTAACTTTGACGAAGATATTGTTTCCGTTAGCGTCACTGCAGGAATATACGCAATCACTGAATCTGGCATCCTACGGAGAACCATCTTGCCTCGTCGGAAGGTGACGCTTTCTCCATCGACTTCAAGAGGTTGCTTCCCGACAACCTATTGATTTTTAGACCAACAGATCTGAAAAGTCTGGGGAATTTACGTTTGAAGCGGT
>JBLHWY010000126.1:0-18869 GCA_047629195.1 Candidatus Azotimanducaceae bacterium
CTCTGGGGCATTCCTTAATTCCAAATCAGTTTGACCAACGGCGCCAGTTCGATCGAACTCACTGTTGCCGAAAGGATTAAAGAAGTAACAGGTACCTGCATCAAAATCACCACCCGAAGCAGCATACGACGTGTTACCAGAGCCAGGTACACCGTTGCGAACATCACAGTTTGGTCCACCTAAACCATTAATGGCAAGCTCCATATGGCTGGACAATGTGTCCTGCGCTTGGGTAGTACCACTCGCGTGCTGAGTGGCAGTATAAGATGCATCAATCAACCATTCCTTGTCACCGATTGCAAAGTCATATTTACCACCAACAACGTAACGCGAATCCGTTCGATTAGTATTCGTAAAGGTATCGATAGGACGTTGGCTACGAGGCGTATTTCTTGTACCGCCGATCAAACGCGTCAGGTTGGCGTACTGAATAGGTTCAATACCTCTTCTGAATGCATCTTCTACACTACCGGGGTTAGGAGCAGATTGTACAACTCCCATACCATCAACCCATGAAGTCGCAGTCGGGATTGTCAGGGCAGGTGCATTTGGATTCAACGAATTCAAGCGATTGAATTCTGAATCATTTGAGGCTGCCTCAAAATAAACGTTGAACTCGTCAGTCACATTATAGTGGCCATCAACGTGCATCTTACGCAGTGATTCTTCAGCCTGGATAGAGAAGAAAGAACCAAAGTCATAAACACAACGATTAAAAATGTTACCAAGCGCGCCACCTTGTTCCAGCGCGGCCGAATCTTCACAGTTAACGTCGGCCTGACCGAAATCAGTACCCAATGCGTTCCGTGGTAATGTATCACTAGCACCACCGGTTGCACCTATGCCGTCAATAGCTCGGTCTACGGCAAGTCCTGGTCTTAGACCATTCGCGGCCCAAGTAGGGACTTGGCCTGCAATCGGGGTCAGACGACCTGGTTGGCCAGTCGAAGAGATTGTACTACCGCCATAGCGCGCATAGTTATCTTCAACATTGATCTCGTCTCTGTTGAGAACCGAGGCAGAAAACACGATACCACCGCGATCGCCTTGAACACCCCAAATAGCACCAATCGTTGTTGCGTCACCATTACGAGATTGTTCGTCGGTGGTAAATTGGGTTTGGATATCCAGACCTTCAAAATCTTTCTTGGTGATAAAGTTGACAACACCTGCAACGGCGTCTGAGCCGTATAGTGCTGAAGCGCCATCTTTTATCACTTCGACGCGTTCCAATGCGATATTAGGCACAAGTCCATTGACGTTAACCGATGCGTTTCCTCGGCCGTTATACCAGGATGATACTTGCCGCTTGCCATTGACTAATGGCAGCGTAGAGGCATTACCCAGGTTACGTAAATTAACCGAACTTCGACCATCCGCGCCTTCCCCACCAAAAGTCGCTGCACGTGTCTGACTTCCTGATGCCCATGGCATCGCTTGTATAATTTCACCGACATCAGCTGCACCAATGTCTTCGATAGTTGCTGCGGTAACAATAGATAGCGGCGACGGTGAATCCGCTGCGCTTCTTTTTAAATATGATCCAGTTACGACCACTTCTTCCATTCTTGACTCATCGTCTGCGGCTTGAATACTTTGAAAGCCAGGCAAACAGAGCAAAGAACTCATCAAAATTGAGTACTTCTTATTCATGAAAATCCCCTCTTTTCCTTTGATATAAGTACAGCCTAACCAGCCCAATTATTAATTTTTGAGCGCGGATAGCCTGGACTTTCCAGAAAGTGCCAAATATTACTAACACTTCAGCGCTAAGGAATACGCGTAATGGGAACGAGTGTCAAGTTAGCGGGGAAATTAATTTAGAGACGTATTGAATGTTGTGCAGTGCAATATGACACGCGCGCAAGACGAACTGAATAATTAACAAGACCAAGTGGTTAGCGCCCAAAATCTGACAACGACTGCATGGGGGTTTTTGTTTGTTTCTATTCATTAAAACCTCCATTTGCATGTTAACCAATTTCATATGTGCGAACCGGAGGATAATCACTAAATCGTATAATAGTTGCTGCAGCGCTTGTGTTGCACGTTATCTGATGTGTGGAACACGCGGTTTAATTTTGTGCGACGCAACATTAAAGTGGCGTTAGACGAGTGGCACAAATCGCAAGGTGGATGATATCTCTAACGATAGACCTTACAGCGACTTAGTGGAGCCTCTAACGGAGGGTCTGGTGGGGCGTTTGGTGGGGAGTTTGATGATGAGTTAGGCGCGCACCCAACAGCTGAACGCGCGACCCGGAAGTTAACCATTTTCATATGTTTACCCGGAGGGATAATCACTCAACCGTATGACAGGTCCTGCAACGCTTCATTGGATACGGCTAACACGTGTTGAGGTTCCACTATCAGATTGCATGATGAACCCACCAAATAGACCACTCTTTAGCGTGACGGTATCTCCTTTTCGGAACGGGAGCGTTCGAGGCGCATTCTGCAACCAGATCTCATCGTTTGCCAAGAGAAAAACCATCTTCTGGGAGTTACCTGCTTTCAGCGCCTTGATCGTTGTGGTGAGATCGTGCTGGGTATCTCTGGAAAACATTTTCTTCAGACTAAACCCTTTCGCTTTTTTATCAGCCTCTGATGTCTTTTTGTTTTTAAGCAATAGATCGCTCGAAGTGTTTGCCTCTGCAGACGCCATTGAACCCTTATCTGTCATTTTTTCACGACTTTCCATCTTCACAGCCGTTGGTGCTACCACTTGCTCCTCGAGTATTTCTGTTTGATTCTTTGAGTCAGACTCGCTTGGAAACAGTTGATCGAAACACGCTAACCTGTCATCGGTTCTCGCCATTTGGGCACACTCTTCTGCACTTTCTCCAGACGCTAACAGACTGTAAAAGAACAAACCGAAAACCAAGTACTTCATTGAACACTCCTAATATTGATTGGTTTATGACGGTCTGAGGCTCAGCCGTCATTTTCTCTGAAGATACCGTCTATACTGAGCCAAAGCAATCAATGGGTGGCATAAATGGTGTCCAGCATCTCAGCCTGACATTTACTAACTCTGCGCTGTTGAATGCAACTGTTTTCATATCTCCAGCATTATCTTGTGCTCGCAAGATCAGAGGTCATGCATACTCGAAATCATCACTTTGCAGCTAATTTTTCTGTGGCAGTGGGAAAATTAGGATTCACTGCCGGCTCGTTCGACAATGTTGCACCCTACCCCATCGTTAACGAATGCCGTTTTTAGACTCGGATGTAGCCATTGACGCTAAAGTCTTTGCAACGGTGTCATCTTGTTGATGAATACTTCGCCAACGGAATTCCATTGATACTGGCGGTCTGTCATCCAGCCCTGAGTAATACGCTCAACCGGTGATAGACCTTTAAAGGCATAGGCTGTGTTAACATTTTTAAACCATCTGAGACCACCTGCATCATCGCTGTACAGCAGCTGCAGACCCTTCTGGATGCCCAGAGTGATGCCAATGCGTTTTAGTTGATCTCTACTTAGGCTACCTACGCCTCCACGAGCCCACGGATCGCACAGCGTTCCGCGATAGATAGTTGCCAATGATCCATAAGACGCAGAAAGGCTTTCGTTGCTGTGCCTGAATAAGCTTTTCTAACAGCGGAGTCCCGCAGAAGACTTAAATCAAATTCAGCTGTTTCGGTTTGATTGTCTCTCGCTAAAAAAAAACAATCAGTGAACTAATCGAGTGTTACCAAACGCCGAATACCAGCCAAACCAGAAAGCTCTATGTGCGGGAATCCTATTTAATCTTTGACCCTTTTCACCCTGCAGCGCTGACTCGGTCATCGTCCAAATTCTGCCATGACTATCCATTAACCTGTTGTTCTTATTCCAGGACACAAATTTCACATCACCTTCGTAAACCCGATTAGCACCACTCAAATCTGTAAGAACGACGATTTCCATTCCACTAAGCGTGTCATAGTAAAGCGGGTTGTGTTCAAGGTATTGCGCAGATATCGCAAGCGGTTCTGCTAGCGGGAGTTCATCCGTGCTCATAAATATTCCTAAAACCTCAGCTTTGTTTTTTAGCCTGTCATCAAGACGCGGTACCTTGAACATGAGTTCATCTGTCGCAAAGTATTTTTTGTAAGCAACCCCCTCGCCATAGTTAACGTCGTAGCCAGTTTGCAATGATACAACTGTCGTGTCGGGGTGACGTATCCGCCAGGCACCCCAGGTTGTTGTAACAACACTTCTGCGCTGGAGCGAAATGCCTTTATCAACTAACGGGCCAATGACTGGCTGTCCCCAAAAAGAATTCCACAGCGACTGAGTTTTTTTGTCGTACATTAACTTGTTCGAGCGATATAGAAACCCGCTAGTGCCGAATTGGTGATTTACGCCATCAGCGTATGTTTCATAAACGATCATCGCACCACATAAAGTGCAGTAAACGCCGACAAGCTCTACGCCGCCAACGGTGTCGACAAACATTTCATGCCAACCCATTATTCGTTTTGGATACGCTCGATAAGCACCGTTGACCTCTATGGCGAAAACAACGTTGCTATCATCTAAGTAGCTGGCTTGGTTTACGGCGATCATTTTGGGGTTGCGCAGCGGTGGTATGCCATCTTGCTTGACACCACCCCATAAAACTTCATCAAGGCGAATTTTTAAAGCATGGTGGCTGGCGAAATAGGCCCTGAAGTGAGGATCAATATTGCCGTATAACCAGGCTTTAAATTCAGCGTAATTTTCTAGCGGGGCTAAGTTTTGAGACCAGCTCCATTGGTGCCAGCGTTGATAATCCGCGCCAAAACGTTTTCGGGTTTTTCTTTGCAATAGTTTAACAATGTCGTCCTGCACGACAGCATCGGTGTTGAGTCGGAGTAGTTCTATCAACGGCGCAATATACCCATCTTGCCAATGACGGCTGAGGGTTCTGATTGCGACCCTCTTTTCTGATTTAGATCCGGCGATGACCCGTAACAGGGTTATGACTTCCTGAGATTCGGTCCTTTCGCTGGCAATGCACAATGTTATTTGAGCCATAAGCGCTATTGCTAGTCCAGTACTTAGCGTCCAGCGAAGCACTAATCTGGTGCTAAGTATTCGGTGAAGCCGGTTTAGCCTGTCTATAAAAAGCAGGGCGATTTTTCGAATATTCACTCTCCCAGTAAAATTGCAAGTTGCCCTAGTTTAAGTGGGGCTATTTGAGGACTAAACGTAATATTTGTACAAATTACCTTGAATTGTTTCAGCTTTGCCCTCAATTCGGAACCAGAGAAAGTTAATGCTCAACAATGAGACCAATGATGGACTCGATAGCGACGGATTTACTTGCTTTTAGCCAACCTAACCGTAAACTTTCGTTAAACAGATCAGCCAATTCAGGAGAAATTTTAATGGCAGATGCGCAATTTGTTACAGGTCGTCAAACGTCGGTTCTGGAAACAAACAAAGTACTACGAAATACCTATATGTTGTTATCGATGACACTGATTTTTAGTGCAGGTATGGCAGCCTTATCAATGGCACTTGAAGTACCTCACATGGGCTTCATGCCTTTGATTGTTGCTTTTGCGCTTATTTTCGCTATTTCAAAGTTCAAAAATAGCGCAATAGGCATTTTACTAGTTTTCGCATTTACCGGTGTTTTAGGTTTTTCATTAGGCCCCCTCCTCAACTATTACATGCAAACAGCGGCCGGTAGCCAGACGGTCGTCACTGCCGCAGGACTCACTGGTATGATATTTATGTCTCTGTCCGGCTACATCCTCCTGACTAAGAAAGACTTCTCCTTTATGGCGGGTTTTTTGATGACAGGCATGTGGGTCGTCATTGGTTGCATCGTACTTGCCCTTGTCGGTTCTCTTTTTGGTATGCAGGTGTCAGGACTTTCACTTGCGATATCTGGTGCAGTCGTCATCTTAATGTCTGGGTTTATCCTGTATGACACCAGCCGTATAATTAATGGTGGTGAGACAAATTACATCATGGCGACGGTTGGCTTGTACCTGAATATTTACAATCTATTCACTGCTCTGCTTCACCTACTTGGCGTTTTTGGTGGCGATGATTGATCACAAACTGACTTTGCTTCCGCTAGACCGGAAGTAAAACAGCGTAACATGGAGCCTCTGTTTTAATTGCAGGGGCTTTTTTTTTGGTCTAGGACTCCTAGTCTAGGACTACCGGTCTAGGACCACTGATTTAAGCATACTAGGTGCAATAGAAATGAAATTTGCGATTGTAGTTCAAGGTGCGCCCTACTCTCACCAGGCACCACTATCTGCACTCAATTTCGTGAATGCGGCGCTTGATGCTGGGCATGAGATATATCGCATCTTTTTCTACAACGACGGTGTCAACAATGCGAATGATCTAATCGCACCGCCGCAGGATGAAACAAACATTCATGCGGCTTGGGTATTGCTAGCGCAAAAGTATGATATTGAACTGATAGTCTGTATCGCCTCGTCACTGCGGCGTGGAATAATGAATGATGCTGAAGTAACAAGGTATGAGAAGTTGGCAGCGAATCTAAATCCAGCCTTTACCATTTCAGGGCTTGGTCAGCTTATCGATGCTGGACTTAATGCAGATAGAACTGTGACCTTTGCCGCCTAAAATAGTTGAAGTAAAAATGAAACGTATATTACTCACTCAATCTAAATCACCCCACGGCAGCATCAATGGCCAGGAGGGTCTCGATGCCATTTTGATGGGCTCTGCTTTCACTCAATGCGCGGTGTTATTTCACGGTGATGGGGTTTATCAATTACTCAAATATCAACAGCCCAAAAAATTAGGTACCAAAGATTACGCTGTAACCTTTGGCGCGCTAGCGGATTATGGTGTCGAACAGATTTGTTGTATTGAAGAGGATCTGATCGAACGAAAAATCACAACTCAAGAGCTTGTTATCCCGGTGAGCGTGGTAGATAGGGAATCGGTCCGTGATCTTATTCGCGGTTTTGATTTGGTGTTAGATTTCTGATGATTTTGCACACCTTAAATAAAGCACCAGGAACTTTGGCATGCAAGAATTGTTTGAATACGTTGAACTATCCTACAACACCTGATTCCAGCCAAGACTCATTGCTCTTGTTAGAAGATGGGGTCTATTTAGCAGATCACGCAAATGCGAAATTGCTGGAGGGTTTGCCGAAAAACATTTATGCAATTGATGCAGATGTTGAAGCAAGAGGTTTGCTTCATCGTCTTCTGCCACAGGTTACACTTGTCAGTTACGCTGATTTTGTCCGGTTAGTCACCGAGCATAAACTGACCAAGAGTTGGCAATGATTCAATCGGCTGTATTATTCGACAAGGAAGGCTTTTTAAGAAAGCTCTCTGACTGGTCACCACAGGTGGCTGAAGAAATTTCGAAGCAGGAATCTATCGTACTCAGTGCTGCGCACTGGGAGGTCATAAACCTGCAACGTAACTATTACGACACTTACAAAATTGCGCCCGTCACCCGCGTATTGATCAAACTTGTGAAAGAATCTCTAGGTGCTGATAAAGGTAATAGCATTTATTTGATGACATTATTCACAGGCAAGCCGGCTAAGATATCTGCAAAAATTGCCGGACTACCCAAGCCAACTAATTGTGACTAAATGATTAAAGTGCGATAGAAGCAATCCCGTTCATATAAGATTGCAGCACCTGAGGTATTCTAACGGAACCATCCGCCTGCTGATAATTTTCAAGCACTGCCACAAGCGTTCTCCCAACGGCTAAAGCCGAACCGTTAAGTGTATGCAGTAATTCTGGCTTGCCTGTTTCAGGGTTTCGCCATCTAGCCTGCATTCGTCTTGCCTGAAAATCACGAAAATTACTGCAAGATGAAATCTCCCGGTACTTATTTTGCCCAGGCAACCAGACCTCAAGGTCGTATGTTCGCGCGGCAGAAAAGCCAAGGTCGCCACCACACAGATTGACGACCCGATAAGGTAGATCAAGTTTTTGTAGTATGTTCTCGGCATGCCCAGTTAACGCTTCATGTGCCGCCATTGATTCATGTGCGGGCACCAGATGAACAAGCTCAACCTTTTCAAATTGGTGCTGCCTGATCATCCCCTTAGTGTCTCTACCATAGCTACCCGCCTCGCTTCGAAAGCACGGCGTGTGGCAGACAAACTTTAGCGGTACTGCGTTTGCTTCCATGATCACATCTCGGGCCATATTGGTGACTGGCACTTCGGCAGTTGGGATCAGGTAAAAATTTCTTTCGTCATCAAGTTTGAATAAATCTTCACCGAACTTTGGTAATTGTCCAGTGCCAAAAAGCGATTCTTCGTTAACAATGTAAGGTACATAAATCTCTTCATAGCCATGCTCACCGGTATGAACATCGAGCATAAATTGCGTCAAAGCGCGCTGCAATCTGGCAAGCGGGCCGCGCAGTGCAACAAACCTTGCGCCTGTCACCTTCGCAGCGGATTCAAAATCCATCATGCCGCTATCTGCGGTCAGATCAACATGATCTTTAGGCTCAAAATCGAATTCTGGGATGTCACCCCATAATCTCATTTCTACGTTATCGTCTTCAGAGTTACCCTCGGGTACGGATTCATCTGGTAGATTCGGCATACCATGGGCAATGCTGTCTAACTCTGTTTGTACTTCAGAGAGGGCCAGCTTCGTCTTGTCAAAATCGCCACCAATATTACTCACCTCTGCGAGTAAAGGCTGTATATCCTCACCTTTAGCTTTAGCCTGACCAATCGATTTCGACTTTGTATTGCGCTCTGACTGAAGCGTTTCTGCTTTTATCTGTAACTGCTTACGCTGTTCTTCAAGTTTCTGGTAGCGAGCTACATCAAAATCATATTTCTTGAGTTTGAGTCTCGTGGCGACTTCAATTGGATCGTTACGGACTATCTTAGGATCAAGCATCGATTGGTTTCTTATTAAAATTTCGGGCGCAATAGTATCAAACACCACTTACTTTTAAAATTGTTTTGCCACTGCCATGCCGATGGCTATCGCAAGCAGGCTGATAACGACGCTACTGATAATATATATACCACCGGCTAAATACCGTTCATGCTGTATTAAGTCGAATGCCTGCAGAGAAAACGTCGAAAATGTTGTGAATGCACCTAGAAAGCCAATCATGACTGCAGAACGCCAGAGAGGAGCCAACAAAGAGCGTTCAACGAAGAATACAAAAACAAATCCAAGCAATAGCGAACCCAGTACATTAACAATTAGTGTGCCGTAGGGAAAAGTAGCGCCGAATATCATCGAAGCGAGTTCTGTCAGCCAATATCGTGCGACTGCGCCGAAGGCTCCTCCAATTGCAATGACGATGATTTCCACCTATTTATACGCTCTCATCACGTACCTTCTCCTCATGTACTCTCTCACCATGATTCGGACCAATTTAATCGACATTTCGATGTCCTTTGGAATAGCGCTTGAAATCACTGTTCGAATTCGAGTCACGAAGTTTTGCTAACTTTTCTCGAATTTGGATCTCAAGACCTCGATTGACCGGTTCATAGTAGGTTCGATCTTGTAATTCTGGTGGCAAATACGACTCACCCGGTACAAAGCCATCTTCATAGTTATGGGCATATTGATAGTCTTCGCCGTGCCCCATGTCTTTCATCAGCGTCGTTGGTGCATTTCTAATATGCAGGGGCACCTCATAGCCAGGTAACTCTGCAGCATCATTAAGCGCCGCACCGTAGGCCGAATAAACGGCATTACTTTTTGCTGCAATTGCGAGATAAACAATAGCTTGAGCTATCGCAAGCTCCCCTTCTGGACTGCCAAGTCGCTCTTGAACTTCCCAGGCATTCAAGGCAATTTGTAGTGCCCTCGGGTCAGCATTGCCAATATCTTCGGTTGCCATTCTTACAACCCTTCTGGCGATGTAGAGAGGATCACAACCGCCATCGATCATTCGCGCAAACCAGTAAAGCGCACCATCCGCTGAGGATCCTCGGACGGCCTTATGTAAGGCGGAAATTTGGTCGTAGAATAGATCTCCCCCCTTGTCGAAACGACGAAAATCTGAACCCAGAACTTCCTGTAAGATCATGTCATCAAGTTGATTGTTGGTCGCAAGATCGCTAGCAATCTCAAGCAGGTTAAGCGCACGTCGCCCATCGCCGTCAGCAGCTCTAACGAGGGTTCTCAACACTTCCTCACTCGCGACAATGTGACTTTTACCCAGTCCTTTTTCGGTATCCTTAAGTGCACGCTGCAATAGGTCCAGCAGCGCGTTATCGTCTAAGGATGTCAATTTGTATACTCGCGCTCGAGACAGAAGTGCATTATTGAGTTCGAACGAAGGATTTTCAGTCGTTGCACCTATAAACAAAATCGTGCCGTCTTCGATGTAAGGTAGAAACGCGTCCTGTTGCGACTTATTGAAGCGATGCACTTCGTCGACAAACAATAGTGTTTTCTGCGCGCCTTCCGCGGAGTTGCTGGCAAGATTCTGTTTCGCGATGGCGATCGCTGCTCTAATTTCTTTTACCCCGGAGAGCACCGCTGAAATAGACTCAAATCGAACATGACATTCCTCCGCGATCATCCTCGCTATGGTCGTTTTACCTACGCCTGGAGGTCCCCAGAGAATCATGGAATGCAACGTAGAAGACTCTATTGCCTCTCTCAAAGGCTTACCCTTTGCCAGCAAATGCTCTTGACCAACAAGTTCATCGAGGTAGGTTGGTCTCATCCTTGCTGCCAGCGGCTGGTAACTGGGTCCCGTGTCAAAAAGCGACATGGAATAACTCAGCAAGTGTTAAGTTAGAGTCGATCATCAATTACATCTGTGCCGACCGGGGGCGCGAAAGAAAAAATAGCGGGTTCAATCTGATCTGAGGCAATGACATTCTGGAGATCAATCAAGGTGCGCTGTCCTAGTGCATCGAGTATCGCGATTCGAACAGGCACTGAATGCTGAAATGAAATGGATAATGACGTAAAAAGGCTTTCCGATGACAGTGGAGACAGAACATAGTTTTGTCCTAACTCATCTTCGTAGTAAGAAATGGCATAGGAAGCGTTCATTTCAGCAAGATTACCGCCGAGCAATAATACTGGGGTCTGGCTTAAGTCTGCTTCTAATTTCGAAACGATCACTTGCTCTAGGTCCGCGTCATAGACCCAAAAACTCGAGCCATCGGACACCAGGGTTTGTTCTGAGGGGGCGTCGGTTTCAATACGGAATTTTGCCCCAGGGTTTACCCACAGACGCCCCGTATTCTCCTGCAAAACTCGTAACGTTCTATCGACCGTTTGTTGCGTGAAAGATGCGGACATGTGCGCAACTCGGGATAATTCTGCCGCAAGCGCCACGGCTGCGCCATTAACCTCAACTTCTGTTAAGTGATTATCGTGGGTATTTAATTCGGGTTTCATCTCAATCACATTCGACTGGATATCGGTCGCCTTATCCCCAGCTATTTGTTCATCAGACATTGCCGAGGTAGCACTGGTAAAGCCGATGATGCAAATGTAGCAGATCAACTTAGACAGGACTCGGTTTACCGTCAGCATCAAATCAGGCTTCTGGTGGTGCATTTGCTAACACCTCCCTACTTCCGTTCGTGCCCATTTCAGTGACTATGCCTGCCATTTCCATCGTTTCAATCATTCTTGCTGCACGGTTGTAGCCAATACGCAGCTTTCGCTGTACGGCAGAAATTGATGCCCTACGCGACTGCGTGACAAATTCCACGGCCTGATCATACAACTCATCCTGTTCATCATCGCCGTTGCTTGCGCTTGAACCCATTCCGGGAATCATCTCCGCGTCTGAGCGGCTATCCAGAATAGCCTCTAGATAATTAGGTTCACCAAGCTCTTTCCAGCTCTCGACAACACGATGAACTTCATCATCATCGACGAAAGCGCCATGCACCCGTTCCGGTAATGCGGTACCCGGTGGCAAGTAGAGCATGTCACCGTGACCCAGCAATTGTTCTGCGCCACCTTGATCTAGAATTGTGCGAGAGTCTACTTTCGATGACACTTGGAATGCGATTCGCGTTGGTATATTCGCTTTAATGAGTCCAGTAATAACATCTACCGACGGACGCTGGGTGGCGAGTATAAGATGGATGCCTGCTGCCCGCGCTTTTTGTGCAATACGGGCAATCAACTCCTCAACCTTTTTACCAACAACCATGATCATATCGGCAAATTCGTCGATGATAACCACGATAAACGGCAGAGCTTCTAGATCGGGGGCTTCCTGTTCATCTGCTTCGAGAAACGCAGACGGGAGCCACAATGGGTCCTTTATCGGGTTGCCTGCTTTAGCGGCCTCTTTGACCTTGCGATTGAACCCGCCGAGATTTCTAACGCCCAAAGCAGCCATCAAACGGTACCGACGTTCCATTTCCGCAACGCACCATCGCAGTGCGTTGGCGGCATCTTTCATGTCGGTTACAACTGGGGTGAGTAGATGCGGAATCCCTTCATAGATCGCGAGCTCCAGCATCTTAGGGTCAACCATGATGAGTCGCACATCTTCAGGAGACGCTTTAAACAAAATTGAGATGATCATGGCATTCAAGCCAACGGATTTACCTGAGCCCGTCGTGCCTGCTACGAGCAGATGCGGCATTTTAGCAAGATCTACCACAATCGGCTGACCGGCAATATCATGACCCAATGCAAGGCTCAACGGTGAAACAGCTTCGTCATAGGCGCGTGAGCTCAAGACTTCACCTAATTGAACAATTTCTCGGTCTACATTGGGTATTTCAACGCCCACCACCGATTTTCCAGGAATAACTTCTACCACCCGCACGCTGGTCACGGCGAGAGATCTCGCTAGATCTTTGACTAGTCCAGTAATCTTGCTCACCTTCACCCCAGGTGAAGGCTGGATTTCAAACCTTGTGATAACAGGACCGGGAAATACCGAGACCACCACTGCCTCAACCCCATAATCAAGGAGCTTAAGCTCTAGCAGTCGTGACAATGCCTCCAGGTCCTCTGGGGAATAGCCAGAACTTCGGTTTGGATCAACCGGGTCGAGCAAATGTAATGCAGGCAGACCGTCGACCGCAGCAATCTTGAATAGATTTCCTTGCTTCTCTCTCTCCGCCCGCGCACTGATGATGGGTTCTTTTAGGACCACGGATGCTATCTTAACCGGAACCCTTTGCTGCTGTTTTTCAACTTCTTTCTCAAGCGCTTCACGCCGCTGTTCAACGACCTGCTTCACTTCACTGCGTTCCTTAAACCGTATTCTGATCTTTTGGAATGTTCGTTGCGCCCATGAAACAAGCTGGAGCAACCGCGTGCCTGTTTTATCCATGACAGATAGCCATGAAATATCGATAAAGGCAGTGAGTCCAAAAAGAAAACCGGCGAGGAGGATTAGGGTCGCGCCGACATAACTAAACGAGTCGACAAGCAGCGTCGCAAATTGGCTGCCCAGCACGCCGCCACTACCTTCTCGCAACGCTGTACCCGAGGTATAGAAATGTAAGGTCGCAATACCGGCGCCGGATGAAACTGTGAATAAGAACCCGATCATCCTAAAGCCGAATATTGGCCAACTAATCAAGGATTTGGACCTTCTTTCCCGAAAGAGCAAAAGAGAGTGATAAGCGAGCATCATCGGGAATATGAAAGCGAGATACCCAAATAATACCAGCAGGACGTCAGAAACCCATGCCCCCGTGCGACCTACAATGTTGGTCACGCTGCCATCAGTGCCCGTGTAGCTCCAGCCGGGGTCTTCAGGGTTGAATGACAAGAGTGCCATTGTTAGATAAATGCATAGGGCAACGAGACCGATCAGCCCGCCTTCTCGCAGGCGCAAATGGATACTAGCCAATATTTCATCGGGGTCATGTTCTGGCGTCGCGGTTACAGGTAGTGCGCTCTTTGAGCGTGACACGGCTTGTTCCTCTAGTGGCGCTACTGAGTAAATCAGACAGCTCAATTTGAATTGGCGAAGCGGAGAGCTATGCCAAGTCCGTAGGCTGATGTATCATTTGATCACTCTCTGATTGACTGGTTCAAGCTCATTTTTATGATCTTTCTGGATTACTTTTTCGAGCGATTGAAAAAACACGGAATAGACAATACGCAATGTTTGCAGGTAGAACTTTTACCAATGCTTGAACAACGAAAATCTGCCAAGATACTGATTTTATTAACTTTAGAGTAATTAGTTTACCTTACCCTTTTCCCCGGCTATTGAAAACTGAATTTTTTCAGGAATATTCAGTTTTATTTTCAGGCTCAATTCAAGGCGCAAAGTGTCTAACTTCTAACTCTTCCACACTGACAAGCGATACTGGTAACTTAAACTATGAATGAAATTCATCACAAACTATTGATTCTGGGTTCTGGTCCTGCGGGTCTTTCCGCTGCCATATACGCGGCGCGGGCAAATCTAAATCCAGTGGTCATCACTGGTATTGAAACAGGAGGCCAGCTCACAACAACAACTGATGTCGATAATTGGCCAGGCGGCCCAGAAGGTTTGCAGGGTCCCGATATGATGGTGCAAATGCAGGCTCACGCTGAACGCTTTGAGACGCAGATTGTTTATGATCATATCCACACAGCTGACCTGAGCACCAAGCCCTATAAGCTCCATGGTGATCAAGCGATTTACACTTGTGATGCTCTAATTATAACAACTGGCGCATCAGCTCAGTATCTGGGCTTACCGTCAGAAGAGGAATTTAAAGGCAAAGGGGTTAGTGCGTGCGCGACCTGCGATGGTTTTTTCTATAAAAAACAGAAGGTTGCTGTGATTGGCGGCGGTAATACGGCGCTTGAAGAGGCACTGTATCTGTCAAACATTGCTTCTGAGGTTGTCATGGTTCATCGTAGAGATGAGTTTCGTGGTGAAAAAATCTTGCGCAATAGAGTCATCGAAAAGGAAAACATTAAGATTCAATGGAATCATGTCCTGGAAGAAGTTGTCGGGGATGATATGGGCGTTACAGGGATGAATATACGGGACGTAAACAATAAGGCCGCCGCGCACTTTGATTTGATGGGGGTCTTTATCGCCATTGGTCACACACCCAATACCGCGATATTCGACGGCCAACTGGACATGAAGAACGGCTATATTGTGATAAAGGCAGGTATTGAAGGAAATGCTACCGCAACGAGTCTTCCAGGTGTATTTGCCGCGGGTGACGTCGCAGACCAAGTCTATCGGCAAGCTGTTACGTCTGCAGGATTTGGGTGTATGGCTGCGCTAGACGCTGAAAAATACCTTGATGAGCTCGAACGAAGCGCTTAATGACTGAACTCGTCTGGCTTGAACAGCATTCATATGATTTTCCGCCAGTAGAACATGCCATGCACGATCCTGACGGATTACTGGCCGTTGGCGGTGACCTATCGCTTGGACGGCTTGTTTGCGCATATAGTGAGGGTATCTTTCCATGGTATGAAGACGGGCAGCCCATTCTTTGGTGGAGCCCTGACCCTAGAGCCGTACTAAAGCCAGAGAATATAAAAATAAGTCGTAGTCTGCGAAAAAAACTTCGAAGGAAAGAGTTTGTCGTCAAAGTAGACACTGCTTTTAATCAGGTGTTGGACCTTTGCCAGGCACCGCGTTCTTATTCCGAAGATACCTGGATCACTGACGAGATGAAAAACGCCTACTCTGAATTGCACAAAGCAGGATTCGCTCATTCGATTGAATGCTATTGCGACGAAGAAATGGTTGGTGGTCTGTACGGGGTGAGCAAAGGCAATTTATTCTTCGGCGAATCGATGTTCCATAAGGCCACCGACGCGTCTAAGGTCGCCTTTGTATACCTATGCCGTCTATTAGCTGAGCTCAAGTGCCCAATAATTGACTGCCAATTGCCCAATCCTCACATTATGAGTCTGGGCGTAGAAATTATTCCCAGGCTTGAGTTTCTTAAATATCTATCAAAAAATAATCAGTTAGCCACGGAAGATGGCATAGATTGGGCATCACTCAGAGGAACACTCAGTTTTGACTTCTAAATGCAATGATAAGGCATACCGTGGCTGAAGCATCAGAATTACGTTACTTCACGACGCCTGAGCACGAGTGCAGTTATCTCGAGAATAAACTCGCGACTACGCTATTTGCAGACCCCGAAGCAATCATCGGCACAGATTTATATACTGCCCTCTCTGCAGTGGGATTCAGACGTAGCGGGAAACATATTTATAGACCCCACTGTCAAAACTGCTCGGCTTGTATACCCATCCGAGTGCCAGCTGATTTATTTAGCAAAACTCGAAAACAGAAACGTGTCTGGCGTAAGAATCAAGACTTTGAAGTTAAAGTGGTACCACCTACCTACCAAGAAGAATATTTCTCACTGTATGAGGAATATATAGCTGCCAGGCATTCGGATGGTGATATGTATCCTGCTGACCCTACACAATTTCGATCCTTTTTAATCGAAGGGCGCTCCGAAGCAGTATTCGTTGAATTTCGATGTTCAGGGAAACTCATCGCAATTGCTGTGGTCGACATCCTCAACGATGGTATTTCGGCGATATACACGTTCTTTGATCCAGCGGAATCAAAACGAAGTCCGGGCACTTATGCAGTTTTATGGATAATAGAAGAGACGTTAGCCTTGGGTAAACCCTATGTTTATCTGGGCTACTGGATCAAAGATAGTCAAAAGATGAATTACAAAACAGACTATCGGCCAGTTGAGATGTATCTCCAGGATCAATGGCGCCTAGTTAAATAGCGACATTAACGTTTCCATCAGGGCTACTTTTCGGGCACAATGCTCGCCGTTTCTAGCGACAGTCGTCACACATCTGAGAGTATTAATGGCTAAAGAAGAACAGATTCAAATGACGGGTACAGTGACCGATACACTGCCCAACACCATGTTCAAGGTCGAACTTGAGAATGGACACGAGATCATTGCCCACATTTCTGGCAAGATGCGAAAGAATTACATCAAAATTCTTACGGGTGACAACGTTAAAGTTGAATTGACCCCTTACGACCTGACAAAGGGTCGCATCACATTTAGAGAATAACCGCTCCGCTCAATGGCTATGCGAGGAATAGTAGCGGAAGACATTTTTTGTCTTTGCTCTCCGTTAAAACTTGCGCGTCGCCTGTGCTTAAAAGTCGTGATATGAAGTACGGACCTCTAGACGTCTATATTTCCTGCCGTCTAGAATTTCTGGTGCAGGTAGTTCTTAGTGTCCTCAAGGCATGGCGCCTGCAACTCTACGTACCTGTAATTCTTAGCGTATAAAACGGTTGAAGGCCACGTCCTGAAGTCTGAAAGCGACGAAAGCGCATTTACGCTTTCGTCGCGTAGACCAAGCAATATACCTAAGCAGACACTTGCTCCTCTATCTCTAGCACGAGGTCATTATCTTTCACGAGTACGTGCACGACACCGCCGCCGTTGGCGAGTTTGCCGAATAAAATATCTTCTGCTAGTTCTTTCTTGATCTTGGTTTGAATCAGACGTTGCATCGGCCTCGCGCCCATCGCTTGATCATAGCCGTGCTCTGCCAGCCAATCTCTTGCTTCATCGCTAATTTCGAGCACAACTTTCTTCGAATCAAGCTGGACCTGAATTTCAACCAGAAATTTATCTACGACGGTTTTAATCACATCAGGTGAAAGAGAACCGAATGGGATAATGGAGTCCAATCGATTTCTGAATTCTGGCGAGAACATCTTCTTGAGCACTTCCATGCCATCAGTTGAATGATCCTGTTCAGTAAATCCAATCGACGACCTTCCCATTTCCTGTGCGCCTGCATTAGTTGTCATGACTATAATGACATTTCGAAAATCTGCAGCACGACCATTATTGTCTGTCAAAGTACCGTGATCCATTACCTGCAGTAGCAAGTTAAAGACCTCCGGATGCGCCTTCTCAACTTCGTCTAGCAGCAATACGCAGTGCGGATGCTTGGTGACTTCTTCTGTTAACAATCCACCCTGGTCATATCCTACGTAACCTGGAGGCGCACCAATTAAACGGGAAACTGTGTGACGCTCCATGTATTCAGACATGTCGAAACGAATAAGTTCGATCCCCATGATTTTTGCTAATTGCTTACAAACTTCAGTCTTACCAACGCCAGTTGGACCTGAAAACAAAAATGAGCCAATTGGTTTTTCGTCGTCTTTCAACCCCGCACGCGATAGTTTGATTGCGCTAGCAAGGGATGTGATGGCGTCGTCTTGACCAAAAATCACCATCTTGAGGTTAGTTTCAAGATCCTTCAAAGCGGCCTTATCGGAAGTGGAAACACTGGCTGGCGGTATCCGCGCAATCTTGGCAACCATCTTTTCGACATCGGAAACCCCAATTTGCTTTTTGCGTTTTGACGCGGGCTGTAACTGCTGATATGCGCCTACTTCATCTATCACGTCTATCGCTTTGTCAGGCATAAATCGGTCGTTAATGTATCGGTCCGCCAATTCGGCAGCGACCCGCAGTGACTTATCGGTGTATTTAAGATGATGGTGTTCTTCAAACCTTGACTTCAAGCCTTTCAGAATTTGATAGGTATCCTCAACGTTTGGCTCAGACACATCGATTTTCTGAAATCTTCGCGATAACGCGCGATCCTTATCAAAGATTCCGCGATATTCCTGATAGGTGGTTGATCCCATACAACGAATCTTGCCGGAAGCTAGCAGTGGCTTTAACAGATTGGATGCATCCATCACGCCACCTGAAGCCGCTCCAGCACCAATGATGGTATGAATTTCGTCTATGAATAGGATCTGATTTTGACTCTCTGTGAGTTCGCCCAGCAGTGCTTTCAAACGTTTTTCGAAATCGCCGCGATATTTGGTACCCGCTAATAAAGCGCCTAAATCAAGTGAGTAGACGATGCTTTCTGCAATGACTTCAGGCACTTGCTTATCTACGATCATTTTTGCCAGCCCTTCTGCGATGGCTGTCTTACCAACGCC
>JBLHWY010000127.1:0-18683 GCA_047629195.1 Candidatus Azotimanducaceae bacterium
CAATCGTAGGCAGACTCAATTTCATTTTCTGAAACATAGGTAGTCGCAGCGATTTCACTGTAGATCCAACCGCTTGAGATAAAAAGTGTGAACGGAAGTAATGTATTGCGTAGAATAAGAACTTTCCGTGACATTCAGGAAAATCCATGATTACATACGCGCGCTGGTGAAGATCAAACTTTCCCACATAATACTTGGGTATAAAATCCTGTCCTTCGCCGGGAACAATTACCGCCTCGCAATCGAATAAATATGAATCACTGGTTCTGATATCTTCAGACCTATCAAAAAATGTGTATGCGCCGTTCATGTGGGAATCTTGTCGGTTCGAACTACCTGTAGTGATTTTTGATACATTCCCCAGCAAACGCTCGGGCCACTTCCCACTAAATCTAACTCCACTCTTGTCCAGCAGGCGTTTTTTGCCGGTGAGCAGTTGTTGCATCAGAGCTTTTTTCTGCTGCTGCCTGTTAGCGAGCAGTTGTTCGGTGGTGGTTATGGCTTTATCCCAGGCGGAGAGGATTAGGGCTATTTTCTTTTGTTCGGTGAGTGGTGGTAAGCTAAGCTTTAGCTTTCGGATATCAGCTAGGTTGATCCGTGAAAATGTTGAACCACCAGCGAGTTTGATAATACTCCGCTGCACGACCTCTGATTGCAGTTTGTAGAAGACAAATTTTCCATCTACCTTTTGGGGTTTGATAAGAACAGTATCTTGTCCAAGAACGAAAGGTTCATCTGTCTCAACATGGCTTGCAATACCAACCGATTGGTTTCGACTCATCACCAAGTCACCGATATCGACAGTGCAATGATCCATTAAGGACTCATATTCGTCTTTACTAACCCTTTTAACTGGAGAGACAAGATCTAAGGCACCCCATTTAATTGTGCCTGGTGATACCAATGGAATTCCTTCTTCTACATAGACAGGAGTTCTGTGCTTACAGTCTATAACCGCCGTTACATCGGATAGAGGCTCCTTTTTCCATCCCTCAGGCACCATAACCAAGCTCCTCCAAATACTTAGCCATCTCAGTTTCCAGCTCAGTCAGCTGAATCTTCAGCTTCTCGCGCTCAGCACGCACCGCCATCAGGTCGATTTTTTCTTCTTCTTCAAAGGTATCGACATAGCGCGGGATGTTCAGGTTGTAGTCGTTTTCTTTGATCTCTTTTAGGCTGGCAAGGTAAGCATATTTATCGACGTTTTCTCCAGCTTTGTAGGTAGCGACGATCTTCGCAATATTTTCCTCACTGAGTTGGTTCTGATTTTTACCGGAATTAAACTCGTGTGAGGCATCGATAAATAGGACGTTGTCATCCACCTTTTCTTTTTTGAAAATCAGAATCGCAGCAGGAATGCTTGTCCCGTAAAACAGCTTCTCTGGCAGGCCAATCACCGTATCCAATAGGTTTTCATCAATCAGTTTTTGGCGAATTTTGCCCTCAGACGAGCCCCGAAACAGTACGCCGTTTGGCACGACAACGCCCATGCGACCTGTTTTTGGCTTAAGCGTTTCGATCATATGCAGGATAAAGGCGTAGTCACCTTTGGTTTTTGGCGGTACGCCACGGCGGAAGCGGCTGAACCTGTCGTGCTCGGCTTCGTCGTGGCCCCACTTATCCAGGCTGAATGGAGGGTTAGCGGTCACGATATCGAACAGCATCAGATCGCCATTTTTATCAAGAAGCTTAGGATTACGTATGGTATCGCCCCATTCGATTTTGTGATTGTCTTCACCGTGTAGAAACATGTTCATTTTGGCTAATGACCAAGTTGAACCAATGGCTTCCTGACCATAGAGCGCATAGTTTTTACTATCAAAGTTTGTGCGTACTTTACTGCCACACTTCATCAATAGTGAGGCTGAACCGCAAGCAGGATCGCAAATAGTATCGCCAAGTTGTGGCTCAAGTAGTTCAGCAATCAAGTCACTGACTTCTGGTGGAGTATAAAACTCACCGGCTTTCTGGCCACCGCTGGCTGCAAAGTTTTTAATCAGGTATTCGTAGGCGTTACCGATTACGTCCAGTGTGCCGACACGACTGGGCTTGAGGTTTAGCTCAGGCTTGGCGAAGTCTTCCAGTAGGTGTCGCAGAATGGTGTTCTTTTGCTTTTCTTCGCCCAGTTTGTCGGTGTTAAAACTGATGTCCTGGAATACGCTTTTTCCGGCGTCTTTCAGTTTGGTGCCGTTGGATTCTTCAATGGCGTGCAGCGCCTGATCAATGCGCTCGCCATTGCCGGGTTCGTGACGGCGCTCATACAAGGCATAGAAGCCGGTCGCTTTGGGCAGTACAAAGCGCTCATTTTTCATCATTTCTTCGATAAGTTCAGGCTCGTCGCCGTAGTCGACCTTGTAGCTATCGTAGTGATCCTGCCATACGTCGGAGATGTACTTGAGAAACAGCATGGTTAGGATGAAGTCTTTGTAAGTATCGGCGCTGACAGTGCCACGGAAGGTATCGCAGCCGCTCCAAAGTGCTTTGTTGATGCCGTCTTGGTTAATCTTGTCGTTCATCCATTGCTTCCTTTTGGTGGGGCCAATTCATTGAATGACCCGTTTCAAGTATTAAATTCGTTATGCGGACGGTTTAGCCCCAATGTATCTAGAATAAGTCTTTGGCGATTGCACCCATCATGCGCTCGCCGTTGCTCAATAGCTTTCGTATCAGCCTTTGCTCTTCACCCAAGATGTTAGCCATAGCGATGATTGCTTGCTGCTTTGCCAGCGATGGGACAGCCACGGGCACATCTTCCAGCACACTACGTCTAATGCTTTTTGTTAACGTGCCTTCGGCATTCTGCTCAAAATAGCGCCGAGCCGGCGTCTGATTCAGCAGCCATACCATAAATTCAGGAAGTATGTCCCTCTTCGTCACGCGGACCACAAAAAAATGCGGCGCAGCAACGGCCCGCTTACCGATGGCTGCCAACCCTTGATCGACCAGAACGGCGTAGTTATGGCTCCCACGAGCGGCCACCAAAATATCACCTACGGTGAGGTAGCCGGGCTCACGCTTACCGGTTAACTCTGTTTCTAGGCAGGCTGACCAGCGAACCCCCTCGGTTAGCGAAATATCCCTCATCTGAACCGCGACCACAGCGGAAACTGACACTTCAGGGATTCTCCCCCGAAATGGATACCCAGCATTAATAGTTGCGACCTGCTTAAGCCTCACGCCTCACCAATTCATAGCCAATGATGCATAAATAATCTGTTGATACTGATAAAATGTCAAGCTAAAGTTGTTTCATTGCCATTGAGGCATTTATTTCATCCCATGAAGCAACACTGCCAACCATGAAGTGATCATTTTGAAAGTAAGAATTGAGACCATCAGACACCTACAACTTTATGAGCCAACAAATCTACGGCCGCACGACGCCCTAGAAGCGCCAAATCAGCCGAAAGGAGTCAGAGGATATGGCAGGCAGCCTTTCGGTAGCACCACCTTTCAGAACTACTACCACTTTCCAGTAATTATTGATCCTGAAGGTGCGATATGGGGCAATGGTAGTCGATACTTACTAAATAAATTGCGCGGCGTTGTCCCAGCCAAGCATCGCACACTGGAGTCCCTGGCTACTGATCTGCGCTATTTCAGACAATGGGTCATCGACGAAGAAATTGATTACTTAAAAAGCCACGCCAGAGCCCGCTCCAATCCAACTTACAGGTTTTGCGCCCACCTGCACGACGAAATTAGCTTCCAGAGCATCAAACCAGGAACCGCCAAAAGGCGGATGAGCAGCGTACAGAATTTCTACCGATGGCTCCAATACCAAGGCACTAAATTCGAGCACCCACTTTGGATTGAAAATGATATCTTCCTTAACTTTTTGGATACACGCGGTTTCAATCACCGAAAAACCGTAAAAAGCACGAATCTCACAAGATCTTTCAAGAACGTCCGCAACACCGATGAATACAGTGAATACATCGACGACGGAGGTAAGTTACGACCGCTTACCAAGCCTGAACAAATGATACTAATCGAATCACTAAAAAAAATTGGCAATACAGAAATGACACTCGCTTTTCTTATCGCACTTACTACAGGTGCCAGGCTCCAGACAGTATTCACATTACGACGACTGAACTTTAAGACGCCACCAAGGAATGGAGCGGTCGCCTGTAGAATCAAAACTGGAACAGGAACACATGTATCGACGAAGTACGGAAAACAATTAGTCCTTCTATTACCTAGCTGGCTGTACTGCAAAATCCAAATATACTTGAAGTCCCCTCGTTACCAAACACGAAATAATAAATCAACACACGTTTACGACATCGACGACGAGCAGTACATATTCCTCACCCGAGCGGGACGCCCTTACTACGCTTCATACTCAGACCCATATAGCAGACTATATCAGTCACCACCAAAAGGTAACGCTATTACCCAGTTTATAAGACAGCAATTAAAACCACACCTACTCGAAAATGACCATAATTTCGAGTTTCGATTTCATGACCTGAGAGCAACCTTCGGAATGAACCTTTTAGAAGGAAAACTGAAAGCGATTAACTATAGTAATTCCCTCCCGGAAAATAACCCGAGTTTTTTTCAGCTCCTAATGTACGTCAAAGAGCGAATGGGCCACAGCCAAT
This sequence comes from Candidatus Azotimanducaceae bacterium, assembly GCA_047629195.1. Classification (GTDB taxonomy): domain Bacteria; phylum Pseudomonadota; class Gammaproteobacteria; order Pseudomonadales; family Azotimanducaceae; genus UBA4582. The sequence continues at coordinate 4,611 of JBLHWY010000127.1, forward strand.
TAAGAACCACAGAAGCCTACCTAAATTACCGAAACAAATATCAGATTGCGACAAATATCCAGGAGCAGTTCGAACATCACATCCAAAATCTATTTGAGCCGGAAATACCAGACAATGAATTGGATTGACCGAAAAACTATAACTTATGAAATTTCAAACTTACACCACGACAAAACAGCTGGAGCATCACTTATTGACCCTTCCCGAGTTCGAATCGTTATACCGGGATACAGTTTCCCTGTTGATATTGGAAGCTGGTGCTACACCAAAAGACGCCACAGCAAGCAGAAAAATAGCAAATGGACCAAAGAGGTACTGATGGAGAGCCTCAGACTAGAGAGAATGCAATTCATAAGAAAATACATAGAACACCTATCAGACCATTTACAGCTAGGTATGTCCGCTCACTCTCTTAAAACATCAGTTGGGCAGTTTCAAAAATTCGTGACCTGGTGTGATGTGAATTTCACGAGCGCATTTGACAATAAAGAGCTGTACGTTAATGCAGTAAGATTATACACAGAAGAACTAATTCTTAAAATAAGATCAAATACAATAAATATAAACACCGCATCGGCCTCTCAATTAGTAGCAATTTCCACTGGAAGAAAAATATATAAAGACACCTACAACGAACTATTCAGATCAGTTCGGAAGATATCGAGATCCTATGCAGCAACTATCGCTACAGAGGTCCCAGACGAAGTTACAGTAAAACGCGCCATAAAAATATATCAGCAGATTTTTTTACAACTATCTGACTTCGTAATTAATTTCGATAAATTTCCACAAAAAATTGAAATAGAGGATCAATATTATTGGCACTTCCCGGCATCTATACCTTTCGCCGGGCCATCCAATATAAATAGCAAAAAAGCACTAAAACAACGATTCAAATGTTATGACTACGAACTTGGCAGGATCAGGAGCACTGAAGAAATCGAAAAAATATCGGAAGCCAAAGGCATAAACCTTAAATATCTATCTCGAAACTCACTAAACAAGGCAAATGAAAATCTACAAAGCGCCAACGAAGATAAATATCACAAGCGCAGGCTAGACGCCGCAACATTTGCCCTCCAAGCGTTTATAATGCTTTTTTCAGCTAATACTGGAATGAACTTAGGCCAGATAAATGCAATAAAATGGAGTAATGACTTCGAAATAAAAAAAGACAGACAAGGTTTTAAAGGAATAAAAAATAGATCAAACGGTAAAATTGTAGAATTCTATATTTCAAACAAATTCTACCCTACATTTAATAAATTTTTACTGCTAAGAAAATACATTTTAGAATCAACAGATACAAAAAATTATCCGACGTTATTCTTTAAAGTTACCAATAGAAAGCTTCATGATTGCGAAATGAATATATCAACATACTTCAACAACAGAGTACACAATTGCTTTGGAGTAGACATTAAAGTTACAACGCGAATGTGGCGAGCACTAAAAGCAGACTGGCTAGTCAGAAATACAGACATCAACATAGCAGCAACAATCCTTCAAAACAAAACAGAAACCACCCTGAAACACTACACAAGTGGCAGCCAAATTTCCCACGAAAATGAGCTTTCTTCATTCTTCAGAAATTACAAAACTTCTCTAATAGCCAAACCCAACCAACACACTGACAAAATAATAGCCGGAAATTGCATTAAAATTCACACACCCCGACCGATCAAAGAAACTAGCCTTCAACTTGACTGCAACATACCGGAATCATGTTTATTCTGCGACAAGTACAGGGTTCACGCTGACACAGTAGACTTAAAAAAGCTACTAAGCATGAAATACGTCTTAGAGTTAAGCCTACATCTTGCTCACAACCAATCGCACTACGAAAAATCAGCAAGGTATGCAATTGACAGAATTGATACCATTACTGAAACAATAATAAAAAACATGAATACTCACAGCGATGAAATTGAATTAATAATCAGTGAAGTATCCCAAGAAGGAAATCTTACAAAATATTGGAATATGAAATTGAAAATGCTCGAAGATATCGGCCTACTAACATGAAAGATGTTAATTACAACGCAAACTTTATCGACCACTTATTCATGGATGATCAATCCACACCGGACACTTATTACCCAGGAGAAGGCAGGACCCCACCACCAGGAAAATTTGTTATTTCAAGAAATTTAAAAGGCAAACCAATATCCACCTATGCAGATGACACATGGGATTTCCGCTCCTACCGGAACCCGGGAAATACCGATAGAGGAAAATTGATTTTCAATTTTAAAAGCAAAGACATAACATCCGAAGTTAAATGGCTAACATTTTTACTCATCTATGTCTCAGAACCAGAAAGAGGTAGTTTTCTAAGCATATCAACCATAATGAACTACTACGGCTCCCTCAAAAAATTAGGATATTATGCACAAAGACAAGACATCCTTCCAAAAGAAGTACTATCAAACTTAACTAATCTCGAGAATTTTATATCATCTCTAAATACCAGAAAAGATTTAACATCAACTTCCTCCATCCTACATCACCTATCCACAATACCTATCGAAATATCAGGATACAGAATATTTTATGGCATAAAGCAAAAAATTCATTCTAAGAAGTTAGAAATTAAGGATGATGAACAACATCCAGTTATACCACCAAGAATACTTTCAAATCTCATAAATAGCTTAGATACATTTTTACACGATATTTATTCTTGTGAAGAAGTCTTTTTTAACTTCTTAGAGAAATTAGCAGAAAACCCACAATTTGCAAGATCGAAATCAATGCAAACCAAGCTAGGATTAACATCGAAACAATTCGAACCTTGCTTCTTAGAAGCCGCTGCGATTTATCAACTGGAAGAAGTATTTCTTAAATACAATATAGCCAACACACCAAATTTCAGCGGATTCTTAACTAGGCTACAGCATGCATGTAGAATATACATTCATTTATATTCAGGAATGCGACAATCTGAAGCACTTAGCCTATCAACGGAATCACTTTCCATAACAAAAACCAGAACCCAATACACATACAAACTAAAAGGCATTACAAGCAAGCTTTCCGGCCAAGGCAAATCAACGTCTTGGGTTTCTTCCTGTGAAATTGAAGGCCCATTCAGGATAGCGAGAAAATTATCACTGCTAGTCGCAAAATTTGCTGAAATTGAGAGCAACGCACCACCACTTTTTATATCGTTAAAGTACTTAGGTTTTTCTTCTCCGCAAGAAAAAAACCCCGACCTCATTGCACTTTCACACACCTCAAACAAGTGCAGCGAAGTATTTCATTATTTTGACGACACCCAATTTTCTATTACCAATAGCGATCTAGATCATCTCGAAGGCACCAATCCATTCAGAGCATGGGAAGCAGAAAATGCATTCTCCGTAGGCAGCGTATGGCGTTTTACCACTCACCAATTTAGAAGATCTTTAGCATTTTACTGTTCTCAGTCCGCCAACGTTTCCTTACCCTCTCTAAAACGGCAACTTAAACACCTATCACGGGAGATGTCAGTTTACTACTGCCAATCCAGCTCGATTCACTCAGAATTTTCTTCAGACCAGCATATCTCCCAACTTTTTATATCTGAAAAACCTGCATCAGATGCATATGCATACTTAAAGCTTGTACTGCAAAATAATGAAAAGCTTTTTGGATCTCACGGAAAATTTGTCGAGAAAAATGTGAAATTTAATAAAAATACAATTTTAGAATCCAGCAGGAAAACACTGATTAGTAAGTTTAAAAAAGGAGAGCTAGCATACAAGGAAACTGCAATTGGAGCATGCACCACTACCTCTCCTTGCGATAAAAGATTATTTAGGTCAATTTCAGCCTGCCTAAGCTGCAATCGCGCCATCGTTACAAAATCAAAGATTGAAAGAGTTATTAGGCGCCAAAATATTTTTGTCCAGGAACTGGGTAATGATAATACAACATCCATTGAATTTAGAACGGAAAAAAGAGAGTTAGACGCATTAATAAATTTCCGAGATAATGTGATTTACAAAAAGGATTAGACATGAACTCTTTAGGCGACTATTGGGAAGCCCTCGAAAGAATTAGAGCAGGCAAGCCAACTCGAATACCAAAAGGAAGCCCACTTAATAAAGATACCGTTGCATTAGAAGCAGGTCGAAAACGCGGTGCTATAAAGAAATCGAGAGCAAATTATAGAGATTTAATAAGGGCCATCGATTCCGCCAACTCGCTCCAAACAGTACCGCTACGTACTGACGACAAAATTAAGAGAGAAAGACAAAGGAGCCTTAACTATCGTGAGATGTATCACAAATCCATAAACAGGGAACTTATGCTCATAGAAAGGCTATCTCAATTAGAGAAGGAGCTAGCAAAATTTGAAAATATTATTCCCTTTGAGAAGTAGTTGACATGGTCTCAAAAGGAAATTCAACTAAAGCCCAACAATAGAGTCCTTCAGACGAATAGAGAAATCATAAAGATAAACAAGGTATTAAACAAAAGTGGGGATTTATCCGCAAAGTCACATTAGCGGCCAGTCACTGAATAGCGCTGAGTTGTCTAGATTTTACTCGGGGAAGTCCACTGAATTGTCATAAGGATCTCGAGTCTGTACACATCCGACTAAATCTTCATCTTTCAGTTACTCAATTAACCAATCTTTTTTCGTTTGGGTTGCATTTTCTGATGTGCCCACTCTGCAAACTCTGGCAAGGTGCAGCTATCTGTAAGGCCTTTTCCTTCGCCGTTTACAACTCGATATACCACTAGGTGGCGAAAAGAGTCTGTATGTTCACGCTCGTCCACTACTTGGCGTACAGACCACTTTCTGCCCGGCTTGCCATTCGTATAGAATGCTCCCGGCTCGAGTATAAAACCGGCACTCAGTTCTTCGTGAAAAATAGCATCGGCTAGGTCAACAATGTGCTTTATCTGTTCATCGCTAGCATCAATGACCAATTCAGAACGCCTTATGGCTTCATGGATATGCTGCATTCGGATGCGGCGAGTATCAGGGTGATAACCTACACTTTGGTAGTGCATTATGCTTTGCGGGTAACGTCGCCAGCGGAAGAGATTATTAAAAAGCATAGCCACAGAAAACAGAATGCAACAATTAATAAGTGTTGGGGTAAGCACATACCAATAGCCCAATTCATGTATCGCAGGTCCTCCAATTACCGCCGCTAGAGCGGTTGCACCACCAGGAGGGTGGAGGCTTCGCGTGAGATGCATTACCAAGATAGATAGCGCAACAGCGGTTGGTGCTGCAAGGACGATAAGCTCAATATATTTTGAACAGGTCACACCTACAACGGCTGAAAGCAAGTTTCCCGCTAGAAAAGCCCATGGCGTGGAAAGCTGGCCGTGCGGAACGGCAAAGAGCAACACGGTGGAAGCCCCCATAGAGGGTAAAATGGCAGCAGAGCCAGCTGCGCCGGTAAAATAGGTTGTTATATAAAAGCAACAAAATATTGCTAGCATACCACCCAGTGTCGCTACCAATTTTTCAGAGGCAACTACGCCACTTTGAAATCCAAGGAAACGAATAGCAGTCCGGATCATTCTGTCTCGTTTATACTATTTTAAATAATATTTAACACATGACTGAGTGGCTTTATAGAGCAGCCCTGCTCTTGCAGGAAATGACTAGCCAGGCTTGCCATCGACCCTCGTAGTCGTAAGAATTCGGAGATACACGGCGGTATAGATGGTATAAGCCAAAATCCACAAGCCTGCCGATATACTGTAGCCGTTATAGGCTAATAAACTTGGATAAAGACCTGTTAATACCCGAGTAATCCCAGCGCTCACAATGAATATAAATGCAAACTTCAGGCTCCAGTGGGCAGTTAGCGGTCTACCAGAGTGACCGAGCGATACTCGCGCTATCATGGCAAGAATTAATGAGCCCATGGCGCCGGCTGTTAAGCTGTGTAGAGCAGTAGATTCGCTAATGACAAAGCCGGCGTAAGATAACGCAAACAGGCCAAAACCGACGGGTATAAACCAGTAAGCTAAATGAAGCGACCACACCAATGGTATAGACAGCGCTGTCCAGACTCGCCAGCGCAATACTCGGTAAGCGTTGCTTAATGCCGCGACAGCAAATACACCGGCTAGAATACTTCTCGGTAAAAAAGAAACGCCGTTGACGATATACACTATGGCGAGCAACCAAGTAGAGCCAAGTACCGTTTTCTCTAGCCAGGGCAATGGCTTGACAGCCGCTACTCTGGCGCCGCTAGCAGTAAATAAGGGCACAACTCGGCCGCCGACCACCGTCATGATTAGCACTACTTGCATAATTGCGGCGCGCATTCCCCAAGTGAATAACTCAGGCTTGTCTAAGAGTACCGACAGATGAGTTAAAATATTTGCGCCCGTGAGCATAGCGACTACAGGGATGAATTGAAAATTCCGCTTACTTCCAGCTTTAATAACTAATTTTGCAAAGAACACACCTGCACAAGGAAGAAAACTAATATCGACGAGCGCTATAAGCCACTCCATCTCGGCGATATTTACGATCATTAGAATTCGTGACATCAACCACAGCGAGAACAATGCCAACAATGGTGCGCCATTGATTGCGCGTAGCCCCGTCCAACTTTGTACTGCAGTTAGTAAAAAGCCAACAATAATTGCGCAAATAAAGCCAAATAGCATTTCATGAGCGTGCCAAAGCAGACTATTTCCATGGGGGGAAAACTCCATGGTTCCACTAAATGTAGCTGTCCACACTGCTAATGCAACAATGGAAAATAGACTTCCTGCTAAAAAAAATGGGCGGAACGCTTGGCGCCAAATTGGCATATTTACGAAATCAGCAATTACTTTCATTCTGAAAAATCCATTAAACGACGACTAGCTTGATTAACTAATATTGAAAACTTCGTAATGAAAATAATCATGTGCGCTAAAAACACATACGACATCAGCACTCAAACTATTTGGTTTCGTAGCTCTGCCAATAACTATTAACGCTCACTTAAAGCCAAATGATTCCGAGGTTGGCAAGTTATTCATGCTCCTTAGTTCTTGGCACAAATGCTCTGAACACGAACCAAACAAATGCAAATACGCCGATGCTGAACACAACATCTCCCGGCACTCTTGCCCAGACCAGTGCTTGCATAACAGGGCTCTGAATGTATTCTGCCGAGCGTGCGAAGGAATAGCCCTTTTCGATGCTGGTATACGTTTGGAGTATCCCCTGTGGTAAAAGCGATAGAAATGTCATCATCGCGAGCCCAATGTTGAGGGACCAGAATGAGATTTTAAGTAGACTCTCGTTCCAAAGTTTGGTGTTTGTTAGCCCTCGTAGGCAGTACAGGGTTAACCCCAATCCGAGCATTCCGTATACGCCGAATAGGGCGGCATGGCCATGGCTGGCGGTTGTGTTCAGTCCCTGCATGTAATAAAGCGCAATCGGTGGATTAATCAAAAAGCCGAATAGCCCTGCGCCAACAAGATTCCAAAACAGAACAGCGGCAAAGAACATGAATGGCCAGTGGTAGTTACGCTCCCATTCGGCTTCGTGCTCAACCTTATACCGCGTATAGGCCTCAAAACCGACCACCAGCAACGGAACTACTTCAAGTGCGGATAACATCGCGCCGACGGCGATAACCGATATTGGCGTGCCACTGAAATAGAGGTGGTGGAATGTTCCCAGTACGCCGCCAAAGAGGAAAATAATAGTGGCAAATAGCACCATTACTGTAGCGGTTGTTATCCGCAATATCCCCATGCGCACAAATAGCAGGGAAATTATTGCTGTGGCGAATACCTCAAAAATACCCTCTACCCAGAGGTGAACAACCCACCAGCGCCAATACTCCATGATCGAAATATGGGTATGCTGCCCCCACATCAGGCCCGCAGCATAAAGCAGGCCAATCGCAATAGCGGATACAAGCACGAGGTAGATCAGTGATTTCCCACCTTTTTGCTGTAAGACTGGCCACAGTGCTCTGACTACGAGCCCAACCCAGAGAAACAATCCAACGGTAAGATAAATCTGCCAGAACCGGCCAAGATCGACATATTCATAGCCTTGATGCCCGAACCAGAAATTCATCGTCAGATTGTTAAAGAAACGGTGAACAGCTGCCCATTGCCCAACAAAAGAACCAACGACAATAATAAGTAAGCTAAAAAAGAGGAAATTTACGCCGAACCGCTGATATTTAGGATCTTTGCCGCTCATCATTGGGGCGACATATAAGCCAGTTGCTAGCCACGCTGTTGCGATCCAAAGAACCGCAAGTTGCGTGTGCCATGTCCGAGTCACTGTGTAGGGGAAATACTCTGCAAATGGCAGACCATAAAGTCCTTGTCCTTCCACGGCATAGTGCGCGGTAACAATACCAAGTAAGACCTGTGCCAGAAATAATGCACAGACGATCCAGAAATATTTTGCTGTTGCTCGCATTGATGGAGTTATGACTGCACTGTCGAGTATGTCAGCTTTGGCTATGCCTTCTTCGGGGGCTATTTCCTGCTGCCAGGCATCAAATTGCTTTGCATAATAGGCGACGAGTGCACCGGCTCCTGCTAGAAGTAATATGACAGATGCAATACTCCACATCAAAATGCCAGTGGTCGGCTTATTGCCAACCAGTGGTTCATGTGGCCAGTTGCTGGTGTAAGTGATTTCCATGCCGGGTCGGTTGGTAGTCGCGCCCCAGGCGGTCCAGAAATAGAAGGCCGCGAGCTGTTTCGCTTCAGTATGATTGAGTAAACCATGAGCCGGGAACGCATAATCGCGGCGCAGCGCCAGCGACTCTTGATCGCTACCTTCATACAACCGGATGTAATGATTTTGGACCTGCTTGATGGCCTTAGCACGCATGTCGCTAACTGTGATTATGCCTGTAGAGGGATTGTAGCCATTTGTGCGCATCTCGTCCTGTAATGCTGCCTTATGCAGCGCCATATCCTGTGCTTGGGTAAGGCCTGCGAGGGGCGTTTGCGTGCGAAGAGCAAGTAGCGCTTCTGCTTCTCTATGCAGCCAGTCCGCACTCCAGTCAGGGGCGAGATAGCTTCCATGCCCCCAGATTGAGCCTTGCTCCATACCTCCTATGGATTGCCAGACATTTTGTCCTGTTTGGATGTCGTCACGTGTATAGAGAACTTCGCCGGATGTCGATTTGACGGCTTCAGGAATAGGAGGTGCCTTTTGGTATATTTCTGCACCTAGCGCCAGTAATATGCCGAACATGACAACCATGCCGACGGTCAGAATTATCCACAGGCGCTTGATACTGAAAGTCTTTTTATAAGTTTCCATGATCTGAATTCCAGTTGAGTCGCTACAATTCGCGCAATCGCGCTGATAATAAGTATTTACAGCTTATTTCAATGTAGCACGCAACTCGTCTACGCGCGGTTTTTATAGCGGGGTGAGTAAACAATTGTTTGAAACCTTGGACCAAGTTCAGGAATATGCAACCGAGTGGCTTTGGTTTTACAAACACGAACGACCCCACAAAGCCAACAATGAGAAACCACCACTGATGGACGCTTAACTTCTACTTTGAGCGTCGCGGAAACCAAGTCACTTGGCCACAAATTCCCCTTCAGCTCTACCTGTAGTGGCACAGTGAATTTGGCCGCCTGATTAGAGGTGAGGTTGGCGTTGAGCCTGCATAAAAACCTACCTATTGCGGCCCGATTTGGGATTTTTAAGCGTCCGCTTTTTACCAGCTCAGGAAGTGGCTTCTCAGATCTTGGGTGTGTTTGACTCTAGCGTCACAATAGCGGTCAGTCGCTGAAGCTATCAACCCCGTATTCAGCAGCGTGGCGCTCACTAACACTGGCGGAATTCACTTAAGTGATTGTTTTTTGTTGATAAACGATTATGCTCATGGCTACGGGAATTCCACGTCAAATGCAGGATGCAAAAGTGAAAAAATCATCTAAGGCTTACTATCACCCTGATTCAAATAGAATTATCCTGCTTAATCATCTCAAGGCTTAAACTCGCTATGTACACGAGTTATAAAGCGCAACGCATTTGAATTCACTGTTAGCAATACGAAGGGAGTTAGAGTATGCAGCAAATACCTGGAAGCAGAACCAATCCCAACTTGGTTCTTTGCCTGTATTTCGCCCTTAAATCTATACCTATGTTTTTCTCGGGCATGTCTATATATCTGGGATATAAACTTTTCATCCTAGGCGTTACCGGCCAAGCAAGCTTGAGTGTTGAATCTGATACCGTAAGTGGGCAACTGATAAATGCTGCACCAGGTTTGTTTTTTGCCATTGGCGGCATTATTTGTCTGATCTTCTCAGTATTAAAAGGCGTCAAAATAGATTTTAACAACGGACACGATCAGTTCTTATCTAATGCCGCTCCACGAGGGAGTTATCGTGGTGGCTAAATTGCTAACAAACAAAGGCAGGTATGCCCCTGCGGGGCGGGACCTCCTTTCAGTCGGCCCCTGCTTTGGGCGTTATGCGCCTTTGAGGTACCGAGCCATATGGAATTAGAGTACGCTGACAGTGATGAAACGGAAAGCCGATCAAGAGAGGTTCAATTACTTAAGAATGTGATCGAGCCTGACCCAGAATATCAAGCGGTTTTTATTTCTGATGAGGCAAGCTTTCTCGATATTTCAGGGCTTGATTCAAAGGAAATAGAGGCGAGAATTCGATTTTACTTTAAAGGCGACTTGCCTGCCCCACTCAACACACCGGTATGGCAGTTTATAGAAATCGTAAAACAAAAGTACCCGCGTTGGCCGGACGAATGGCCACCAGAGCATTAGCGCATAACAAGTACGCGCAGTTGCCGCTAAAAAACGCGGCGGGACAGCCAAAACTCCGCGCCTTTATGTGCATTCGCTCCGCTCAGTTTCGCACAAAAACGCGCTACATTTTGCCTGTCCCTGGCGTAGGGCGTTAGGGCTATTAGCCGGAAAGCAATGGGGGCGAAACAATGCTTAGTATAGGACAAACGGCATTTGACATTCGTGTCCCTAGTTTGCCCAAGGATGCATTTAAAAATTACTCCACCCAATTATTTGATATATGGGAGAGCGAAATTGCGCAATCCCTATCTATTAATGATTATGCTTTATCGCTCGAAGTCGAAGAGGGATCGATCAAGGGGAAGGGAAAAATTGCTGTAGCAGCAGGTGTTTTATATTTTGGAATAGGAAATTATGGCGACTTTATCAGCGGATTGGAGACTATATATAGTCAAGTTACCTACGTTGGGGAGAGGCTTTTCCAAGCAGCCAGATCTCCTGTAGGCGGCAACAGTACTAAAGCGTCAAAGCGTACCAGTGGAGGCGCAGTCTCTTCGATGAGAAGATTATTTGAGGGCGTGCAGAATGGCTCGCTATCAGTTGACGATGCCATGAAAGAATTTGAAAGAATGCTGGGTGAAGAAGCATCAGAGAATGAGAGTTTTACTAGAGAAATGAGGCGGCAGCTTGAATCAGCACCATCTCATCCGAGGCAACTAACTTTACCCCAAGATGATTGGGCAGAACCAGAAGTGATACAAGTTCCAAAAAAGAGTCCCTCTGATCCACGCCGTAAGCCAAGCCCTGCTCCTGAGCAGTACCGGATTGAGATATGGCGGAGCTCAAAAAATGAACGAAAAAAAGTTAAATTTACAACCCATTCCAAGCTGCCCTAACAAGGCAGTGTTGTCGCCTTCGGCTGGGACTGACATTCCGCTGGCGCTCCATGTCAGCCCCAAACCGCGGCGTTAGGGATCGAGACGTGAAGACATGAATGTCATATCAGAAAACAATGAAGTCTTGAATGCCTCAGTTTCGATCCAGGAGATTAGCGGAGTATTTGGCCTTGTTATGGAGTCAAGAGGTGGAGCTAGAGGAAAGCCAAACGAACGAAATACTGACTATTTCCCCGCGCTAGATGCATTGTTAGTACGGCTTAGGAATAGGGGGCTAGATAAGATACGTATTCACATTGTTTCTTCTAAGGCTTTAACCATATGGAATCCAGATGAACGGACAATTGAGGTAGACGGAAATCGTGATATTTTTCTCAAAGGCACAGATCTAAAAGACTTACGTGGAAAAATATCTAAAGCCCAGCAAGGGAAAAAGGAAGACCCTAAAAGCAAAGGTGGAAATCCTACTAAGCGCATATTGATTGAGGCGAACCTGTCAGAGGGCGTATGGAAGGAAGTCATTTTTGGAACTGATGCTACGACGATACCAATATCAGAAGATGATGTCGAAAAAGACGCCGAGGAGTTTTCGCCAGAAGATGCGGAAAAATCTAAGGAGAAGATTTCAAGGGCTGTTGCTCTTCGGAGAGGTCAGCCGAAATTCCGTAAGAAGCTCCTCAATATGTACGAGAGTACTTGTGCGGTGACAGGCACTTCACTTCCACCAATTCTTGAGGCTGCTCACATTGTTCCATATATGGGTGAGAAGACCAATCATGTAACAAATGGAATTCTTTTGAGGGCCGATATACACACGCTGTTCGACCTAGGATTATTGGGTATAAACCAGAGTTACGAGGTGGTCGTTTCTTCCTCGATGAAAGAGACCGAATATGAAGCCTATAACGGTAGAAAGATTAAGCTTCCCGAAAATGAGGCGGAGTGGCCGAGCTTGCCTGCACTCAAAAGCAGACCTCTGCCAAGTAGGCACTAACAAGCGCATGTTGTCGCAGCGCAAAAAAGCCTCACTGCTGGGACGGCTTACGCGTTGCTTCAGCCGCCCCAAATGCGGGCGTTAGGTGAAAGGGAGTGATTATGCGCAATATTTTAGACCTTATTAAAAAGAACCAAATCATATTTGGATTGGTAGTTGTAGCATTCTTGCTTGATATAACTGGGTCAATGCGTTCCGTAATGCCCGGCGCTATATTTGGGTTGCCTAGTGCGTTGGCAATAATCTTCTTTTTAGGAGCCGCCCTATTTGTTCGTTTTTTAATTACTAGACGGCCTGTCCATTTAGCAATTACATGGCCATTAATGATTGTTCTATATTTCGGATGGTTTGTGCTGATGGCTGCATTAAGTGATGGTGCGTCATATAGGCCATCAATCCTCGTATGGCTATGTCTATTTGCAGCGTTCAAAACGCTTCGTTTTCAGCCTGAACCAGTAATTGAAAAAAACGCAGCGGAAGAGTCAAATGAGAAAAATAGTTAGAATTATAATTACCTCACTCCTCCTACTTGCAGGTGGCATTGTAAATGCAGATGACGGCATCCATTTTTCATGCTCGTTCAACAAATCAATATTTGTTGACAGCGAAGGGGTTTATGAAGCGAAGAAGTGGGAGTCTAAGGGATTTACTATAAAGGATGGCTGGGCTTATCTGGATAGTGGCAATCTAAAGTTAAAGCTGACTACAAATATACAAAAGCATGGAATTGTAATCTTGAGGGGTGGTGAGTTTAAAAATGGCTACCAATTTAGCTTAGAAAATGAAAAATTCGTTTATGCAATGCTCATGGTTCCATTGGCAAGAACATGGACGGTTACAGGTAGCTGCACTAAAGATGAAAAGTAATTCACCTAACAAGGCAAAGCACTCGGGTGTTTGCGGCGTTATGTAGCACGTGAGCAAGTAGCATGAAATTAGAATTTTATGAAATCCTCAGTAAGGACGATGCCTTTTGCAAAGCTCTTGGGCAGGTGATGCTCGCAGCGAGTAAGCTTGAAATTGAGTTAAAGCAATACTTACGTTTGCAGGGAAGTGAAATTCCAGAGAAAAAAGTAACTCTTGGTAATCTGATAGGCATTCTTGAAAGAAATGACCACCTAACCAGAAACGGAGAGATCCACTTAAAGAGTATTAATGCTCAGCGAAACTACCTTATCCATAACCTCTACGGTTCATTTGTTGGAGAGATAGAAGCACAAATGTTGCCTGTTAATGATCTGGTGCATGAAGATGTGGAAGTGTATACCGAAAAAACGAAGCTGACCGCATACAATTTTGGTGTTTATTCAAGGATTGTCTGTAAGGCCATAGAGCAACATAATCGGGTAGCCGAGGGTCTCTAACCCTCAGCCCCCACAACACCCTGCATGCGGATCCGCACAGGGCGTTTCACTAAGAATGGTGAAGCTTGATCCAACCATCGCGCAATTCGTACAGCCCC
>JBLHWY010000128.1:0-18588 GCA_047629195.1 Candidatus Azotimanducaceae bacterium
ATGTCCAGAACTTGTCATTTGTTGGATGTCCAGAACTTGTCTAGAACTTGTCGAAGTAAGTGCTTAGGTTAGTGTGGTAAACTCGAGTCAAGAAATTAAGAACAGGCTGCGATGTCACTAATCCTCGGTATAGACCCCGGTTCACGTATTACTGGTTATGGTGTGATAAGGAGTGTTGGTGCTTCACACTCTTACGTGACTAGCGGTTGTATTAAGACAGTGCCGAAAAGTGAGTTGCCCAAACGTCTGGAAGAAATCTATGCTGGGATAACCCAGATCATTGAAGACTTCTCGCCCACAGAAGTTGCCATAGAACAGATCTTCATGGCCAAAAGTGCACAATCTGCGCTGAAGCTTGGGCATGCGAGAGGGGTAGCAATGGTTGCTGCGGTGAATCAAGGTCTACCAATTTCTGAATACGAGGCGCGTAAGGTGAAGCAGGCCGTTGTAGGCACAGGTGCCGCGACTAAAGCGCAAATTCAGCACATGGTCCAAATGCTGCTGAAGCTTCCCGGTCAACCTCAGGAAGATGCGGCGGATGCTTTGGCTGTCGCGCTTTGCCATATACAAACACAACATAATTTGGCGCGTATGACTGGTGCGAAATCATTCCGACGCGGTAGATTGATAAGAAGCTAAACATGATAGGTAGAATCCGCGGTGTAATTATTGCTATGTCTGAGTCCTTAGTTCTTATTGAGGCGGGTGGTGTGGGCTATGAAGTTGAGGTACCTCTATCAACTTATACCGCGCTTGGTAGCATCAATGATGACGTCTCATTGCACACACATTTGGTCGTACGGGAAGATGCTCAATTGCTATATGGGTTTTATACGCTGGCAGAGCGTGAGTTGTTCCGAGCACTAATTAAGGTGAATAAAGTTGGTCCTAAACTTGCGATCACCATATTATCCGGTGGCGATCCAGCCAGCTTCATACGTTGGATTAAAACGAAAGATGTAAGTGCTTTGACTGCACTACCTGGGGTTGGTAAGAAGACTGCCGAAAAACTGGTGATAGATATGGAAGATAGGCTGCCGGAAATGTCTGGCGCAGACCTCGCAATGACCACCATGCCGATTAATTTGAGCTCAGATGTTGTAGCTGATGCGGAAGCAGCGCTTATCGGGCTTGGGTTTAAACCGCAAGATGCAGCTAGAGCGCTAGCGCAGGTTGATGATCCTGATGTGAACGTCGAGAGTTTGATTAAACTTGCTTTGAAGCTCTTGGCATAGTTGTCTTATGAGAACTGAATCTGAACAATCAAAGACCCCATTTCGAATCACTGCACCGGCTACGCCGATGGAGCTTTAGAGAATAGCCATGATTGAATCGGATCGGTTGGTTGCACCAGAAAAGACTAGTGTCGAAATTTCACAAGACTGGGCGATACGTCCTAAAACTTTTGCGGAATATCGCGGTCAACCCCAGGTTAGTGAGCAGATGACCATATTTATTGAAGCTGCGCGGGGGCGCGGGGAGTCTCTGGACCACACCTTGATATTCGGCCCGCCAGGACTCGGCAAAACCACGCTAGCAAATATTATCGCTAATGAAATGGGCGTTAAAATCAAATCCACCTCGGGTCCCGTGATCGAGAAAAAGGGGGACCTAGTTGCTGCACTGACCAACCTTGAAGAAGGTGATGTGCTGTTTATCGATGAAATTCATCGGCTATCTCCAGCGATTGAGGAAGTGTTGTATCCAGCGATGGAAGATTTTCAAATTGACCTGACGATTGGTGAAGGCCCCGCCGCCCGATCAATAAAACTTGATTTACCCCAATTTACGCTCGTCGGTGCGACAACTCGGACTGGCTTGCTAACATCACCTTTGCGCGACCGGTTCGGTATCATACAGCGACTTGAATTCTACAATGTGTCGGATTTGACCCATATTGTTTCCCGATCTGCAGGACTGCTTGGGGTGACGACAGATGTAGAAGGAGCTCGCGAGATAGCGCTCCGGGCGAGGGGGACGCCAAGAATTGCAAATAGATTACTGCGTCGAGTGCGTGACTTCGCTGAGGTGAAAGCGGATGGTATCATTCATAAAGACGTTGCTGACCAAGCGCTCAATATGCTCAAGGTTGATGAAAACGGGTTCGATCACATGGATCGTCGGTTGTTGATGGCGATGATTGAGAAGTTTGATGGCGGTCCAGTAGGAGTCGATAGTCTGGCAGCCGCTATTGGAGAAGAAAGAGACACCATAGAAGATGTTTATGAGCCTTATCTAATTCAACAAGGTTTTATCATGAGGACCCCGCGGGGTAGGGTCGCAACTCGACATGCTTACCTCCACTTCGGTCTTCAAACGCCTGATGATGGTGAGTTACCTGGGGATAAAAGCTCAACCTAGCGTTATTTAATACCCGCTGATCTAAAGAGCGGAACTGAACTGGGAGTTCGCGAGTCGAAGTTTCAGCCAAAAGAGTTTATGAGTTTTAACAACGTAACTAGCCAAAGGGAAGAATTAACACATTGAACGAACAATTATCAATTCTAGATCTCGTCTTGAATGCAAGTCTGGTCGTCCAGGCTGTGATGGCAATATTATTGCTGGCTTCTATGGTCTCCTGGGTCATGATTTTTCAGCGCGGTTTTACGCTTTCCACTGTCAGAAGAGAGGCGACCGAATTTGAGAATGAGTTTTGGTCGGGTAAAGATCTTCGAAAAATTTATATGGAGATCGAAGCCGCTGATCGCGAACCCATTGGCATCGAGAATATCTTCGTTGCAGGATTTAAAGAGTTCACACGCCTGCGACAGCAGAAGGCTGCTGACCATGACCAGACTATGCAATATGTGGGTCGCGCGATGCGCGTCGCGATGTCCAGGGAAGAGGAGCGACTTGAGGCTGGATTGCCGTTTCTAGCAACAGTCGGTTCTACCAGCCCCTATATTGGACTGTTCGGTACAGTCTGGGGGATTATGAATTCGTTTCGAGGCTTGGCAACAGTGAACCAGGCGAGTCTGTCAGTCGTTGCACCGGGTATATCGGAAGCATTGGTGGCAACGGCGATTGGTTTGTTCGCCGCGATTCCTGCTGTTATTGCTTATAACCGGTACGCCGCTATGGTTGAGATCAGCGTAAATCGTTTTGACGCTTTTACCGATGAATTCAGTGGCTTGCTCTACCGAGCACTTCACAATCAGAAGTAGGAGCGACCACGCGAATGGCTAAAGTTAATCGTAGAAAGCCGATGTCTGAGATCAATGTCGTACCTTACATTGATGTTATGTTGGTGCTGCTCGTTATCTTCATGGTGACAGCCCCGCTAATGACGCAGGGCATAAAGGTTGATTTGCCTGATGCGTCTTCCGGTCCGCTCGATATTGCTGAGAATGAAGTGACTTTGGTTGTATCGATTAAGTCTGATAACACCTACTACATGAATGTGGGTGAGGAAGAGGAATCTGTAGAGCTTTCGGTTATCGGTGAACGAGCCGGAAAGATTATCCGAGCAAATCCCAAAATCAAAGTGCTGGTAGAGGGTGACCACACTCTGAGCTATGGTGTTGTAGTTAATTTGATGAATACATTACAGCTAGCTGGAGCCGAGTCGGTGGGTTTGATCACGGAACCACCTCGGCAATAGTCATGAATCTTTCGGGCTATTCAATATTGTCGTATGCATTGGCCGTGGGGATCCATCTTGCGATAATCGCCTTGCTTATGACGAACTGGGAAGAACAGGAACATGTTCAGGTTACGCCGGTTGAAAAATTCTATATCGATGCCTCTGTGGTAAAGCAAAACCCTCATACAGTAAAAAAAGAGAAAGAAGTCAGGCAAAAAAAACAAGCGCAAGCAAAGATACTAGAAAGTAAGAAAACTGCACAGAGAAAGGCAAAGTTAACGCAGGAAGCGTTTGATAAACAAGCAAGGTTGGATAGACAAAAAGCTGAAGAGGCTGAGAAAGAAAAAGCCCAAATTGAAAAATCTCGACTGGAACAACTGCTTGCACAACAACAGCGAGATATTGCTGAGAATCAAGATAAAGAAACAGAACAAGTCGCTGAGGCTTCGCGCGTGCGACTTGAACAGGAAGTTGCGTTAGCGGTTATTGAAGAGCAGGAATATCGCAGAGCGATTACTGATGATGAAAAAGCGCAAGCATATGTCGCGCAGATCCAAAGAGAGATGATACAGAGCTGGAGTCGTCCCCCCAGTGCAAGAAATGGGATGCAGGCGATTGTGCGGGTGCGGTTAGTGCCTACTGGTGAGATTGTGAGCGTAGACGTCGAAGAGTCTAGTGGTAATGACGCATTCGATCGATCTGTTATTCAGGCGGTAAGAAAATCTGAACGGTTTCTTGTACCCACAGATTCGCGTCAGTTTGAGCGTAACTTTCGATCGTTTACTGTGCTGTTTCGGCCAGAGGATTTGAGGTTGTAAGAACGGTTTTTCTTTTGGAATATCCTCTCAAAATTAAATAAAGAACTATAAAGGTCTTGTTGAAATAATGAATTTTATGAAGTGTTCGGTTTTTCTAAAGTTTTTTGCATTGCTGTTTTTATCTGTGCAGTGTGCAATCGCTGAATTGAGAATCGAAGTGACGGAGGGTCTCGATGATGCTGTAAAGGTTGCTGTCGTACCTTTTGTTTGGCAGGGGCGGGAAGCATTGCCAGAAAATTTATCTGATATTGTTGATGCTGACTTAAGGCTTAGCGGCCGATTTGAGACTACGCCTATCGACCAAATGCTCAGTTTGCCTGCAAATGCGAGCGAGGTCTTTCCTCGTGATTGGCAGTTGTTGCAGGTCGAGTACATTGTCATCGGGCGTATTCAGGCCAAGGGTGATCGATTTCAATTTAGATTTGAATTGTACAATGTACCAAGAAAAACCGTTGATATTGTCCAGACAATTGAAGGTAGTATTGATGAGCTTCGTGATATGGCACATTACGCCAGTGATGCAATCTTTGAAAATTTAACGGGGATAGAGGGAGCGTTCTCTACTCGTATCATGTACGTGACGGCAACTGGCCCAGTTGATAACCGAATGTTTCAACTTAATATCGCCGATGCAGATGGTCATCGAATCGAGACGGTGCTGGAATCAGATGAACCCATCTTATCTGCGACCTGGGCACCTGATGGCAACCGAATTGCTTACCAATCCTTTGAAAAAGACAGTCGCCCAGGGATTTACATTGCAGATCTGACGACCGGTTCCCGCCAGCAGGTAACTGATTTTGAGGGTTTGAATGGAGCGCCTGCGTTTTCTCCAGATGGGAAGAGTCTGGCAATGGTGCTTTCTAAAGATGGAAGTCCTGATATTTATGTTTTGGATATAGCGTCAAGACGCCTTCGACGGATTACACGGCACTATGGCATAGATACCGAACCATCTTGGACTCCTGATGGCGAAGCGATTATTTTCACTTCTAGCCGTGGCGGCAAGCCCCAGATATACCAGATGACACTCCGAGATCTCTCAATTCAACGCCTGACTTTTGAGGGTGACTATAATGCAAAGGCGAGCATTTTACCTGACGGCTCTGGAATCATAATGGTCCACCGCAGAAGTGGAATCTATCACATTGCGCTGTTCGACCTGAATCGTGGAAGGATGACTGTTCTAACTGAGACCTCACTTGACGAGTCTCCAAGTATCGCGCCCAATGGAAGTATGCTAATTTACGCGACGCAGGTTAACAACAATGGTATTTTAGCGGCGGTTTCTGTCGATAGTCGGGTGAAATTCAATCTTCCGTCTAGTGATGGTGATGTCAGGGAGCCGGCTTGGTCGCCAAAGAAACGCAAAACATTTACCCCATTATCAGAATAGTTGGGGTGGATATTAGATTATTGTATTAAATGTGGTGAAATGTGACCCTGATCACGAGATTTTGAAGGGTGATTTGTGGTTTAATCCGCTTTTGGCGGTTGTTAGTAATTATTAGCGAGATTAGGAGCTAATCATGGGAATTAGAATAAATCGGGGCTTTTTTGCCATTGGCTTTGCAGCAATGTTTTTGGTTGGTTGCGCTAGCGACAAATCAGATATGGATTCAATGGAAGACGGTCCGGGTGATGAAACACCGGTTATGACCGATATGATGGAAGATAAAGAACCAATGGCGGAGCCTGTAGCGGCAAAACCAACTATTCCAGAAGTACGAACAAACAAGCTGTGGGTCCCGGATGCTAATGGCCTTATGGAACTCAGCGGCGTTTTCTACTTTGATTTCGACCAGGCTATCGTAAAACGTGCCGGTCATATGGAATTGAACGAACATGCGAATGCACTTGCAGGTGATCGTTCATTGAGACTGCGCCTCGAAGGTCATGCTGATGAGCGCGGAACACGAGAGTACAATCTGGCACTGGGTGAAAGACGAGCTAATGCAGTTCGGGCTTATCTCGTTGCACAGGGTGCCTTGCGTACTCAAGTCGAAGTCGTAAGCTATGGTGAAGAAAAGCCAGCTGATGGTGGTCACAGCGAACGTTCATGGGCAATGAATAGGCGTGTAGCTTTCTCTTATAGATAAGTTGTGTTGGTTTGTTCTTCAAGACTTAAAGGGTTGACATAGTGTCAACCCTTTTTCTATGTGACAGAGTTTCTCTTGCTGGCGGCATAGGTGAACCTTCTTGTTCATCTCGGGTCTTATTGAGATGACTGTTCTGAAGGATGGCCTTGGATTGCTTCTATTTTTAGTTGCCAAAAAATTGATTGAGCGACTAATTTAAGCGATTAATTCGAGCTACTTGTTAACGGAACACTGACCTCTAGAACTGAAAGGTTTGAATATCCTCAATGAATAAATTAAATGATTCCGTGAATAGAATAGTGAAATTTAGCGCTATTCGAGTTTGTGTATCCAGTTTTATACTGATGACAGCTACAACGTTTTCATTTGCTGAAACAAGTGATCCCATAACAGTTGAGTCTCGCTCTGAAGGCCGCCTCGCGGAGGTGGAAGAACCTTTTCAGGCTCCGGTAGAAGCTCAAGGTGAAATTCGATTGCCAGTTATGGAATCACAATATAGACAGCAACTATTGCAGCAAGAAGTTCAGGAGTTGAGGGGGCTGGTTGAAGAATTAGCCAATGAGATAGAACGTTTAAAACGGACTAGCGATGACCGCTATCTTGAACTTGATGGCAGGTTTCAAGCCCTGCGAGAAGAGGTTTCAACGAGTGCTGTTTTGGTTGTAGGTAATCCGGCAGTATCCGAAATCAATCAGGGCTTCACTGGTGCTAGCCCCAGTGAAGTGACCGGAGCTGTTTCTGGACAAGATGAGAAGACTTTGTACGATACGTCTCTTGAACTGATACGCAACCGGCAATATGATTTAGCTATCACCCAATTGCAGGCTGTAATAACTCAGTATCCTGATGGAAATTATGCTGCGAATGCTTACTATTGGCTTGGTGAAGTTTATGCGGCAAAACCACAGCCTGATTATGAAAATGCCAGGCAAGCGCTCGCGCAGGTGATCACGTTTTTTCCGGAAAACCGGAAGGTGCCTGATGCCGCGTTCAAGCTCGGAAAGGTATATCACCTAATGGGTGATTGTGATCGAGCAAAAGAACTTTTGAACCAGATAATTGCTCAACATCAAGGACGTTCGGTCGCGAAGCTGGCTGAAACTTACCTCCGAAATAAAATGGAGAGCTGCGGCTCGTAATAAATGATCAGTCGCCCCATGCGACGATACCATTTTTCTTTAAATAACTAACTCGGGTTACATCGTTCGCCGAGTCCGTCTGGCATTAAATCATGTTAAGAATCACTGAAATATTCTATTCACTGCAAGGTGAGAGCAAAACGACCGGTCTTGCCACCGTTTTTGTTCGTTTGACTGGCTGTCCTCTGAGGTGTGAGTATTGTGACACGAGCTATGCATTTAGCGGCGGTGAACAACGTTCTTTTGAAAATATACTCTCAAACGTTGCTGCGTTTAAACCTCGTTATGTCACGGTAACAGGCGGTGAGCCTTTAGCTCAGCCCAACTGTATTGAACTATTAAATAAGCTCTGTGATGCCGGCTATAGAGTTTCTCTGGAAACTAGTGGGGCGCTTGATGTGAGTAAAGTAGATGATCGTGTTTCGATCGTTATGGACCTGAAAACACCTGGGTCGAAAGAAGTTAGTCGAAATTTGTATACTAATATCCGACTTCTGCGGAGAAAAGATCAGATCAAGTTTGTTATTTGCGATCGCGAAGATTATAACTGGTCTGTGTTTAAATTAAGAGAATATCAACTTGATGAGCAGGTCGATGAGGTGTTGTTTTCACCGAGCGCAGATCAGTTAAAGCCAACAGATTTAGCTGACTGGATAGTGCAAGATAATTTGCCGGTTAGGTTCCAATACCAACTACACAAAATGCTATGGGGTGACAAGCCAGGTGTCTGACCAGCCAATTGAATCTCGCTCAAACGAGTCTTTCTCAGAGCCACCCGCCTCAAAGAAAGCCATCATATTATTGTCGGGTGGTTTGGACTCAGCGACCGTTTTGGCCATGGCGACCGCCGATGGTTATGACTGTTATTGTCTAAGCTTTGATTACGGCCAGAGACACAAGACAGAAGTTGAGTTTGCGACTGCGCTTGCGAAACAATTTGACGCCAAGGAGCATCGAACGATAAACATAGACCTTCGAGCGTTTGGTGGGTCAGCCTTAACTGACGATGCGATCGATGTGCCCGTCGATGGCATTGAATCGGGTGTTCCAATTACCTATGTCCCTGCCAGAAATACTATTTTCTTATCCTATGCACTGGGCTACGCAGAAGTGTTGCCCGCCCACCATATTTTCATTGGAGTTAACGCGGTTGATTATTCAGGTTATCCCGATTGTCGGCCGGAATTCGTGTCTGCTTTTGAATTATTGGCAAACGCAGCCACCCGAATAGGTACAGAAGGTGAGAGAATTCGGATTGAGACCCCTTTAATCGATCTGAAAAAAGAGGAAATAATCAAACTCGGTATCGAACTGGGTGTTGACTATAGTAAGACTGTCTCGTGTTACCAGCTCACGGAGAAAGGTACTTCTTGTGGTGTCTGCGATAGTTGCAGAATTCGTAAAACCGGTTTTGCTGCTGCGGGAATCGAAGATCCGACGTGTTACTGATCCGAAAGCCTTTTACCTGGCTGTAACTTTATGGTTACACTAGCTACGTTTTTTTAAATAGGCATCAACTGCGTTCGCAATGAAAGAAACCCGTATTCTCGTAATTGATGATGATGAGGCAATCTGTGGATTCTGCCAAAGCGCCTTGTCCCGAATCGAAAACTTATCGGTGACGACGGAGCATCGCGGTCGCCAGGCGCTTCGGCTTTGCGATTCAAAAAAATTTGACATTGTATTGAGCGACCTCAACATGCCGCATATCAGTGGTGTTGAGGTGCTGAAGCGCATGAAAGAAAACAATCCTGCGATCCCAGTCATCATAATGACGGGCTATCCCTCTATTGAAAATTCAGTTGAATGTTTGCGTCTGGGTGCTGCTGACTATGTGCTGAAGCCCCTTATGCTCGATGATTTAATTTCGACTGTGCAAGCGGTGCTCGAAAAAGACAGATTGCAGCAAGAGAATATGCTTTTGCGGCGTCAGCTTGAGAAGCGATCTTCTATGGGAGATATGCTCGGTATTAGTGATGCTATAAATACAGTTCGAGAATCGATAGCCAGCCTTGCTGAGACCAATGTAGACGTCTTAATCTGGGGTGAAACGGGTACAGGCAAGGAGTTAGTCGCACGCAATATCCATTCGAACAGTGACCGTAGCAAGAAACCTTTCGTGCCTGTGGATTGTAGTGCAATACCACCGGACTTATTCGAGAGTGAATTTTTCGGTCACGAGCGTGGTGCGTTTACCGGTGCTACCGAGAGGCAACTCGGTCTTATGGAATACGCCGATGGCGGCACGTTGTTTCTGGATGAGATTGGTGAGCTTTCTCAACCACAGCAGGCAAAGTTACTAAGAGCGCTGCAGGAACGCAAATTCCGCCGAGTGGGCAGCCGTGAAGAAGTTGAAGTTGATATTAGGCTGCTCGCAGCTACAAATCGTGATCTTAAAGATGATGTGAAGACGAAACAGTTCCGCGAAGATCTGTACTTTAGGATTCATGTCGGTGAAATAAGGTTGCCTCCTTTGAGGCAAAGAGGGGGGGATGTCGAACTGCTCGTCTCACATTATATTGACATTTTCGGTCCGGAAATGAATCGACATGACCGACAGCTAAGTCAAGAAGCGCTGGCGATGCTTAAGGGCTACAAATGGCCGGGTAATATACGAGAGCTTATAAATGTGGTGAAGCGAATGCTCGCCATGAGCAAGCGTAAGGTGTTGTCTCTGGAAGATGTGCCTTCAGACATTAGGTCTCAAATGGAAGGTCTTGGTAGCAGTGCGCCGTTGGGTGGTTTCCTCGGTGAGAAAGCGCGGGTGCTGGAACAGTTCGAGTACGATTACATGATTTCAATTTTAAAGACATGCGGCGGCGACCTATCAGCGGTCGCGAGAATGGCAGATATTTCACGGCAATCGGTTTACCGAATGCTCGAAAGGTTGAATATTGATGCCAACGATTATCGTCTACCTACTGTCCGTCAGTAATTGACGGAAAACGTTTACGATATTGGTTTATCGACAGTGTTTTGGTTGTTAAATGACCGAAAGCTGTGGTCTATGTCGCGATTCAGTGTAACACCATAGTTACACCATGACTTCTAGTTGTCATGCTAAGTTAACAAATTTCTGATAAAGTGCGGGACAGTTGGTGTTGAATATTTCAATAAAAACAAAAGCTTAGCTGCTATTATCCGAACGCTCGTATTCTGGCATGGATTCTGCTTTAACTACCGTAGTATGAACAAAAAGCTACCGTAGTATGAACAAAAAGTAGTTAACCAGTAATCGCTTCCATGGAGGAAGGATATGGCCATATTAACGGCTTATGAAGAAAGGGCACTAACCAGCATAGAGGAAACTGACGTCTGGTTATCCGTAAGTGAAATTGGTACGTGTCGTCTGTCTACACTAAATAAGCTAGTTGAAAAGGGGTATCTCGACAGAATTCGTCGACCCGGTCCTTATATTCCAAACGAAAGTATTCTCTTCCGTTTGAACGGTATAAGCCTCAGTGTCGCTAGTTAGTTCGCGTCTATAAATACCCATCCTAGGGTCAATCCCCGAGACTTTTCAGATCTGTTGTTCAGACAATCAATAGGTTGTCGGGAAGTAAGCTTGGAGATGTTTAGTTTTTGGACAAGAACTCGTTAGTGAAGTTTAATTAATTGCTTCGGGTAATAAGCCCTCGACCTAAAAGTAACGGCTCAACTTCAGGTATCCGTCCGCGAAATTTTTGATAAAGGTCCATTGGGTCTGCTGTACCACCTTTTTCGAGGATATTTTCACGGAACAAGTCTGCGGTATTTTTGTCGAATATGCCGTTCTCTTTAAAGGCTTCGAAAGCGTCCGCATCAAGTACTTCTGCCCAGATGTACGCGTAATATCCTGCCGAGTAGCCTCCGGAAAAGATGTGTTTAAAGTAGGTAGAGCGATAGCGGGGTGCAATTTCATCCTGCAAACCGATCTTTTTCAAGGCGGCTGATTCGAATTCGCTAGCGTCAGTTGCTAACTGTTCGGTAGTGAGGTTCCCGTGCCAGTGCAGGTCAAGATATGATGCTGCGAGGTATTCCGATGTAGCAAAACCTTGGTTAAAAGTCGCAGTCGCTCCAATTTTCGCGATCAACTCTTCGGATATGCTTTCTCCAGTCTCAAAGTGACGAGCATATGATGTAAGAACTTCCGGCTCGAACGCCCAGTGTTCCATTAACTGCGAAGGTAATTCGACGAAATCCTTTTTGACTGCTGTTCCACTCAAACTTTGATAGGTGACTTTTGAGAGCAAGCCATGTAGTGCGTGACCAAATTCATGGAAAAGCGTTCTGACTTCATCGAGCCCCAATAACGTTGGCTCTCCCTTTGGGAAATTGCAAGTGTTGAGCACGATAGGCGTTTGGTTGACGCCATCGATAAAAGCTTGAACTCTTAATGAATTCATCCATGCGCCAGCCATTTTTGATGGTCGCATAAAATAATCGGTTAAAAACAAGCCGATATAGCTACCGTCCTCATCTAGTACCTCATAAGTACTAACATCGTCGTGATATTTTGGTGTGTCCGTGGCCTTCTCAAATCGAATGCCAAAGAGCTTTTTCGCGACATTAAAAGCACCCTGTCTTACGTTCTCCAGTTCGAAATAGGGTTTCACAACTTCAGTCTCGAAATCGAACCGCTCGCGCCTAACCTCCTCTGTGTAATACCACCAATCCCAGGGAGCGAGGCTAAAGTTTCCGCCGTTACTTTGGACTTTATCCTGAAGATCCTTTCTTTCTACTGCCGCTTTTTTCTTAGCTGGTCCCCATATCTGGTTAAGCAGCCGATTAACTGCGTCAGGAGTAGCCGCCATGCGATCATCTAGTTGATACGCCGCGTGTGAATCGTATCCTAGTATGTTGGCACGTGACTTTCTTAGGGATGCTATTTGGACAGTGTTTTGTTTGTTATCACAGTCATTGTCGTTGTTAGCGCAGTTTGTGTAGCCTCGCCATAGTTTTTCGCGCAGGTCGCGGCGATCGGAATACTCCATAAAGGGGGTAAATGACGATCGGGATATTGAAAAAAGAAACTTGTCAGGATGCCCGCGAGTTTGAGCTTCATTCGCTGCAATAATAATAGATGACTCTGGTAAGCCTGTTAGGTCTTCTTTGCCTAGCAGAAGTTCGAATTGATTCGCATCCTTCAGCACGTTTTGTCCGTAGCCTGTCTGTAGTCTCGATAGTTCCTCATCTATCATCGCGACTTTTGCTCTTTTTCTCTTTGAGAGTTTTGCACCAGAGCGAACGAAGGTTGAATATATAGTTTGTAACAGCTGTTGCTGTTCAATGGTAAGGCTTACAGGGGGGTTATTGTTGACAGTGTCAACTCGGGCAAAAAGCACTGCACTGGTATTTATCCCGTTAAGATGAGCCGCATATTTTGGTGCGAGAATAAGCTCTAGCGCTTGCAGATTCTCATCTGAGTTTGAATGCGTAAGCATGTAAAACAGCGAAGCAACTTTGTTTAGTAGACTCCCTGCACGATCAATTGCTTCTATTGTGTTCTCGAAACTAGCTGGTTTTGAGTTTTTCTCGATGAGTTGAATCTCATCAAGGTGCTGCTGAAATGCCTGCTCGAACGCGGGTAAATAATCATCGTGACTAATTTTGTCAAATGGCGGCAAGCCGTAAGGTGTTTGCCAGTCAGAAGTAAGGGGGTTTCCAGAAACATCATTCTTAGACACACTTTTTTTAGGCATAGTGTACATCCAAATCAAAATTGAGCTTGAGACACGGAGTATACCAAAAGTTCACCAAACCGAACTTGCTAACTGTACGTAAGAGATAATGTAAACAGAACTATTTGTTCTGTTCGTCCTGTATGTGTCGGTAAATCAGATAAATAACATGTGTTCCTATACGACAATGGCTAAAATTGAGGGATGAAAATATTGTTTAAATGGACGTCGCGGGTCATCGTTTTTTTTGGTCTGGTAATTTTATCCCTGAGTATGACCTCTGTTGCTCTTACTCCAGAAACGCTTCAGCCCAGCCAGAATCTCGACAAGGCAGTAATTCGAGTTTATGGCGCTGATGTTTGGGGCATCAGAGGTCGCTTCGCAATCCATACTTGGATCGCGACCAAAGCGGTAGGTGAAAAGACCTTTACGTTGCATGAGGTTATCGGTTGGAGACTGCGGCGCTACGATACAGCGTTGACTGTGAGCCAAGGGCGTCCGGACCGACCCTGGTTTAATTCTCCAGCTTTGCTTCTCTATGAACTAACCGGAGAGGCTGCAGAGGCGATGATACCTGACGTGCATGATGCGATTTACAGTTATCCTTACGCGCAATCCTATACAATGTGGCCCGGTCCAAATAGTAATTCATTCACGGAGTGGGTTAGCTTGAAAGTGCCTGCCTTAAAATTGGAACTCCCCGTGAAAGCGATTGGTCGTTCCTGGATGATAGATAACTACGGTGACAGCTAGCGTTTGTATGGCTGATCCTCAAAGAAAGATTTATGTCGGAAGTAACATCAGAAAGAATCTCTCAGGAACGTGCTAAGGGGAAATCACTTCAGCCTTTGCGAATGCTCGTACCGTTCATTGCTCCTTACAAGGGAACACTGGCACTCGCGATAATTGCCTTGCTCTTGTCCTCCGCGGCGATGTTGGCGATGCCTATGGCTGTTCGCAACGTAATTGATCATGGGTTTTCGATTGAAGATGCAACCAACGTCGATAAATACTTTTTTGTTCTTCTTATATTTGCTGTCGCGATTGGTTTCTTCGGCGCGCTTCGTGCCTACTTTGTAAACTGGTTAGGAGAACGCGTTGTTGCCGACTTGAGAGATCAGGTTTTCCGCCATGTATTGAAGATGGATCCAACTTTTTTTGAAGTCACGAAAATTGGTGAGGTACTTTCTCGGCTAACGGCAGACACGACGCTTATTCAATCTATTTCTGGTGTTGGGGTTTCAATTGTACTTCGTTCATTGATTCAGTTTGCCGGTTCCCTAGCATTATTAGCCTACACAAATATTGAATTGACGGGCATCTTACTGATCATATTGCCGATGATTTTTCTACCGATATTATTCATCGGCCGATGGGTCCGTAGGTTGTCTCGAGACTCGCAGGATAGGGTTGCTGATGCGAGTGGCCATGCTGCTGAAACGCTTAATGCTGTTGATACAGTCCAGGCGTTTACCGCTGAGAAGCTCGAGGGAGCGCGGTTTAGTCAGGCGATTGAAAAGAGTTTTGATACTGCTGTTAAGCGTATCCGAGTGCGGGCTCTGTTCACAACGATTGCAGCAACAGGAGTGTTTGGTGCTTTGATTTTTGTCTTGTGGATGGGAGCTAAGGCTGTTCTAACAGGTGAGATCAGCAGTGGAGAATTAGGTCAGTTTGTCCTTTATGCCTTGTTTGTGGGCGTTTCTGC
This sequence comes from Candidatus Azotimanducaceae bacterium, assembly GCA_047629195.1. Classification (GTDB taxonomy): domain Bacteria; phylum Pseudomonadota; class Gammaproteobacteria; order Pseudomonadales; family Azotimanducaceae; genus UBA4582. Next base: position 15,005 of record JBLHWY010000128.1, read on the forward strand.
AGCTTCGCTGAGTGAGATTTGGGGAGAGATACAACGGGCAGCAGGAGCGATGGAGCGATTGACTGAGTTACTCATGATGCGTCCAGAGATAGTAGCGCCAATGGTTCCTATTTCACTTGCTCAGGCTACTGTGAGGAGTGTGCATTTTGAGAGTGTCAGCTTCTCCTACCCATCTAGACCAGAAGCTCTTGCGATCGATGATTTCAATTTGGATATTTCGCCCGGCGAGCATGTCGCATTTGTTGGTCCTTCGGGCGCTGGCAAAAGCACCCTGTTTCAGCTGTTACTCCGGTTCTACAATACTGGTACAGGCAAGATCTTGATCGATGATGTTGATATTTCCATGGCTACCCCTGAAGCAGTGCGTCAATGTGTTGGCGTTGTGCCGCAGGAAACAACGATCTTTGGTTCCTCTGCCGCAGATAATATTCGGTTTGGCAAACCTGGTGCATCAGATGAAGAGGTCGTGAATGCAGCGAAAGCTGCATTGGCGCATGAGTTTATTATGAAGCTGCCTCAAGGTTACGATACCTTCCTGGGCGAGAAGGGCGCGCGTTTATCGGGTGGTCAAAAGCAGCGAATAGCTATTGCGAGGGCTGTACTGAAAGATGCTCCAATATTGCTGTTGGATGAAGCGACAAGCGCTTTGGATGCTGAGAGTGAGCGTCTGGTTCAACTGGCACTAGACAAGCTACAGGAAAACAGAACAACCCTGGTGATTGCACACCGATTGGCAACAGTGCTGGATGCAGATAGGATAGTTGTCATGAGCGAGGGGAAAATTCAGAATATCGGCAATCATGCAACACTAATTGAACGTGATCCGCTCTATGCTGGAATGGTTAAATTGCAATTCGGAACGGCGACAGAGCCGCTGCTGTAGTATTGTATACCTCGTCGATAGCGATAGCATATGGCAAATTTAATGCTCGCTCGACAGATTTATTGAACAGATAATTATCGTGGTGAAAGTCTGATGAAAAAATATTTTATTCTAGTAGTTTGTGTTTGTCTTTTTGGGCTTCTCACTTCTTGCCAGTCCAATTCCAATTATCGAAATAGTAGTGTCGTCGATTATCTTTATCCAAATTCAGAGAATCAGCAAGTTAGTTCGGAAATTCCAAGACTAACGTTGCCCTTGAGAGTTGGAATAGCGTTTACACCGAGCGGTTTTGCTGCTCGTGAAGGGTTGCACGAAGGAAAAAAGCTAGAGTTGATGAGCTCAATAAGCGAACATTTCAAAACCTATGACTTTGTGAAATCAATAGAAGTAATTCCTTCTGATTACTTAAGGCCTCAAGGCAGCTTTGATAATTTAGATCAATTAAAACGCATGTTTAACATTGATGTGATTGCCTTAATTTCCTACGATCAAACAAACTACACAGATGAAGGGTTTGCTTCAATAGCTTACTGGACGATCATCGGTGCTTACATTATTCCGGCGGAAAAGAATGCCACCCACACTATGTTAGATGCAGTTCTCTACGATATAGATAGCAGAAAGTTACTTTTTAGAGCACCAGGCAGAAGTAGCGTAGAGAGCAATTCAACACTAGTTGGATTAGAGGAGCAAACTCGCGAAGATGCAGTCAGCGGATTCGAACAGGCCAGTGTAAGCCTGCGAGATAATCTTAAGCTTCAGTTGGAACTCTTTAGGAAAAAGGTAAAGGAGACTCCAGAGGAGTATCAAATTGTGAAAAGCGAAGGTTATAGGGGCGGTGGGTCAAGCTATTGGTTCATGTTTTTGTTGGCCGGTGCTATTGCTCTATCTAAATTTAGAAAGTGAGTCGAGCGCCAGCGCTGACGGCAGTATTTGTCCTGCTCTGCTTGGTTTTGTATGTAAGCGAAAGTCAGCAGTGGGGCATGTACAACCGACAATATGCGACCCAGTGGTGGCGATTCTTTACTGCGTCCTTTACCCACTACAATTTTTCCCACTTGATCTCAAATGTCGCGGCGCTGCTAGTACTCGGGTCCTTATTTGAGTTTGAAGATCACAAATTCGAACTCATGTTCTTGATGTTAATTGTGACCCTATCAACGGTCAGTGTGTTACATCTCTACCTGCCAGAGTACGACACATTTGCAGGTATTTCCTGCCTAAACTATGCCTTGATTGGCTGGTTTTTTTGTCGAGAGGGTAGGAGATACTTTGTCGGAGCCGGCATAATAGCGTTGCTGCTTGTTAGCTATGAGGTTTATGTCGTGGCATATGAGTTTAAGGAGCCATTCATAGGAATAAAGCCCGTTTGGCAACTGCACCTGTTAGCAGTTTTTCAAGGCGTTAGTTTTTTCATACTTCAACGAGTTCTGCTAAAAAGCTATTTGAGTCGTATTGCCAGCTGAAAGAAGCATCCGGTCAGCGCTTTTTAAATGTCGCACAATATTACTGATGATTTCTGGCAATACAGTTGCCGGCATGCTGTGTCCCATTCCCTCAAACGAGACAAATTTTGAACCTGAGATTAGGCTTGCAGTGTACTCGCCATGCGGAAGTGGGATGAGCGCGTCATCTACGCCGTGAAGGACTAAGGTAGGTATAGCGATCGTCTTCACATCCTCTGTACGGTCTCCTGATTTTAGGATGGCCATAATCTGCCTTGGCATTGATTCGGTGTGGATCCCGATTCTTTTCAAGCGGGCAGAGTTGTCAACTTCATCATTGGCCATATTCGTGAGCTGATCGTTTGCCTCAGTGCTGGGCTGCGGAAGATGATCGCCGAATCCGGGTGTAGACATAATAGATGTGAGACTAATGCCTCGCTTTGGGTGTTTTGCAGCAACGACTTGCGCAATCATGCCGCCCATAGAGGCGCCGATAATGTGTGCTTTCTCAATCCCCAATTCATCCAATAGTGCTATTGAATCTTTTGCCATATCATCCAGAGTGTAGTCAGCATCAACCTCTAATCCAAATTGGCTTTTGAGTAGTTGCCACCAAATCACTGGCTGGCCAAACTCATCGAGCCTTTGAGACTCTCCGGTGTCCCTATTATCAAACAAAATGATACGATAACCAGCGTCAACTAGCTGTAGTGTTATCTCATCTCCCCAGAGTATATGAGATGCGCCTAATCCCATGATCATGAGTACAGCGGGCTTATCTTTCTCGCCGATTACTTTGTAGGCGATATCAATATTATTCACCATTGCGTGGCTGAGAGGTATCTTTCTAATCTTCGCTGATGAATCAATTACCTCGGTGCTTTCGCTTTCGTTGGCTGAAAATGATGAGGTCGAAAACAATACCAGATATAAGAATAGGTGCCTTATGAGTTGTTTTTTCATTGGGTTATTCGCTTTAAGAAAATTGCGACTTTTGGATCGTACAGTTGAAACTATATTAAAATTAGGTTCAAGCATTCATTTGGACATTCCGTTTTGAGTTGTGATGCCTGTCAGAATTAGGCAGTATCGATGTCAGTGCTCAAACCAGAATTGCATGAAAATAGGCAGGGATCTAATAATGGAAGATTTTAACGGGAAAGTAGCTTTTGTAACGGGTGCCGCTAGCGGAATTGGGTTAGGAATGGCTAAGGCGTTTCTGAACAAGGGCATGCAGGTGATGATGGCGGATATTG
>JBLHWY010000129.1:0-18361 GCA_047629195.1 Candidatus Azotimanducaceae bacterium
GTTGCCAACATTGCAGCAGCTTCAGCGTTTTGTGCATCGGAGCCAGTCCCCGATTGAATCAACTCAGCCATGGCATCCAAGGTAGCGGCCGAAGGCGGCACACCTGCTAGGCGGTCGTGAATTCGTTTGGCTTGCTCTCTGGGTCCGGCGTAAGCCGAAGCGCATATTACCGTTCCAAGCAGTAACACGACTGCAAGCAGCATTAGCTGTGTAATGACCTTGCCGGCGGCCCTACGAGAAAATGAATCTTCGCTAACAAAAAGTGTGTGCATAACTTTGCCTATCCAACTCAGACGGGTTGTTTGGTGAAAATCTGAGCCTAGAGTAGGGAAAGAATTAGAAATACTAGAGACAATAATATTGATTACGTGAACTAACGCACGTTTAAGGGAAATAGAATGTTGGTTTTGTGAAACACATCACACGAAAAAGCTAACAAGTTATCTAAGCTTACCGTCTGCACATAGAGGCACTGAGATTTAAGTGATACTAAGACCGAAAATTCTGCCAATAGCGCTTGTCATCATCTGTGTTGTTAGCGCATGCGGTGAAAAAGATCCTAATAGTAATACCGGGAAAATCGCTTCCGCCACCAGCATGAGCCTTGAATCAAACGCAGTCATTCAAGACTTTCCAGTCGCTTACATAAGTCGACCGTTGCTCGGCGTCGAAAACCAAACCCCCGTCATATCACCAAGGACAATGAATATTTTCGAACCAGGGGCAAGTCTCATACTAAAAGATCGCGCCATAGCCAGCGCAATGGAAACGAACATTTCTGACAGGGCTTTTGTTACAGATGGAAGTACTGATGCAATACCACTTTACGATGTGAGAGACGTTGAGTCAGACACTGCAGGAACTCAATTAGTATTTTCATTACGCGGCCCGTTTGATCCAGACTTGGATATTGAAGAGCAACCCAGTTGGAATATATGGTTATTTGATCTTAAAACCGACGAACTACGCCGAATAATTGACTCAAACACCATTGCAGAGGCGGGGCATGATCGCGACCCACACTTTCTTGCCGACGGACGGATCGTATTCACTTCTAACCGGCAAAGACAATCCCGCGCCATACTACTAGACGAAGGTCGGCCACAGTTTGCGGCTTTAGACGAAGACCGACGGGAACAAGCTTTTGTACTCCATACCATCAATAGCGATGGGACTGACCTAGAGCAAATCACATTCAACCAAAGTCACGACCAGGATCCCACGCTCCTAACTAGTGGCAAGTTAGTATTCTCACGCTGGGACAATGTGCCCGGTCGTAATTCGATTAGCCTTTATCGTGCTAACCCTGACGGCTCTCAACTCGAACGATTATACGGATATCACAGCCTGGATTCAGGTCGTGACGGCTCCGAGATAGTCTTTCTTGACCCTCGAGAAACTGAAGACGGACGCATTCTCGTACTAGCGCAACTTGATGATGGCCCCGTGCTGGGTGGTGACCTACTTGTTCTCGATGTAGAAAACTTTGTCGAACATGATCAACCAACATTCAATTCCATGGGCTCGACTGAATCAGGTCAAACTTCACCGCTTGACGCTATCGTGAACCTTTCAGCGCCATCGTTACGAGGTAGATTTGCCTCAGCCTATCCATTATTCGATAACAGCAATCGCCTCCTAGTGTCCTGGTCGCAATGCCGATTACTTGAATCTGAAATTATTGTTCCCTGTACCGAAGCGCGCCTGGCTACAACAGCGCCAGCACCCATGGAAGCAGCGCCATTATTCGGAATTTGGGTACTCAACCTAGATGATGAAACCCAGCAACCAGTTGTTCCTCCGACAGAAGGCATGGTGTTTACCGAGGCTATCGTGATGTCGCCTCGACCTACCCCGAACTTCATCATGCCGCTATCTTCCGGTAACTCGACATCACAAGTTCTGTCACAGGACACACAAGCACTGATTGATGAGGGAGTCGGCATTCTGCACCTCCAGAGTGTCTACGACCTTGATGGTGTTGATGCCGCTATACCCAATCTCAGTACCGTAGCTAATCCTGTACTCACGCCTGCCGCCGAAAGACCGGCCGTATTTCTGCGCTTGGTTAAACCTGTCTCATTACCCGATCGCGAGCTAGTTAACCTTCCAGGCTCTGCCTTCGGCAGGTCACGCGGTGAGTTGATGCGCGACATTGTCGGATACACCATCATTCATCCTGACGGCTCAGTATTGGTAAAGATCCCAGCGGATGTACCCCTCGCGCTTAACATACTGGATTTAAACGGTCGCAGAATCTCACCAAGACATCGAAACTGGTTGCAGGTTCGGCCCGGTGAAGTTTTGACTTGCAGTGGCTGTCACTCAAATACGAGCGAACAGCCCCATGGTCGCCCTGATGCAGAGCCTCCCTCAATTAATAGTGGCGGTCCATTTGACGGTTTGGATCCTAGCTTTATTGTTAATTCCGGCGAAACCATGGCAGAGGCCTATGCCCGCAATGTCGAAACACCCTCACTGTCTTTTGATTTGGTTTTCGAAGATCTATGGACTAACGAGTCCCAGCGTCCTAAAGACACAGGCTTTTCATATCGTTACCAAGACCTTGAAACTGCATTCCCCGTTTCAAATGCATGTAATAACAATTGGACTGTAAACTGCCGGGCAACAATCAACTATGAATCAATCATTCATCCACTCTGGTCCGTTGCAAGAAATGTCATTGACATAGATGGCATCACAATACTCGAGAAACGAACCTGTATTGAATGTCATACCGCCCTAGACGAACTGAGCCTTGCCCAGGTTCCCATCGCCCAACTCAATCTGACCGATGGAGCATCTACAGATCAAAATGATCATTTCAATAGTTATCGCGAGCTCCTATTCAATGATGCAGAGCAAACGTTGGTCGATGGAGCACTTGTCGATTTTATGGAACAAGTATTTGATAGCGCTGGCAATCCGATATTCGAGCTTGATGCAGATGGCAACCTATTACTAGACATTAACGATCAGCCAACGCCAGTCCTTCGAACGATCACTGTTACACCCAGCATGTCGACTAACGGAGCTCACTCCTCATCAGGATTCTTTGATTTATTTTCAATTGCCGGATCCCATACTGATTACCTTTCACCAGCGGAACTTCGCTTAATTTCCGAGTGGCTGGATATTGGCGGTCAATACTACAACAACCCATTCGAGGTGCCACAGTAGTGTCAGCTAAGAATTTCGGGAGCCAATTTTTTCTTCTCCTTACACTGTTGTCATCGCTTACATCAATTTCAAGTATGAGCATTGCAGCAGAGGTCACTGTAGCGCAGCCCTTTATCGAAATGAGAACGGGTCCTGGCCGTGGCTACCCGATATTTTACATCGTCGAAGCATCTGAGACCGCGACCATACTGAAGCGACGCACTGACTGGTTCAAGATAGAAACTAAAAGTAAGCAGCCGAAAACGGGTTGGGTTCACCTGTCCCAGATGTCGGAGACGCTTACCGACGATGGGACCAAGGCTGTCTTTGCTTACTCCACTAGGGAAGATGCAGTTAATCGAAAATGGGAATGGTCTATCGGGGGCGGAGAATTGGATGGTGCAGCTACAATATCGACTGCTGCCTCACTTCACATTACCAAAAACATCGCACTCCAACTTGAGGCTGCACAAGTACTAGGTGAGTTCTCCGATGGCTGGATGGCGACGGGTAGCATTAGCCATTCTCCATTTCCACATTGGCGGATATCACCCTATTTTCAAATTGGATCTGGCTTGCTACGAACCAAACCATTTTCAACCATCGTTCAAGCAGACGATCAAACTGATAGAACGGTTAGCGTTGGCGGTGGCTTGAATATTTACGTGTCGCGCAGATTTATTTCTTTTGTTGATTACCGGTACCACACGGTGCTTACCAGCGGAAACAATAACAAGGAAATCTCGGAGTGGAAAATTGGCATTAGAACATTTTTCTAACAATTTTGGCCCGATACCTACCACCCAGTATATTTGAAATGAGGCATACAATGAAGGACATAGTAGATAGTGCAAACAGCAAAGGTGAGTCAAACAACAAGTTATGTTTTCCACATTTTTGCTCGGGATTGTTACTACTTTGTAGCGCACATTATCTGGTTGCGGCAGAAGAAATCGATTTCGTTGATCCATTAGAAGATGGAGAAGACATCAGTCTTATCCAAGAGCCCGAGCGTCGTAAAGTGAAAATATCTGATATAGACACTGAGAACTTCGAATTTGGGATTTCCGGTGGCCTGCTTTCAGTCGAGGATTTCGAAACTAACGCGCTTGTTGTCGGCGCGTTGAAATACCATGTCACTGAAGATTTTTTTGTTGAAGCGCGGTTTGGCCAATCTCACGTTGGTGAAACAAGTTTTGAGAAGCTTTCCGGAGGCGCAAACCTCCTAACCGATGAAGATAGAGACCTCGCATTCTACGACCTCTCCTTAGGCATCAATTTGTTCCCAGGAGAAGCGTTTATTCTTAACAAGTGGGCCGTCAATTCAGGTTTCTATTTGATCGGAGGCGTCGGTGCGACTCAATTTGCTGGCAATGATGAGTTCACAATCAATGGCGGCGTGGGTTACCGAGTCATTGCAAACGATTTTCTTTCGCTGAATTTTCATGTTCGGGACCATGTATTTGAGACAGAGATCACTGGCACAGAAAAAACAACCCACAACTTCGAAGTCAGCGCTGGCATCTCGGTCTTTTTCTGAGACCTGTTTAGTTTGGACTAACTGCCAAGTAAATATCATGCAAGACAAGGACATAAATATGAAAAATAGACCAAGGCGGATGATTATCATGCTAGCCGGCTGCGTTTCGCTACTATCCAGTTGTGCATCAATTGAACCCTGGGTGAGCCCCTATGAGCGCAGTGCGCTTGCCGACCCGATCATGACCTTTGCGCGCGGGCCCGCAGACGCTTCCTATATGCACCATGTACACCAAGCTCGCGAAGGGGCAAGAGGTGCAGAAGGTGGCGCAGGAGGTGGTTGTGGTTGCAACTAAACAATATCCTATTGCAGTCGCTCTTATATCAGTTGGAGTAACCTTATCGCCGTTAAGCCTAGCCAAAATTTTGCCAGAAGACCGCGCCGACGTACTCTGGCATAGCTATAGCGGAGATAACGTGACGATTGAGGGGCCATCAGTTCTGGTTCGAAAAGCCTATAAAGACAAAATTTCAGCGTGGGGGAATTACTACGTTGATATGATTTCTGGGGCTTCCGTAGATGTCGAAGCTACGGCTTCAGCCTACGCTGAATCTCGCGAAGAGGTCAGCCTGGGTATGGACTATCTATACGATAAGACCATGCTGGGCGTTGGTATCACCACCAGCAAAGAAGACGACTATGAAGCCAGCACCTTACATCTAAGTATCAGCCAAGACTTTTTTGGCGACCTGACTACCGTATCGATGGGTTATTCCTACGGCGATGACACGGTAAAAAGGAATGGTGATGACATCTTTGAAGACTCCGCAAATCATCAGGCTTACAAGTTCGAACTTTCGCAAATACTAACGAAGCACATGATCATGAACTTGGGTTATGAAGCTGTAGTTGATGAAGGTTTTCTTAACAACCCTTATCGTTCAGTAAGATTCAGTGATTCAACGGCGGGTCAAGGCTATAGCTACCAAGCAGAAATTTACCCTAGAACCCGGACCAGTGATGCAATCGCCGTACGCTCCATGTACTACCTCCCATATCGTGCAGCGTTGCGAGCGGAGTATAGATACTATTCAGACTCATGGGGTATCGTCGCTCACAATGCTGAAGTTTCTTACACCCACCCGCTCGGAGACCGCTGGGAATTTGATGCCAAAGCGAGATTTTATACACAAACTGCCGCAGAGTTTTATGCGGACATTTTTCCCTTTCGCGATGCTCAGAATTTTTTGGCAAGGGACAAAGAACTTGCGACCTTTGACAGCGCGACAATTGGCCTAGGTGTTAGCTATCTGTTTAGCAAAGATGGCTTCTTACTATTTGACAAAGGCTCAGTCAATCTAAATATTGACTATGTTACCTTCGACTATCAAGATTTTAGTGATGTCACTAGCGCGTCAAGTTATGGCAACGAATCGTTGTTTAACTTCAATGCAATTGTACTGAGAGCATTTGTTAGTTTATGGTTTTAGCTGCAAAAATCTGCATCTAGCCATTACCTGATAGTAACCACGCCGCCTCTTCTGCCGGCAACAACGCTTTAAGGCGAGCATCAAAAGCCGCAAGTTCTTCCTCGGAGAGCTGGTTCTTCCACTGTTGATTTTTACCAGTGGCGAAGAAAGCTGACTCAGCTTTCCACATACCGGTTCCAGATTCTGGCGCAAATTGGTCTGCATTTTTTTTCATCACGTCAAATGATGCTGCATCTGCAAACTGCTTTATCTCAGCATCTGTAAATGGCAGCCCTAAGGCATCTGCCATTTGCTTCACGACCTTTGGTAAATCACGTTGCATATCTGAATAATGGAAGATATGAATATTAGGTAAATGTCGATACTGCCAGTAACTTTTGAAGAAGTGTGTAATGGATTCCAAAGAGACAAGGTCCCAACGCGGTGGTGTTCGCTCTGTCTTTAGCCAATCTGCAAATGCATCAGCACCGTTAGGGAAAATCTGATTTGCCATCTCCTGATTATTCATATTGTCTCTATGATTCAGACCTGAAAAATAAGCATCTCTTGGATCACGTAGTACAACAAAATAGTTACACTCTGGGTGATAGGGAATGCCATCAAGCGGAGTGTGTGTTTTGATAAACCTGCGGTTCGATTGAAGCTCTATTTGCGCAAGGTATTCATCTATAGGTGCAAATGAAGCATCGATCCAGGGCGAGAGCGCGCTGGATTGTTGTCCATGATCATGGCTGCCGAACACCAACATTGCACTTATGGCTTGGGTCCAGGTTGTACCGCACTTCGGCGGTGTACAGATAAAAAAATCATCCGGCCTGTATTTGAAGTTATCCCACCGACTGGTATCTGTGATTGGTCCAAGATAGATTGCGGATTTTTCTGGTAATGTTTCAGCCATGAAATTTCTCATCTAATCGGATAATTGAAGAGATACTACGCTGAAGTTTCGCTATTCACACCCAATAACTCTCACTTCACAACTCCCACATTTTAACTACAGGGGGATACTTGTCCCTGATGCATTAAATGCAACTGGATACTGCTGCACATTGGGAAAGATCTCACGAAACAAATTCAACATGTTCATCGTAGAACGACGATCCGTAGATTCATGGAGCTTACCCGGAGGTCCAAGCGAAGCTGGTAAAGCAAAACCATGCGGCGTGTTCGCATAGTGGTGAAAAACCCAATCGACGCCTGCTTCGTCCATCTCCTTAAAGAACCTCTGCTTACTGTCATCCGGTACCAACTCATCATCTGCGCCGTTTTCGACCACTACAACGGTTTTAGTATTGTATTTGTTCTCGCAGGGCTTCAACGGCAAGCGCTCAGCATTAAACTTCGATGGGTTTGGGTCCTCTCCTGTTTGCAGTAAGCCGTGAAGAGAAATAACGCCGCCAAGGTTCAGTCCGGCACGCACAGCTTCTAGGACTGCGACGCCACCAAAACAATAACCCATCGCTGCCGCAGCATAACTGGCATCAACAAATTCATGGCTAAGTCCCTGCTGTAACCAAGTTTCTAGTAGAGCGCGAAACAGTTCGTGGTCATGATCCAAAGCAACCATGCCTTCAAAACACTTTTGTTGAAAGCCGGCAATCTGATCTTCATCCTCGGGCCAAAGCCTCTCGTCAGCTGGCACGGTGTCTCCGTAGAGATCAATCGCCAAACCTACATAACCAAGCCTCGCAATATATTCTGCAACATCAACGTCAAAGAATTTAAGACCCTGATAGTTGTGAATGATGAGCACCAGCGGTTTGGGTCCTTCTATTTCGGCGGGCGCAACAAGATGTCCCATATAATCATGTCCACGAAAACTAAAACCAATATCTGCGCGTCTTAGTTCAGGAGCCTGTGGCCAAAATGATGTCATGCTACTCATTATTCTAATCCTCTATGTCTTTCAAAAAGGGGTGTGGGTCGGGTGTAGATAAGGTGTAGACAGCTTGTAAAGTGATTCTTATTCAATCATGGATCTCAATATTTCTGATTTGACCAGATTTCAATTGCGGAAAACCAGCTGGTTGATAGGTAATAATAATCACTCTTCTAGGATGACTGGAACTGTTAGCAGATGAGCCATGAACAGTGTGTGGATCAAAGAAAATTAGTGAGCCCGCAGGGACTTCCATCGCAACTTGATCGCTTTCATCAAAATTATCTGTATTCGTATAGAATCCACCGAGCTGCGTACCGTCATCTTTCCCAGGCAGGCATCCCTCGGTATGACTGCCTGAGATCACTTTAAAACAGCCGTTTTTCTCATTCGCATCATCAAATGCGATCATAACATTTGGCAGTTGGTCGACGTGGTTACTGTCATGAATCCAATAGGGTGAATCCTGGTGCCACCCAAACCCCGATCCCTCATAAGGCCGTTTAAGATTTAATTTGGCAGTCCACAACGCTATTTTTTCCGCGCCTACCAACGACTTCATCGGCTCGGTTAGTCTTGGGTCGACAACTAATTGATCGAGTTCTGGGTCGAGTTCATTGACTGGTTCAATAACGCGCACGTTGTCATTACCAACGCCTGGTTCAAACTGAACGGTAAGATAATCGACATCGACAAACCGCTTACCATCAAGAATATAGGTCGTTCCTTTTTCACACATTCTAAGTGCATTTTCTACTGCACGCTCTGCCGCGACTTGAAGCGCCAACACTTCAGCAATAGTAAAAACCTTTTCACGAATTAGGTAGCCCGTCTCTTTATAACGACGAAGCTCTTCAGAGGACAATTCAAAACGAGGTTTGGTCATCGCAAGCTTATCCACGATTTTTCGACTCTGCTTTTGCGCGGTTGGCCAGTATTGACTCGAGAAATGGGTCTGGCACCGGATCGACAAGGGTCCGGCCAATGAAGCCCAGCATATCTTTGAACCTAGGCGCTATCGAATTACCCACATGGTTGCCGCCTAACATGACTCGGTATTCATGTTTGATTCCAAGATCCACTAATGTCCGGTGCATAAACTCAGTGCCCTCATTTAGCAGCAAGAAGTCATCAGCGCCGACTTCCAGATAAATATTAAGTCCGGATCGTTTAACTTGATCCGCTTTATCAATCGCAATCTGCGCCGGGTTATTTTCGTTCCAATGATTATCAGGTGGACTACCGTAGCGTTCTTCTAACACAGCCTGCTGAAACTCCAAATTGTCCGGCGGTACATCGCTAAACTTTAGAGCCGGCATAATAGCTGGCTCCATTGCAGCTATCGCATGGAACATCTCAGGATTTTTCATTGCGATTCGAACACTGCCGTGACCACCCATGGAAAGCCCAGCAATGACAGTTTTGCTGGCACTGTTGAAAACTGGCTGCGAATTTCTTAGCTCGTTGAGCCAATCTGAGGTTACTAGTGTCTCCCACTTCTGGGATTCATCGAAGAAGTCCAAATAGAATGACCTGCCAGCATCTAGGGTTGCAACAACCATCGGCGGTAGTAAACCCTGCGCCCATGCCGCGTCAAAATGCGGCTGCATCTGAACCAAAAACTCACTCGAACCTCCGCCACCGTGAAGCAGAAGTAGCAGCGGCATCTCACCCTGAAAATCGTCGGGTCGCAATACCCGATATCCTATTGGACCAGGAACGAGTGTTGTCGCTAATGTATGTTGATAAACACTACTCACCTTTGAGCGCCCTCCTGTTGCGCTTTATAACGCGTGATTTTGAATCAATACTACTAGTGTTTCCAACAAACCAAAACAGCAGCCTATAGAATCTGTGTGCCAATGAACTGATATGCCCACGGATAATGAAACAAAAACTAAGAACCCAGCCGGGGGTGCTCTACTTTTGGCAGCAACCATTACTTTGAAACTGAGTAACCTACAAAGTAAAGTCTAAGACGGTACACCTCTAGCTTTTCTACCCTGATAACTCGCATCGATTAGCTTCCGCGGATGTAAGCCGTCAACATAACCCATAAAACTTGGTTCTCTGACGCCGAAGCCAAGCATTTCTTGTAATCGATCAGAGAACTGCCCCGCCACCGCAGGCGGTATTGCCAGCACCATATTTTCCAGCTGACGCAGCCAAGGCTGACAATATTGTGGCGTTATCGCCAAGCGGGTTGAAACAGAATCATTTGCACCACCGCGATGATAAAGAGACCCATGAAAGACGAGCACAGAACCTGCTTCCATCAGCACTTTTGTTGTTGGCTTTGCCGTTGATATACCCGCTTCAAATTCTTCCGTCGTCCATCGGTGACTACCTTCGACCACTTCGGTTGCACCATTTGATTCAGTAAAGTCATCGAAGGCCCAAATTGTACTTACACCGCTCAATTTGGTTCGATCACAATTGCCGTCCTGAGTATGATCGGCGTGAAATGGTTGGGGCGTCTCGCCTGGATGTAGGTTGATCGCAAGGTTTGCTGAGAGTAAATAGTGTTCTGCTAGCATTTGATCCAATAGCGCTAACAGTCTCGGATGCTCAAGTATCTTTGACATGGCAGGTATCTTTGCTAGAAGTGCATATACTCGTTCAGTTTTGAGACCCTCGAAGTTATTGCGCCCCATGAGTTCTTGCTTTAACCAAGGAGATAATGCCTGCTTCACATCAGCAACTTCATCGTTGGATAGAACATTTTCTAATATGGTATACCCTTTAGTATCAATCTCACTCAAATGCTCGGCCAGGTCCATGACAGCGCTCCTCAGCTTACCTATCGGATAGAAGTATCTGATAGGAATATCTGTTAAGAATTCGACCTTAGCACTTCTTTGCCCGAAGCAAAATAGTTCAAGTTCTGATTCAGTTTCTGGCTTTTCTAGAGTCACTATTAGCCGGGGAGAAAATGTACGGGGTAGCTGATCTTGGTGACCGAGACATTACCTTCTCCGAAGTCAAACAACTGAACCCGCCTAACAAGCTTCGCTAGCATCTCTTCGTCATTCATTTCGCTGGAAATAACCTGACAGGCCGAAACAGTACCACCTGATTCGATAACCAACTCAAGTACCACCTTGCCTAACAAACCTGGGTTTTTCCTGAGAGCGCGATTATAGATGGCATATATTGCACCCTTGTTTGCATCGAAAACTTTTCTAACTCGCTCGATACTCCGCTCGGATTGAAGCGTTTCGCGGTCTAACCTTACCGCACCAGTTTGCACGCCCGGCTCTTTGACCGGAGCTTCCACAACTGTTGATGCTCGACCAGATAAGGCAACACCACCAGTTTCTCTCGAAAGGTTCGACACATTCACATTGGCTTGCTTGGCTGCAGCCTTAGAAGTAAGCAATGACCGATCTAACTTCGCAACTTCACCGCCGCCACGTTGTAGCGATGCAGTGTCGGTTAAACGACTTATATCTAAAGCTTCTCGCATATCACTGAGGTCGTCTTGAAACGCCAGAACGCCTGCAAGCTTAGCCTTGTCCCTTGCTTGCGTGACACTTTGTCGAACTTCTTGTTTTACATCGGCCTTTTTGAGCTCAACTCGTTTAACCTCTATTTTTTTAACGTCAGGGATTTCAACCTTTTTTAGCGGTTTCTTAACGATCTCCTCTATCGGTTCTAGTTCAACCTTATCCAGTAGAATTTCGGCAAACTGCGGCGCAAGCCTCTCATGAAATTTACGTTTGATGTCAGGCAATTGGGTAGAGAATACAAGCCCGGACAACGTCAAACAGATGGTTAGAAAAACACCTAACAATCGTTGAAACAGTCTTTCGTCTAGCGCCTCGGTCCAGGGAGACAACAATTGCGCCATTTCGCTGGGACTGACTAACTTACTTTTGTCTAGCGGTGGCTCAACCAAGGAGTTCATTCGTATCTCCTTTACTAACTTTTACTTCAGCCACGATTTTATTGGCAGTTGATTGGGTAACTACTGCTTGATCGTTCGTAGTTCTGTTTACTGCCAGCGCGATCCGAGAATAGTCTGCTCGTTGGCAAGTTAACATAATTCGTTTGAGCAACTTGTACGGTAGCTCCCTATCGCCCATTATTGTCACCGCGTTATCCTGAATCTCGGCACCAATGTCTCCACTGGCTTTCATATTCTGATGCTTTGCAAGTGCCATTTTTAACTCAGAAATGGTGTCTTCGTCTTGCAACATCAGCGCTTCAATCGACGCAACCTTGATACCTTGCACAATAAGGTCATCCGCATTAACCGATATCAGCAGTCGCTCCTCAGGTCTGTGTTGCGCGTTGGAATCCGGTAATTTGATATTGGCTTGTAATTCTATGACTTCAACCTCGCTCGAATTAACCATCAGGAAAAACACCAATATGGTAAATATATCCATCAGCGAGACCAAATTCAGCGTAGCGGGTTTACCGTTTTTCTCGCGTTTACGACGATGACCTATTCGACGGATACTCATACACCACCGCTCACGTCCGCAATGCTTGCCAGCGTATTTCTAACAGGAACATCTCCAAGTGACACATCAGGAAACAATTCAACTGGCACAATGTCGTCACCCTGCGTTACTCGATAAGCTCGAACAGTGTCCATCACGGACACCAGGGTCTGGTAGTCTGTTTGATCCTGCAGCAATATGCTTGCATCACGTTTCTCAGGCAATCTGCGTTTTAGCTCCTGCAACGTCAACGACAAGATGCCAAAATCATGATGTGAATCCTCACGGGTTATACGCTTAATGATGCTACGACCATCAGCAACAATTATTTCATTGTCATAAACCTGAACTTCAAGATGTACCGACTCGATATCCAGTTGCGCCGCTGCTTCACCCGAAGGAAAATTCAGGTCTATCACCGTGGTATGCACAAAAACCATTGAGAGCAGAAGCACTGGGACTAGCACAATCATCAGATTCATAAAGGGTGTGACATCTAGGTCCACTTGATCATTGTCGCGCCTTCGACGTCTTCTATTTTGCTTCATTTCGAATTACCTCGTTGTAACCTTTTTGTTATCAGGCAGTTACTAAGTAGTTACTAAGTGTGAAACCTATTACCCAGCGGTCACTATAGGTTTAGCTGGAGGTGTGACCGGCGGCGTAACAGAGGCGGTAGCTGGAGATTTAGTTGCCTTTGACCCTTTTGCCGCCGCTGCTTCAACAGGACGATTTCGCTCCATAAAATTCAGAAATTTCACAACCGCAATTTCAAGGTTCTCAACGATTTCATTGGTTTTGCCCTGAAGATGAGAATGAATTAGAAGCAGCGGTATCGCAGCCATTAGGCCAAACGCAGTGGTATTCATCGCGATAGATATACTTTGTGAGAGCAGAGAGGCTTTCTCAGAGGGGTCGGCATTCGCGACTGCCGCGAACGCGGCAATCAATCCTATGATTGTTCCCAACAAACCTAGTAGTGTTGCAATATTAGCAAAGGTTGCAAGATACGGCGTTCTCTTTTCTATACTGGGTAATGCCTCTAACAATCCTTCTTCCATGGCATATTCAACGTCTTGGCGACGCCTGGTACTCTGCATTCGCGCGATACCTTCGTGAAATATTTGGCCAATTGCGGACTTATTCTCTTTTGACTGCTGCATAAGCTGCTGTAGGTTTCCTTGCACTAATAGCGGCATGAGCGAAGCAAAGTCTCGGCGATTTGCTCGTACTGTTCGCGCCAAAAAAATATAGCGCTCTGTCGCTATCGCTACGCCAACAGTTAAGACCATAGCGATAGGAAACATAAATGGGCCTCCATTCTGAAAAAAACGTACTACCATATTGATGGATTCCATGGGTCAGTCCTCCTTAAGGATTGATTGTTTTAGTCCGAATTCGTTCCAGCTACCAATTGTCGGTACTTGGTTCGTCTTCATACGTGGGTTGTTATTCGCGGATTGATTGTTGGGTCTATTTTCAGACTCGCTGACTTGCGTTTTGAGCATTGGATCTCGGTTAGCAAAATTGGATCGAAAGTTAAGTTCTAGGCGATATTCGTGCGGGTAAACCAATGTCATGACCCGATCAAGAGATGACCTAGGCTCGACGGCAGATATCGCTCCGGTACTTTGGTTTTTCCAAGGCAATATGTACAACACCTTTGGCAACTCTTGATTTCCCGATATATAAGTTTCTTCAAGATAAATCGTTTCAACCTCAGCACTGCTAACAACATTGCTCAAGCCACATGTTATTACCATCAAAAAGCAAATCAGTGTTGAAGAGTTTACAAACCAACTCATTTAAAATGCTCCCCTATAGCGAGCTGACTAGTAGTTTTAATCCTACGTGACAAATTCGCAATCCAGCCCGCAACTCTTTGGTCGGGTGTACCGACGAGTTGTTGATATTCATCATAGGCCGCCAAAGCATCTTCAAAACGACCCATATACAGCTCATAAAGTATGCCCAAATTCAGATGTGCGATCGCATTACCGGGTTCCGCTTTTAAACACACTAGGTAGGCAGTTTCAGCGGCAGCAAATTCATTACGACT
Source organism: Candidatus Azotimanducaceae bacterium (assembly GCA_047629195.1). Lineage (GTDB taxonomy): Bacteria > Pseudomonadota > Gammaproteobacteria > Pseudomonadales > Azotimanducaceae > UBA4582. The sequence continues at coordinate 14,516 of JBLHWY010000129.1, forward strand.
TCTTTCAACTAGCGCCAGTTGAATCTGGGGTATGCAGTCCCTTGGCACCATTGCGATAGCGTCGTGAAGTAAAGGTAAAGCTTCATCAACTCTTCCTGTGTTGACGTAAATTAGTGCTAGATTTGTCCTGGGACTTGCATACTCAGGAAAGCTGCTGATTAGCTCCAATAGCAGTGTTTCCGCGTTTATGTAGTCCTCTATACCGATCGCCGTTGTAGCTTGAAAGAATTTACGTGAAGCCCTCGAATTAACAGGTTTTGTTGCTTCCCATTCAGCGCGGTTCAGCTGTACCCATTCTTGCTGCACGCCCACATCCGCCATCGGCAAGACTTCATTTTTTTTAGCCAACCCTGCACATCCACCAAGCAATGCGCTCAAGCAAAAAACCCACATTCTCGCTAACGAATTATTTCTCATTACTTTCGATGCTTGAATAGAGCTCTGACTTGTAGAGCTAGTGTATGCAGAGCTCATGTAAATAAAGCGCCTATCAATAAAGTGCTTTGGCATAACCAACTCCGATTTCATCGCGTTTGAATCTGCCCGGCGACAATTGAGCCAATTCTTCGAGACTCCTACTGACCCATTGATCCCAGCTTGCGTCCCACCCTCTCTGCAGATTGAGCTGGTGTATATTCAAAGCTTGTTCTTCAAAGGGATAGGCTTGCTCTTCTAACAAGATGTCATATTGTTCCCGTTCGAGCTCATTAAGGTTAGCGGGTTTATCAGAATCCATTAACGCCAGCGCGAGGGATGCGTAAATGCTTGCGATCTGAAATGTTGCACCAGTGGTATATTTCTCCACACCGTAGTCAGCTGTTTGCTCAAATGCGCTAATTGCATCCGTCATTGATTTTTGCTTTCTTTTCAGGCTTTTCTTCAGCGGCTGTTTGAGCACAACTTTCTCAAATACTTCACGACGATCAAGCGCAAGTACAAAGGCGGCGTCCGCTGCTAAGAACCTTGTACGTTCTGTCAACAGGTGCTTTGAAGTCTTATCAAACGTGTTCTTCTTTTTTCGTAACCAGAACCTTCTCTTACCCGGTTCGCCACTTCTGTGGTAGAGCAAGTCCATCTGGTTCATCGCCTCCATTCGTGTGGTGAAAGGTAGCGTATAGGTATGCGAATAGTCTCGAAAAGCACCTATCGCGAACTGCTCATTATTAGCAGCAAGAAACAACTCACCAGCACGGAACAAAGCCTGTCGCCTTACTTCATAGCTTCCGGCTGATTTAGAAATTTGTAATAATTCTCGAGCCGCCGCCAGATCATTTCCAATTGCTTCATGAAGGCTGACCAGACGCATTGGAAACGCTTCTACGCCGGGATATCGCGGATGATTTTTTTTGAATCTGGTCAACTGATTTATCGCTGACGCTATATCACCGGACTTTTCATACAGAGCAGCAATATCAAACTGAGCGGCGATCGCGAGGGGGGCCACCCGGTCTATCGTCGACAATCTCGCTAAGTGGGTAATGGCTTCAGTATTCTCACCATTACTCTGAGCACGATCAGCTTGTTTTAGAATTGTCGCTAAAAGCTTCGCCTTAAGTTCACCATCATGTGGCACATTCGCTAATAGCTGGTGGTAATGGATTTCTGCTGTTGCATACTCACCTATTTCAAATCCGCTATGCGCAGCGATGCGTAGCGCTGTATTCCAGAGACCAGAGTTTGAGAATTGCGCACTATATAATGGCGCAATGGAAAGAGACTCTTCCGCGATCGCCTGAGCTCGCGAAAATTTTTCTAGATCGAATAGAATCGATGCAACGTTGACCATTGTCGCGGGCGCCTCTGGCGAATTCGGATAGCGCCGAGCAAAGAACAACCCCGCGTCAATACGCTCTACATGTGATCCTTCTGCGTAACTTGATTCTGCATAAATAGATTCTAGGCCAACAACAACAGCATAGGCTGCTTGTTCAAGACGATCAAAATCAGGGTGATTACTCATTAGAGACTGGTAAACCAAAACGCTACCCCTTGGATCTGCGCCATCCCTTAGGGCTTCTGCCAATAACATCGTCATATCCGGGCTTCTGTTATGCCCATCAAAATTAAGTAGCCAGCGTCGATACCAGCCAGCGACTTCAATGTACTTTTCGGTGACGCTCAGATTATTCAATCTCGTAGACACTGCCGTCGCCGTGAGGCTATTCATCGCCTGCGCATCAGCATGTTGCTGGGCGACAACACCGTCTATAAAATTGAGTAGTGTTACGCTGTAATCCGCAAAAACGGCTTCACCATGCTGTTGATAGAAGGCGCTTTGCTTGTCGTAGCGGTTAATGAATGTGAGTTTGCGACCTTCGATATCATCTACAAAACCCGCACGACGGTAAATCTCGATAACTTCAAGGGATATCGCCGGCGCGCTCACATACAAAGGGTTTTCATTCAGAAAGGTCTCCCAGGTTAAAGCGCTGTCCTGGAATCGTTCCTTCTCTTGATACCAGTCAGCCAAGGACCTATACAAATAGACCTGCCAATCAGGCTTACCTTTCGCGGCCATCTCACTCGCCAACGACTCTACGCCATCAAGGTAGTCAAGCGTGATAATGGAAATTCTTCGAGTATCGTCTAATAATTCAGTGTTTGCCCTCGTCTTATTCAAAGACCTGGATACGCTAGGGGCACCGTCGAGTAAAGACTCCTTTAAGCCTGAGGGCAGACTAGCTTTACTGAGCAATTGGTCAAGCGTAGAAATGAACGCTGCAAGCGCAAGATCTAGATCCCCCTGCTTGAAGCGCGACCATCCAAGCATATATTTGGCGTGGGTCTGGTAAGTACCTACAACTTCAGCGACCATGGCATAATCCTCAGCGGCCTCTCTAAGCTGTCCTTCAGAGAAATAGTACTCTGCGCGGCGAAACGCTAACTCGAGCTTAAGATCTATTGATGAGGAAGTATCGCCACCCGATAGCGCTAGAACCTCTAGCGCTAAACTCAGATTCTTAATTGAAGACGCTTGGTCACCAGAAAGGTCATAAGCCTGGGACAATTGATAATGAAGCTTCGCCTTCTCAGGGTAAAGGTGCTCTGGGTGCGACGTATTAATACTCGACAATTTGACCAGCGCCTCAAGATCGCCTATCGCTTTTTGAAAGGACACTTGGTCCCTGTCACCTAGGGTATATGTCGCTGCCGCCAACTCAAGCTCAGCAATTCTGCTGGCAACTTCAAATCGGCGGGCATCATTTTTGATTTTGCCAACGACGGCTTCATATAGCGCCAGCACCTCAGTAGTGCCCGGCGTATGACTTAACGCGACTGGGCTATCACTGAAGAGGACCTCATCAAGCACGTCCGCAACATTCTTTTCGTCCGACCGATATTCCGCTTTAGAAAAATCAAGGCTAGGGAGAACCTGAATAAAGCTACAGCCTGAAACTAGGAGTAACCAAACTAGAGCGCCCATCAGCCTTGTCGCTGGCTGCAGGCTCGACGTCAGCAGAGCGCTCATCGCACATCACCCGCTGCAAGAATTTTCTCGTCTCCGATTCGGGCCATCGCTAGCTGCAGATATACAAGCTGCTGATCAAGACCAGCAAGTTCTTCACGGACCCCATCAGACACAAAGGCAATCAAAGCACTACCTGTTAGCTCAAGCACGACTTCAGTCTGGGCAATAAACTGGTCAGCTCGATTGCTAAGGCTCGCGATTCTCTGAGTGTGTCTGCCATGGAATTCGGCACTTTCCGAAGCCAGTTCTATGCGCTGCGCTTTTGCTTGCATCACACTCCGCGATGCGGCCAAAGATTGTAAATCTGCACGATGCTGCTGCACTCTTACCGGTAACTCATTCTGTATCCGATAAAGGAAAACACCTTTAAGTCGATC
>JBLHWY010000130.1:0-18233 GCA_047629195.1 Candidatus Azotimanducaceae bacterium
GGTTATTGTTCGTGGCATTGATAAAAGATTGGTAGGGCAGGTTGCAGCTGATATCAGAGCATACCGACCACCTGAACCATATAAGGGCAAGGGCGTTCGTTACGTTGATGAGTATGTGAAACGTAAGGAAGCTAAGAAGAAATAGTGATTAGAATGATAAGTTCCTTCTAACTACAAAACATTGAGGCGACTCAAGCAGAGCCGACTTAATACGAGGATATTATGAGCAAGAAGAACGACGCTCGACTAAGAAGAGCAAGACGAAGTAGAAAGCATATGCAAAAGCTGGAAGTATCCAGGTTGTGTGTTTACCGATCTCCTCGTCATATATATGCGCAAGTCATCGCACCAAATGGTGACTTGATTCAAGCATCAGCATCGACGCTAGATAAGTCAATGCGAGATGGCTCAACCGGTAATGTGACTAGCGCGACTGAAGTGGGTAAGTTAATTGCAGAACGAGCAAAAGCAGCGGGTGTTGTAAAAGTTGCGTTTGATCGGTCAGGTTATAAATACCACGGTAGGGTAAAAGCGTTAGCAGATGCAGCCCGCGAAGGTGGATTGCAGTTCTAGCAGTGTAGAGGATAAATAATGGCGTTTCACGACCAAGATAACGAAGAAGGTATCCAGGAAAAACTGGTACAGGTAAACCGAGTAGCCAAAGTGGTAAAAGGCGGACGTATATTCGGTTTTACAGCACTGACTGTAGTTGGCGATGGCAATGGCCGAGTCGGCTTTGGCAGAGGTAAAGCTAGAGAGGTACCGTTGGCTATTCAAAAAGCGATGGAAGCTGCGCGCCACAATATGATCCAGATCGATCTAGATGGCACCACAATTCAGTACGCGATGACAGCACGTCATGGCGCTTCACAGGTGTTTATGCAACCAGCCTCTGAAGGTACCGGCATTATTGCTGGTAAAACTATGCGGGCAGTACTTGAAGTTGCAGGTGTTCAGAACGTATTGGCGAAGTGTTACGGATCTACAAATCCTGTGAACGTTATTCGAGCTACCTTTAAGGGTCTGCAGGATATGCGTTCGCCCGAGAGTGTCGCAGATAAGCGTGGCATGACCGTTGAAGAGATGATGGGCTAGTTAGAAAATGGCAAACGAAAAGAAGATTAAAGTCACACAGACTAAAAGCACGATAGGACGCCTTAAAAGTCATAAGGCATGTGTCGCGGGGCTTGGACTCAAGAGAGTTCGACATTGCGTTGAAGTAATTGATACACCCGCGGTAAGGGGCATGATTCACAAAGTCTCTTACATGGTAAGTGTTGAAGGCGAGTAGGAGTTCTTAGCATGCGATTGAACACATTGAAGCCAGCTGCAGGAAGCAAATCTGCGGCAAAGAGAGTTGGTCGTGGAATCGGAAGCGGTCTAGGAAAGACAGCTGGTCGAGGTCACAAAGGTCAAAAGTCCAGAACGGGCGGTGGTGTTAGACCAGGTTTTGAAGGTGGTCAGCAGCCATTGCAGAAGCGGCTGCCAAAGTTTGGCTTTAATTCTGCCAAGGCAAGGGTTACAGCAGAGATAACTTTGTCAGAGCTAGCTAAGGTTGGTGCTGAAATTGTTGATTTGCAGGCACTTAAAGACGCCGACATAATTAAAGAGAGTATGTTACGAGCGAAAGTGATGCTGTCTGGAGAAATTAGTAAAGCAGTTACCGTTAAAGGTATTGGCGTTACTAAAGGCGCGCGTGCAGCTATTGAAGCTGCAGGCGGAAAGATTGAAGAGTAAGTAGCAATACATGGCTAAGTCTCCAGCACAAAAGTCTAAATCTGCAGCCGGCGGTGCAACTGGCGGCGGCGGGTTAACCGAGTTACGTCAGCGTCTGTTGTTCGTGTTAATGGCAATGGTTGTTTACCGGATTGGGGGTCATATCCCAATACCTGGCATCGATCCTGAGCGGTTAGCGTCGCTGTTTGAGCAAAACCAAGGCGGCATTTTGGATTTGGTTAATATGTTTGGTGGTGGTGCATTAGAACGCATGAGTATTTTTGCGTTAGGTATAATGCCCTACATTTCGGCGTCTATTATTACGCAATTGTTAGTAGCGACTACACCTTCATTACAACAATTACGAAAAGAAGGTGAATCGGGTCGTCGTAAGATTTCACAGTACACTCGATGGGGTACTCTGATCCTTGCTACGGTGCAGGGTTTCGCGATGAGTAGTGGTCTGGCGTCGCAAGGGTTAGCATATAGTGGTTCCTTTGCGTTTCACTTTGTCGCAGTGACGACACTCGTTACCGGTTCCATGTTCTTAATGTGGTTGGGTGAGCAGGTAACAGAAAGAGGTGTTGGTAATGGCATCTCAATTATTATTTTTACAGGTATCGTGTCTGGATTTCCTGGCGCGATAGGCCAATCGTTTGAGCAGGCTCGTCAAGGCGAGATCGCAATCTTGGGGTTACTGGGTATTGCTGTGCTAGCAGTTGCAGTAGTTGCATTCGTTGTATACGTCGAGCGAGGCCAAAGAAGAATTACGATCAATTACGCGAGAAGGCAGCAGGGCCGTCGGATGTATCAGGCGCAGTCTAGTCATTTGCCTTTGAAGGTTAATATGGCTGGTGTTATACCAGCGATCTTCGCGAGTAGTTTGTTGCTGTTTCCAGCATCAATTGGGCAGTGGTTTGGGCAGTCCCCAGGCATGGAGTGGTTGCAAGACTTGAGTCTTCAGATCGCGCCGGGGCAGCCTTTGAATATTATTTTGTTTTCTGCGGGCATTATCTTCTTCTGCTTCTGGTATACGGCGATTATGTTTAATCCCAAAGAAGTAGCAGATAACCTTAAAAAGTCGGGTGCATTTATCCCAGGTTATCGTCCCGGAGAACAGACAGCAAAACACATTGATAGCATTTTGACGAGGCTGACATTGTTCGGTTCGTTATATATGACAGCAGTTTGTCTGTTGCCGCAGCTTTTGGTAGTGCAGTTTAACGTGACTTTCCAGTTAGGTGGCACGGCACTGCTGATCGTTGTAGTGGTTGTGATGGATTTTTGGTCCCAGGTACAAACTCATTTGATGTCTCATCAATATGAGTCACTGATGAAAAAGTCGAATTTACAGAATTTTGGACGACAATAAGTCGATCGGAGCAAGAAAATGAAAGTGAGAGCTTCAGTTAAGAAAATGTGTCGGAACTGTCGAGTCATCCGACGTAAAGGGGCTGTCAGAGTTATCTGTTCAGAACCTCGACATAAGCAACGTCAAGGTTAGACGTTTAACAGTAATTTATAGGAGCGTTTAAATGGCTCGTTTAGCTGGAATTAACATTCCCGACCACAAGCACGCAGTAATCTCCCTTACCTATATATTTGGTATTGGACGTACTACTGCGCAAAAGCTATGTGATCAAACCGGCGTAAGTCCTACCTCAAAAGTAAGTGATCTGACTGAAGGCGAACTTGATTTGCTAAGAGCAGAAATAACGAACTTACCTGTTGAAGGTGATTTGCGGCGTGAAGTACAACTTAATATCAAACGTTTGTTAGACCTTGGTTGTTATCGTGGTATTCGTCACAGACGAAACCTTCCACTGAAAGGGCAACGAACGAAGACAAATGCGCGAACTTGTAAAGGGCCAAAGCGTCCTATTCGTAAGTAGGTTCCCGTAGATGCTGGCGCGTAGATAACTTGTTACAAACAATAAGTCGCGGGCTAGCCAAAGCAAATTTAAACGAATCGAATAAGCGATTTAGATAAAGCGAAGAGACTGAAATGACCGATATGTCTGAAACAGAAAACGCAAGCGAGGAAGCTGAAGGCTCCTCAACACCGGATGCTGCTGCTGCACCGACCCGTAAGAAAGGGAAGCGACAGGTGGTTGATGGTCTGGCGCATATTCATGCATCTTTTAATAATACCATTATCACCATAACTGACCGTCAAGGTGGCGCGTTGTCATGGGCTACAGCTGGTGGTTCTGGTTTCCGTGGTGCTCGTAAGAGTACGCCGTTCGCTGCTCAGGTAGCTGCAGAACGAGCAGGTACTGCTGCACTGGATTACGGATTGCAAAACGTAGAGGTTTTCGTGAAGGGCCCAGGGCCTGGTCGCGATGCTGCTGTACGAGCACTTAACGGTGTTGGATACAAAATTACTAATATTACTGACGTCACCCCTATACCACATAACGGTTGCCGCCCACCCAAGAAACGTCGGGTGTAATTGAGGAGATTAAGAAATGGCTAGATACCTCGGACCAACATGTAAGCTTGCAAGAAGAGAAGGCACCGACCTTTATCTGAAGAGTGGAGTGAGACCGATAGAATCCAAGTGTAAGATTGACACTCCACCTGGACAACATGGCGCGCGAAGGACTCGTAATTCTGATTACGCTGTACAACTGCGTGAAAAGCAAAAAGTGCGTCGAATTTATGGCGTGCTTGAAAAGCAATTCCGGAATTATTACAAGAAAGCCGACCGCCAAAAAGGAGCGACGGGTGAAAACCTCCTTCGCTTGCTAGAAAGACGGTTAGACAATGTTGTATACCGAATGGGTTTTGGTTCAACCAGAGCGGAATCCAGACAACTAGTCTCACATAAAGCAATACTTGTGAATGGGCATGTGACTAACATACCTTCTTATCAAGTTGCTGTAGGGGACACAATAACGATTCGCGAAAAGGCACAGAGCCAGCTTCGAATTCAGGGTTCTCTTGCGATAGCAGCCAATCGAACAGCTGTCGAATGGATCGACGTTAATACTTCCAAGCTTGAAGGCGTCTATAAGGCGTTTCCTGAGCGAGACGAGTTGCCCGCAGAGATCAATGAGAATTTGATTGTCGAGCTTTACTCCAAGTAAGTAAGTACTGCCTAACAGCGTTGTTTCAGGGTTTTATACCCGCTACAGCGCTTAAATAGAGTTATAGTCCTTTTTTAAAGGTGTGTGTATGCCCCATTCGTCACTAGAATTTTTAACGCCAAAGCATATCCAGGTTTCGCAGCTAAGCGAAACTCGTGCGACAGTAATTTTGGAGCCATTGGAACGAGGCTTTGGTCATACATTAGGCAATGCGTTACGAAGAATCCTGTTATCTTCGATGCCAGGCTGTGCGATTACAGAGGTTGAAATTAACGGTGTACTCCACGAGTACAGCGCTATGGAAGGCGTTCAGGAAGACGTAATTGAAGTTCTACTCAACCTGAAGGGCGTTGCAATCAAGCTCAATGCTTCTGACGAGTCTGAGCTTACCTTGGAGAAGGTAGGTCCCGGTGTTGTTACCGCGGCAGATTTCCAAACAGATCATGAAATTGAAATAGCGAACCCAGATCATGTCATCGCGACACTAAACGAAAATGGCAAAATAAGCATGCGCGTGAAAGTTGGTCGTGGTCGCGGATATGAGCCGGCAGATATTCGGATAAATGATGAAGATCAAGATCGAGTGATTGGTAGTTTGTTACTTGATGCCTCCTACAGCCCCGTACGAAGAGTTGCGTATAAGGTTGATAGTGCTCGGGTTGAACAGAGAACAGACCTCGATAAGCTTGTGATCGATTTGGAAACCAATGGTACGATTGATCCCGAAGAAGCGATTCGACGTGCTGCAACGATTCTGCATGAGCAAGTCTCAGTATTTGTTAACTTGCAGAGTGAAAGTGAGCCAGAGATAGAAGAGCTTGAAGATGAAATCGATCCGATTCTTCTTCGCCCGGTTGATGATCTTGAATTGACAGTTCGTTCAGCTAATTGTTTAAAAGCGGAAAATATTTATTACATCGGTGATTTGATTCGTCGTACAGAAGTTGAATTGCTGAAGACTCCAAACCTCGGTAAGAAGTCTCTGACAGAAATTAAGGATGTTCTCGCATCCAGAGGTTTGTCACTTGGTATGCGTTTAGAAAATTGGCCACCATCCAGTTTACGTGGTGATGACCGGGTTCTCGGCTAAGCTGCGAAACCACATTTTGCTAGAGTGTTCGAATCCGATAGGGTCTTTGCTCTAGAATAGAGTCAATTTGACGTTACGTTACAAAACATAGAAAGATTTAGGAAGTATCAAAATGCGCCATAGAAAAAGTGGTAGGCAGTTAAACCGAAATTCATCGCACAGAAAGGCCATGTTTAAAAATATGGCTTGCTCTCTGTTTGAGCACGAAGTCATTAAGACTACCCTGCCAAAAGCGAAAGAGTTGAAGAAAGTAGCTGAGCCCCTCATCACCCTAGCCAAGAGCGATTCCGTTGCTAATAGACGACTCGCATTCTCTAGAACTGGTAGTAAAGATGCAGTTGGTAAACTGTTTTCCGAGCTGGGTCCGAGGTATCAAGAACGACCCGGAGGTTATACTCGAATCCTGAAATGTGGGTTTAGAGCTGGTGATGCTGCGCCAATGGCCTTCGTTGAACTAGTTGACCGTCCTATACCCGATGAGCAAGAAGATGACGTCGAAGGTACAGACGAGGACTAGGACCTCTGCTTAGGGGGACTTATAACTCCTATCGGAGCATCGTTTTACAAAAGGCTGGGTTCTCCCGGCCTTTTTCGTTTGTAAATCGCGCTGATGTTTAGAGCGGTATTCGATATTTGATAAACACTGGAGACTTGCATGCACCAATCTTTTAACCCTACCGTTAGAACGCTTATGGGGCCTGGACCTTCGGATGTAAATCCAAGGATACTGGGTGCTATGGCTAAACCTACGATCGGCCATCTTGATCCTGAATTTATCCGACTTATGGATGAAATTAAGGAAATGTTGCAATCAGCATTTCAGACCAGCAATGAATTAACCATTCCTGTCTCTGCTCCAGGGTCCGCCGGTATGGAGACTTGTTTTGCTAATCTCATTGAAGCCGGTGATAAGGTCATCGTTTGTCAGAACGGTGTTTTTGGTGGCCGAATGGCCGAAAATGTCACGCGCTTTGGCGGGGAGGTCATTCTCGTTGAAGACGAATGGGGTCGTGCTGTTGACCCTCAAAAATTAGAAGCTGCGCTGAAGCTGCATCCTGATGCAAAAGTTGTCGCATTTGTTCATGCGGAAACATCAACCGGCGTTCAGTCTGATGCAAAAACTTTGTGCGCTTTGGCGCAAGCTCATGATTGTCTGACAATCGTTGATTGTGTCACCTCGCTAGGCGGCACTGAAGTGAGTTTGGATGAATGGGGTGCCGATGCAGCCTATAGTGGCACGCAAAAGTGTCTATCCTGCGCGCCTGGACTATCGCCTATTAGTTTAAGTGAACGCGCGGTTGCAGCGGTGAAACAACGAACAACGCCTGTTTCCTCGTGGTTTTTGGATTTGAATCTAGTCATGGGTTATTGGGGTGAAGGTCAAAAACGTGCCTATCATCATACAGCTCCTGTCAATGCGCTTTACGGTTTGCATGAAGCACTAATTATATTGGAAGAAGAGGGCTTGAAGGCTAGCTGGGCTAGACACCAGCGTAATCATAATGCTCTCAAGGCAGGCCTTGAAGCTATGGGTCTTGCATTCATCGTACCGGAGAATGAAAGATTACCTCAGTTGAATACGGTAACTATCCCAGACGGCGTCGACGAGGCACAGGTAAGGCAGCAATTACTTCAGCAATACAACCTAGAGATAGGTGCTGGCCTAGGTTCACTCGCTGGTAAAGTATGGCGCATCGGTTTGATGGGCTATGCGAGTAACCCAAGCAATGTCATGTTGTGTGTAAATGCATTGGAAGCAGTGCTATCCAAATACAACGCACCTATTCACAAGGGACTTGCGACTGGTGCGATTGAACGCGCCTACGCCTAGACCTGTTTGCGCGCGATTTGTTTGTTTTAGCCGGTTACTAACCGGCCTTCAAAACTGATTTCAGATATTGCCCTGTATACGAATGTTCGCAATCGGCCACCTCTTCGGGGGTACCGGTTGCAATAATCTGTCCGCCACCTGAACCTCCCTCGGGACCCAAATCTATCACCCAGTCCGCGGTCTTGACGACATCAAGGTTGTGTTCGATGATGACCACCGTATTACCTTGGTCTCTAAGGTGGTGCAGCACTTCTAACAGTTGTTTGATGTCGTAAAAGTGTAGTCCGGTAGTCGGCTCATCAAGAATATAGAGCGTCTTACCCGTGTCTCTTTTCGAAAGCTCGCGAGAAAGCTTTACGCGCTGCGCTTCACCGCCAGAAAGCGTCGTAGCGCTCTGACCTAATCGAATGTAACCAAGCCCCACATCCATGAGCGTTTTTAGACGCCGTTCAATCATGGGAACTGCATTAAGAAATTGGTGTGCATCTTCAACGGTTAGTTCCAGCACTTCATGAATGCTTTTACCTTTATATTGAATCTCGAGCGTTTCTCTGTTGTAGCGTTTAGCTTTGCATTCGTCACACGTGACGTACACATCCGGCAGAAAATGCATTTCTACTTTTATCAGTCCATCGCCTTGGCAGGCTTCACATCGGCCTCCTTTAACATTGAAACTAAAGCGGCCAGGTTTGTAGCCTCTAGAGCGCGCTTCCTGAGTCGCGGCAAATAACTCCCGAATCGGCGTGAATATATTAGTGTACGTTGCTGGATTAGATCGCGGTGTTCTGCCGATTGGGCTCTGGTCAATATCAACCACCTTATCCAACTGATCCATACCGTTTAGTTCCCTGTATGGCGCTGCTTGAGGGATCGTAGCGCCATTCAATTCTCTCGCAGCCATCGGATACAACGTCGAGTTAATCAGAGTGGATTTGCCTGAGCCAGAGACCCCAGTGACACACGTCATCAAACCTATTGGCAGGCTTAGATCAACGTTCTGTAGGTTATTACCAGTAGCGCCTAGTAGTTGAAGTTGACGATCTGGATCATTTTTCAATCTCGATTTTGGGATATCAATTGCTTGTCTGCCAGACAGAAAATCCCCCGTAATAGAGCGCTCGGTTGCGATAATGTCCTCAACGGAACCCGCAGCGACTATTTCTCCACCGTGAACACCAGCACCGGGGCCAATATCAATCAAAAAATCAGCAGAACGAATAGCTTCCTCATCATGTTCGACGACGATAACTGTGTTACCAATATCTCGGAGATGATTAAGGGTCTTCAGTAGTCGTTTATTGTCACGCTGATGTAAGCCAATGGAAGGCTCGTCTAGGATATACATGACCCCGACAAGACCCGCACCTATTTGACTGGCAAGTCGAATTCTTTGCGCTTCGCCGCCAGACAATGTGTTGGCGCTTCTGGAAATTGTAAGATAATTAAGCCCGACGTCGATCAGAAACCTAAGCCTCGCTACAATTTCTGTAACAATCTTGTCTGAGATTTTTGCCCTTTGACCGGTCAGTGTAAGATTGTCGAAATAGTGATGAGCATCCGCTATAGATTGATTGACGATTTCAGGCAGTGTCATTGATTCAATAGTCACGGCTCGAGCATCGTTATTAAGACGAGTACCAAAACAGTCAGGGCATGATTGGGTGCTTAGAAACTTGGAAAGATTTTCCCGAACCATTTGTGATTCAGTGTCCTTAAACCGTCGCTCCATATTTGGGATGATGCCCTCGAAGGTATGCGCGCGGGTGTACTCATCGCCCTTATCATTGACATACCGAAATTGGATCTTTTCTGCGCTATCCCCGTATAGGACTATTTTCTGATGAGACTCATCTAATTGTCCAAACGGCGTGCCAATATCAAAGCCGAAATGGTCGGCAATGCTGGTTAACATTTGATAATAGTAGATGTTCCGTCTGTCCCAACCGTGAATTGCACCCTCTGAAAGGGATAGTTCATTGTCATGTATGACGTTTTTAACATCAAAGAATTGTTTCTTTCCCAAACCGTCACAGGACGAACATGCGCCCGCTGGATTGTTGAAAGAGAAAAGTCGTGGTTCTAGTTCTGAGATTGAATGTCCACATTCTGGGCAGGCAAAGCGGGATGAAAATACAATGTCATTTTTATCTTCGTCGAGATGTGAAACGCTGGCAAGTCCATCCGATAGCGACACCGCGGTCTCGAAAGAGTCAGCAAGCCTAGTTTTTAAGTCCGGGCGAATTCTAAGACGATCAACAACGACCTCAATAGTGTGTTTCTTTTTCTTGTCTAGTTCTGGCACTTCATCAAGGTCAACAACTATGCCATTAATTCTTGCCCTGACGAAGCCTTGACTACGCAGTTGGCTGAATAGATGTAAGTGCTCACCTTTGCGTTCCTTTATTACCGGCGCCAACAGGAGTACCCGGGTTCCTTCCTCGAGTGCCAACACATGATCAACCATTTGGCTCACGGTCTGTGCTTTCAGTCGAATGTGATGCGTGGGACAGTGTGGCTCGCCGACTCTCGCGAATAGAAGTCTTAGATAATCGTATATTTCTGTAATCGTACCGACAGTCGAGCGCGGATTCTGACTGGTAGATTTCTGCTCAATTGATATTGCTGGAGACAGCCCTTCGATATGATCGACATCGGGTTTCTCCATTAAGGACAAAAACTGGCGTGCGTATGCAGAAAGCGATTCTACATATCGTCGCTGGCCTTCGGCGTAAAGCGTGTCAAATGCGAGAGATGATTTTCCCGAGCCTGAGAGTCCTGTGATGACCACCAACTTATCTCTTGGGATATCAAGATCAAAATCTTTCAGGTTGTGGGTTTTCGCACCTCGAATTGATATATTTCTCATCGGTTTCCAGCAGAATGTTTGTCAGTGTTTTACTACAATGAGGAGGGTTTATCTCTGAAGCTTGATAGCGTCAGGTCTCATTCCCTGTGTAAGGAAGCACCGAATTTGCTATGATCCATCTCGACGGATTAGCTCGGTAAATACCTCCCTCGAAGTTGAAGGGGGCAGAATCAAAAAAACAGGGGAACAGATAGTATAAGTTTGTATGTGACTTGGCAAAGTGCATCTGTACGCGCACGCTTGGGGAGTATACAGAAAACAATAACCGAATAGATTCCTATTCTTCATCCCTTCTGAACAATCTTTTTTGGCAACACAAATTATATTATAAAGCGCCGGTGTTCTGGCCATTATTCCTTTTAAGTGTAGGGGTTTAGGTGCAGCTATTCGGTCACTATCATGATTAACCTATTAATGGAAAAACGTATTGATGGATAGGCAAGAACTCAGCGCTGTACTCGCGATCGCGCTGCTATATGTAATACGTATGCTTGGCTTGTTTATGGTGTTGCCGGTGTTGCCGCTACTCGGACCAGCGTACGACGGTGGTACGCCAATGGCTATCGGCTTGGCCTTGGGTGTCTACGGCCTTTCTCAAGCACTGTTACAAATCCCGTTGGGGTTCCTATCGGATCGATTTGGAAGAAAGCCCGTTATTTACGCAGGGCTTACGGTATTTATTGCCGGCAGTTTGATAGCGGCGTTCGCGACGACCATTGAACTTGTTATCGTGGGTCGCTTGCTGCAAGGATGTGGCGCCATTTCTAGTTCGCTACTCGCCCTCGTAGCCGACGTCACTCGAACAGAGAATCGAACCAAAGCTATGGCCATTGTGGGTATTAGTATTGGTTCATCCTTTGGCATATCCCTCATCGTCGGTCCCTTGATCAGTGCACAGTTTGGTTTGTCAGGTATTTTTGTGGCTACAGCGATAGCGGGTGTTTTAGGTATTATCGTATTAGCACGGGTAGTCCCAACGCCTCCTGTCATCATCAATCGCGCAAACGCTCGATTTGATCTCAGTAAAATTCGTAGCGTTCTAATCGATGCAGATCTGGTCAGGACTACGCTTAGCGTTTTTATGCTTCACTATATGCTGATGGCTGGTTTCCTAGTTTTTCCTAATGTACTTGCGCAGGTGGGTTTCGTTGAGCAGGAGCACTACCAAGTCTATTTTTGGTTATTGATTGTGACTTTTGTGCTTATGGGCCCATTTATGTGGTTAGCGGAGAAACCGGGGTTCGGTAAGCACCTGATGCTTTCGATGATTGGTGTTTTTGCTATATCTCTGGTCATGTTGGCAAATGTCAGCACGATGGTTTTGGTTGTAATAGCAATGGGATTGTTCTTTATGGCCTTCAATCTGCTCGAAGTCATGCTGCCAGCATTTGTGAGTCGCATTGTTCATGCGGGAGAGCGCGGAACAGCGATGGGGGTTTATTCTAGCGCTCAGTTCTTCGGTGCATTTATGGGCGGGCTTGTAGGCGGCATCGTACTTCAATGGTGGGACATGTCTACGCTTGTTTACGTCAATATCGCATGCTGCGCCCTCTGGTTAATTTATTCGCTCAAACTAAATGGGTTCGAAAAGTTCGCGAGTGTGACCTATGTTATTGATGCGAAGGACATCAGACCTGATAAAGAAGTAAAAGAAGCGTTACTATTACTTTCTGGTGTGATCGAGGTTGCGCTTCTTGAGAGTGAAAGAGTGGCTTATTTGAAAGTCGATAGTGCCCTTTGGAATGAAGATTCGCTAGGAAGCGTTTGATGTTTATGCGGTAATAACTACCTTCGAGAACTATCTGCTAGCACTAGGTGCGAGAACAGCGAGTAATAGAGTTCCACGAGAACTATTTTAAAAAACTTTATAAGAACAACAGTAAGCAATCAGGAGAATAGTATGGCGCGAGGTATCAATAAGGTGATCCTGGTAGGAAATCTTGGGAATGATCCTGAGACTCGATTTATGCCGAATGGTAATGCAGTGACAAATGTCAGTATTGCGACTTCGGAAAGCTGGAAAGACAAACAGTCAGGTCAGCAGCAAGAGCGAACTGAATGGCACAGAGTTGTCTTTTTTAATCGTTTGGCTGAAATTGCCGGAGAATATCTCAAAAAGGGTTCAAAGATTTACGTTGAAGGCTCTCTGAGAACCCGCCAGTGGGATAAAGAAGGGCAGAAGCATTATTCGACTGAGGTCGTTGGTAGCGAAATGCAGATGCTGGATGGCCGCAATGAGGGTGGCATGGGTGGTGGTTACAACCAAAATAGCCCGCAGTCGAATGCTGGTGGAGGCTCCAGTCAAGGTTATAATTCCGGCGGTAGCTCTAACGGAGGCTCACAAGGCGGCGGTTCTCAAGGTGATGGTTCACAAAATGGCGGTTCGCAAGGTGGCGGTCAGGAATTTTCGTCACCACCTCCGGAAGCATTTGATGACGACATTCCTTTTTAGTATCAAGTAGCGCTTTTATTGTGGATGCATCGAGACAAAGTAATGGGCAAATCATTAGAGGTTTTGTTGCTGCGTGGTCAAATCTTGATGCCGATGAATTAGTCAGCTATTTCACTGAGGATGGCACCTATTTCAATATTCCGAGCGTGCCTGTTCAGGGTGTTGATAATCTAAGAAAGTTCATCGGTGGCTTTACCGCTAATTGGACAAAAACTGACTGGGACATTGTCAGCCTTCTAGCAGAGGGTGACCTTGTGATGGTTGAGCGTCTGGATAGGACGATAGTTGTTGACAAAAAAGTAGATTTGCCAGTTTCGATGTGTTCGAAATACAGGACGGTAAAATCAAGGTCTGGCGAGACTATTTCGATATGAATACTTTTGTCAGTGTTATGTCCTGATTATAAGACAAGGACTAAAAGAACAGCGCCGAGTACTAGGCGATAGATAACAAAAGGTAAAAACCCTAGGCGATTGATGTAGTCAAGAAACAGGTGAATACATAAGTATGCACTTACTCCAGATATTAAGGAACCTAACGCAAGCGTTTGCCAATCGATTTGACTATCCCCGGTGATGAGGTCAGCTGTTTTTAGCAGACCAGCACCCGCAATAGCGGGTATTGAGAGTAAGAAGGAGATTTTTGATACGGCCTCACGTCCATAACCGCAGAGTAATCCCATCGTCATGGTCGCGCCGGACCTTGAAGTTCCTGGAATTAGTGCGAAGCATTGAGCAAAACCAATTAGCATTGCGTGCTTTAGTGTCAGGCTTTCAGCTTCGTTGATTTCTGTAGCCGCATTCGCGCGTTGATAATAATCGGAATACCAGAGCGCCAGACCGAACGCAATTGTTGCTGCTGCAATCACCTCGATACTTCTGAACTGTACCTCTGCGATATCTTTCAGCAATAAACCCGCAGGAATTATCGGTAGGCTCGCGAGCACAAGATTCAATGCGAATCGACTTTTTTTCGTATGCTGGAACGAGAACATGGCTTTCAAAGAAGCTTGTGTTAACTCAATAAGGTCCTTTCGGAAATAGATTAGAACAGCGCATAGTGAGCCTAGATGGACGGCCACGTCAAAAGCTTGTCCTTGGTCTGTCCACCCCAAGAGTTGCGAGGGTAAAATGAGATGTGCTGAACTGGATATGGGTAGAAATTCGGTGATCCCTTGAATCATCGAAAGCGTAAAAGTCTGCAGAAAATCCACTGGTGCTCTCTATCCGGAAAATGCTGGAGTTTAACGGGGGGGTTTATCATTAACAATGTTGTAGAATAAGTTATGGCTCAAATCCCACTATTTCCGTTACCGTCGGTTCTCTTTCCCGGAGGTAAATTACCCCTCCAGATATTCGAACCCCGATATCTTGATATGGTTAAGCAATGCATGAAAGATGATGTTGGATTTGGCATTGTCATGATTCAGGAAGGCACCCAGATATTAAAGAGCTCTGAGGAACAGCTACCTAGTGTGGCCTTCGCGGGTACCTATGTGTCAATCGTAGATTTTGACCAACGAGATAATGGAATGCTTGGGATTGTGGTGGAAGGACAAGTGAAATTTTCCATCCGCGACCAGTATGAAAATAGCGAACGCCTGATGATGGCAGATGTTGAGTTTTTGAAGATTGAACCCAGGGAGTCATTGCCGGATGATAAGGCCCACTTGGGTGAGATTTTGGCATCGCTACTCGAGCATGAGGCGGTAGAAGCTTTACGACTAAGCGTTGATTTGCAGGATGCCTCCGAAGTTGGCGGTCGTTTGACAGAGTTACTGCCAATACCCAAAGGCTTAAAGCAGCGTTTGCTTGAGATGAGAAACCCCATCGCCCGCCTGGAAGACTTGGACAAGCTTATTTTGAAAATGCAGAATCAACTGCGTTAATTTTATATTCTTTTCCTATCTGCCAATTTCTTTTAGTCAATAAACCGATATAACAAATGTTCATCGAGCTCAATTGGAATGCCCAGTTAGGAACCTTTAGTGCCAAGGATCGACACGATATTGAACGCATGATCTCGATCTGCTCATCTGTGGAAATAGTATCGAAATAAGAGTGAGCCGCTTTAACAAGCACTGCGTTACCTTCTCCTCGAGCTGAAAAGTTAAGGGAGTCATTTCCCCTGGCCTAGTACATATAGATGGTACGCGGCGGCATAAACATTGCGTTTCTTTTCTCAGTGTAACCAAGATATGAATGGCTAGCCTTGTCACTTAGGTAATATTCTTCTGTTTCAACGATCTTTGCTGCGAGCCAATGTGTGGTGTTTTGCCGGCAAATTTTCCGGCGCAAGACTTTTCCTAGAAGGGAAATAGCCAGCAGCATGGGGTCCTGATCGAAAAAATCGGTCTCAATAGCGTTATTCATTCAATTGGGGTGATAAAAGTAACGTAAAAATAGTCAGTATTGTGGGTATAATGCCGCCTTTTAGCAGCTAGAAGCTAATATATTTGTAATGTCCAACTAAGTCGCAGCGGTCAAAACTTAATTGCGCGGTGATCTTTGTGGTTAGAGGCTTTGGTTAAAGGCAATGGGAAAGACAGTTAAAGACATTATGCTTGAGTTGGGTATCGCCGCTAAGTCAGCAGCGGTGGCGATGAACCGGGCAAGCACGGGGCAAAAAAATGAGGCGTTAAGGAGCATTGCGCGAGAAATTCTTGCTCGCCGAGCAGATTTGATGCTCGAGAATGCAAAGGATCTGGAGGCTGCGCGTGCCAATGGTATTTCTGATGCACTTTTGGATCGCTTGACCTTTACGCAAGCGAGCTTCGATTCCATGGTAGAAGGACTTGAGCAGGTGGCGATGCTGACTGATCCGGTAGGCGAAATTTCTGATATGTCGTTTCGTCCCTCGGGTATTCAGGTTGGTAAAATGAGAGTGCCGTTAGGCGTCATTGGCATTATTTACGAGTCTAGGCCTAACGTGACAATTGATGCTGCGAGCCTTTGCCTCAAATCTGGCAATGCCACTATTTTACGTGGTGGTTCAGAATCTATTCATTCCAATCGTGCACTGGCACAGTGTATTCAAGCAGGCTTGGATTCCGCAGGGCTACCCAAAGCTGCCGTTCAAGTGGTCAGTACGACAGATCGAGCGGCCGTAGGGGAATTGATTACGCTAGACCAGTATGTCGATGTGATTGTGCCAAGGGGTGGAAAAAGTCTGATCGAGCGGATTATAAAAGAAGCGACGATTCCCGTTATCAAACACCTCGATGGTGTTTGTCATGTGTATTTGGATTCTGATGCAGATACAGAAATGGCGATATCCATAGCTTTCAATGCTAAATGTCATCGGTATGCAGTTTGTAATGCAATGGAGACATTGCTTGTGGACGAAACTGTTGCTCAAAAAGTCTTGCCTGAGTTGGCAAAGAAATATGTGCAAGAGGGAGTGGAGCTGAGAGGCTGTGTTAAAACTCAGCGTATCCTGTCAAAAGTTTGTGATGTTGTACCGGCGACTGAGGAAGATTGGTACGAGGAATATATTGCCCCGATACTTTCAATAAAAATAGTATCGGGACTCGATGAATCGATTCAGCATATCAATACTTACGGCTCTAAACACAGTGACACAATAGTGACTGAAAATTATACCAAGGGGCGAAGGTTCCTCCGGGAAGTCGATTCTAGCTCCGTGCTTATTAACGCCTCACCGCGACTAGCTGATGGGTTTGAATTTGGGCTGGGTGCAGAAATTGGCATATCCACCGACAAGTTGCATGCTCGTGGACCTGTTGGATTAGAAGGTTTGACTTCCCAGAAATATATTGTTTTTGGCGATGGCCAGATTCGACAGTGAACCATTGAGGCCCCAATTATGGGTGTAGCTTTAATGGGGGGTACATTCGACCCTATTCATATTGGTCACCTTCGTTCAGCAGAAGAGATAGTTTCGCTGCTTGGATTGAATTCGATCAGGTTGGTCCCCTCCAATATTCCTCCGCATAGAAGCTTGCCGGGGACTACGGCTACTCAGCGTCTCGACATGATTAAGCTTGCGATTTCTAGTAACGAACGACTTGAGGTTGATGACAGAGAGATGCGCCGGGAAGGCCGTTCATATTCAATTGATACACTTTGTGATATCAGATTTGAAATTGGAAAAGAGCGACCTCTCTACTTCGTTTTGGGTAGCGATGCATATCAACTGTTTTCAGAGTGGCACCGTTGGCAAGAGGTAACGCGATACGCTCATTTAGTTGTCATTGATAGGCCGCCAATTGCAGAGGGAGACCATAGGGCAGGTTTGCCGAAAGAATTAGAAATTTGGAGCGAACCAAAGCAGTGTGAAATTGAGGAAATGCAACGATGTCCTGCAGGTGGTATTTGCCATATTGAACTCACACAAATGGACGTTTCATCAACTAAGATCAGGTCAATGCTAGCGACCGGAATGTCAACACGTTACCTGTTGTCAGATAGTGTAAGGCGTTATATCGACGAAAAAGAACTATATAGATGATCGAAAAAGTCTGACCATGCAATAAATTGTAATAAATTTTGTAGTCGAGTCAGTAATTGAATGTAAATGAATACTAAAGAAGTGAATTTAATGGTTGAGAAGAATAGAACAAGTGAACAAGTCGATCTGAAGGAACTTGTGTTGGAATCCCTTGAAGATATCAAAGCGGTTGACGTTGTTTGTATCGACGTGAGAGACAAGACCGAGATGACAGACTACATGATTGTTGTTAGCGGTACTTCAAATCGTCATGTTAAGTCGATTGCAAATAATGTGATTGTGGATGCAAAAGAAGCAGGCTTTATGCCGCTTGGCATCGAGGGTCTGAATGAGGGCGAGTGGGTTTTGGTCGATTTGGTTGATGTTGTTGTGCACATGATGTTGCCGAGTGCTCGTGAGTTTTACGATATTGAACGCCTCTGGAATATGAGTGTCCAATCTAGAGCAGCCGGTTCCACTCAGGCTGATGCAGACTCGACTCAGACTGATGCAGATTGAGTTAATAGCTGCTGGTACGCGTTCTCCTAGCTGGGTCTCCGATGGATACAAAGAATATGAGAAGCGATTACCCAGAGAATGGCAGTTAATTCTTTCTGAAATTCCGGTCGCGCATCGAGGAAAGTCTCAGTCTGTAGACAAACTAAAAGAAGAAGAAGGCAAAAAGATGTTGGAGCGTCTGAAGCCTGGCGGCGTTGTTATTGCGATGGATAGTCGGGGTG
>JBLHWY010000131.1:0-17988 GCA_047629195.1 Candidatus Azotimanducaceae bacterium
AAGACCGCGAAGGTCTGGGGAGCAAAGGTCGGGGAATGGGATGCAAAGAAGTGTGATAAACCTCTTTGCACATTAATCGATCACGAAGAGGAAGTGAATTCTGCAAGCTTCGATCCAACTGGAAAGTACGTCGTTACGGCGAGTGGAGATAAGACCGCCAAGGTCTGGGAATGGAATGCAGAGGATGGCGGTAAGCCTATCTGTACTTTAATCGGGCATACACAATCAGTGACTTCAGCAAGCTTCGATCCAACCGGCCAATACATTGTTACGGCGAGTGAGGATGGAACAGCCAGAGTATGGGTACTATCTTCACGGGCATTATTAAGAATAGAGTTATCTTCCTTTCTCGACAATTACGGAATTGCCTGTCAACAAGACGATGATATTAATATGTTGCGTGACCGCATTCAGCAGATAGCGGCCGATTTCTACAGTCCTGAAGAGCATCAATCATTTCAGCAAAGGTTGGCAAATCTACTGTCGGACCATGCTCTGGTTGTATCCATTGCTGATGCCAGAGCTGGCGGCGAAGCAGCGCTGCATTCCCTTGAATCAACGCTGAAAAACCTCGAGCAAAAGCTGAAAGCTCTAGAACTGACACTTGAAAAATCACCTGATATATTTTCCTCTCCAGGGGAAGTGGATAAGCCGGTGAGTGTCTATAACAGGGTGTGGGCACTGAAAAATCGTATTAAGCAACACAGTAATAGCTTGGCCGACAGCGAAGCACATAACACTTTCCATGATGCGCTGAAGAGTGCTTTATCAACCCCTAATGTCAGCCCAGTACCCAACGCAGCAGTGCATTATGTCCTGCGTAAAATCGATGCACCACGTTACTACCAACCCACTGATCCGGTGGTGTTGATGGCAGGAGAGAACCTGAAGCCAACCGAACGTCACGGCACTGATAACAAGGAGGGGAAGCTGGAATGTAAAATTTTCCCACCTAAGGCACAGCCATCAGATGATGTGTCGAAGAGTGATAAAGATAAAATATTCGATCCCCTCGATGAGTTAGAAGAAATCCGGTCATTCATTCTTAAAGAGAAACCGGATGGCGACCAGATCGGAGCAAGGATATGGAAGCAGCAACCCTGGCATCCGTTTCTGATGGAGTGGGAGGCCGAGATGCATCCTGTCACGGCGGGAAGCAATCGCCAGGAAAACCGCCAAACCTATTCGGATAAATTTGTTGAACAGAATTACAGTTTGCTGGAAAGTGGCGTGGATCTCAGACTAAACTCTGGAGCTTCAGCAACGCAACAACAAGCAGATTCGGGTACATATAGCGGTCGCTGTGTATTGATTGATAAAGCACCGGATCTGTTCAGGGATAAACTAAAACGCTATCTCGACAAGGCCGATGACTCTCAGGAGGACAAGACCGAATCGCAGCAACACGCCGTTGAAAAATTAAGAGCCGTCAATACTTACCTCGAACAGCGACACAATACCTTATCGCAGTCACTGAGCGGTTTTCACGAAGCACTGTTGCAACGCCATCAAATCTTGCAGTTGCCCATCGCTGACCCGATCGGTTTTTCCGACCTGAAACCATTTACGGATGCCGTACGAGATGCAGCGCGGGGCCGCCATTCGAGTTCCCCTCTGCGTGGCAACGATTTTACCCCTATACGCTCGGGTACGATGAAGCTTCGCCAATTGCGGCTGGTTGATACTTTTGGGCGAGTAAAGCAGGTTATTGCTAAGAATGATAAAACCTCGATCATAACCAGCGAAACGTTAAGGGTGGCGGATGCGCCCAATGAAATTAATCTGCCACCCCGGTTGCTGCAACCTGCGCGGATAAACTTTCGTTGGTTGTCTGCTGAGTCGGCACCAGAAGATGAACCTGAATCTAATGCTCATCCAGCCACAACGCCTGTGTGTGGATGGATATTGCCTAACAACCTTGATAGTAGCTTGTTGATTTATGACAACAAGGGCGCGGCACTTGGATCAATAGTGGCTGTTGATGGCGCACCTGCATGGCAGCCGTCGCCCGGCAGTGAGTTGCCAAGGTGGGAGATTGAAAAAACCGACACGGCGCGTATCAATCCGCATCTTCGTCAGCTCATCAACACCATAGTTAATGAACTGGGAAAACAAGACAGTAACTTCTTTGGACATTTTTTATCTTCACTCAACAATGCACTGGAAACCATCTCGCCTGAAGATTTCTCGCATCACGACAGCCTTGCATTATTGATGGGGCGGCCTATTGCCGTGGTGCGTGCCGTCGTTAATCTTGAACTGCGTGGCCAGCCGGCAATGAATCAATCGCTCAGTGCTTTTGTGCCGGACATGCTGCGGGCAGTAGATCCGCAATCAGGCATTACACGGGGGCAGGAAGGTGCAGCTCGCACCAGCGACGACTTCTGCCATGTACGCTTTCCCATCCGTATCGGTGAGGACCAACAGTTAAATGACGGCCTGGTGGGTTATTTTCTCGAAGAGCAGGACGGGCAAGATTATCACTATAAAGATAATCTTTTTTGTGCGCCTCAAGCGGCAAACCGCGTACCACTAAATCCTATAGAAGCAACAAAAGATATACAGGAGCTGGTGGATCAACTCAACGAGCGCAAGGTGCCCGTAGCTGTAGCCGATCAGATCAAGCATCTAGCGAGTGCCACAGTTACCATTGATAAAACCGGACATCGCTGGCGCATCGATACACTGGGCCATGTCTACAATCTGGTCCGCAGTGAAGCCGGTATCGATCTGTTTGAATTGCTTGATTCTTCATCCAAGCACATCAAAATCCATTGGAAAGAGCCGGTTAACCTGATGCAGTCGGTAGACGATGCACCGCAAAAGCTGACCATGTTGATAGATCCGCAAGGATCTGTGCATGCCGTTTCTGGCATTCTACCCACCAAGTCAATCACATTACCGGCCGATCTCTACGTTGATGCACTGCAAAAACTGGAAGTGACTTTTTTGTCGACGCCGGTTTTGACCGAGCAGGATAAAATTCACATTCCACTAGCGGCAGAAGCTGGGTATCAATGGTCCTGGTTGACTCGTCGCAATGAGGCATGGGTCGAGACAGACAAGACAGACAAGACAGACAAGATAGAACGAATAGATACCCATGCTAGTTTTTCCTCACAGCAACGCATCGTTGAGGGCTGGCTCAAGCTAACAAAAGAAGAGAAAAAATAACATGGCAGATTCGACGCAAGAACTTCAGTTGAGCCTCTCGATAACAGAAGTTAACCAGATTCTTGAGGCCCTTGGCCAGCGGACCTATGCAGATGTTTATCGCCTGATTAACAAGCTCCAGCAACAGGCGGAAAGTCAACTGAATGCGGGAGAAGACTCTGCGACCAGTGACACCTTAGCAACAGCCTCTCAGTTTCCCAGCTCGGACAAGGCGTAAATAAAATGCAGCCTACGTCGTCGACATCATCTAACAATACGCTTTATCAAAGGGCGGTATTATGAGTGCAGTAGATAACAACCTCGTACTTCATCTGAAACTGGATGCAGTTAGGGAACCCACAGAAGAAGGTCAGCTGGCGACGGTGCCGGACGTTTCTGACAACCACCATCAAGTCGATGTTAACGGCAGTCCCAAATTGGTGGTGGACAAGGGGTTTGGTAGTTGCCTGCAGTTTAATGATTCCAAGGTAGATGATTACCTTAAGTGGACCGACGCCGACGATACATTGTCGAGAGGCCTGACCTTGTCGGTCTGGATATATCATGAACCAGTGAGCGCTATCGATACTTCGGTATTCATTAGAATGGGCGCTAACTTTTGGATGGATTTTCAGGTTGATGCTAACGGAATCGTTTCATTGCAAGACAGCACCCAAAATGTAGTGCATGCATCAGAATATCCAATCCAACCTAACCAGTGGACGCATGTCGTCGCCGTAATCCAGTCGAATGGAGAGGCACAGCTTTGGCTGTCCGGGCGACCTGCCGGAAAAGGTTCAATGAGATCGCTTGCTGAAACCAAGTTCAAATCAATATGTGTGGGAGCCTACCAGAGTGCAGGAGTTGTTAGCTTCCATGGGAAAATTGCACATATGCGGCTTCATGGTGCGCTGCTTTCCCAGGAAGACATACAGCGTCAGTACTCAATGGATCGATCTTCTGTATTGAATATTCGCGAAAGTTCACCTTTGGAATTTGAGCTCTGGGATGAGCAACAAAAATCTGCCATTTATGTGGTCGGTGGTGAAATCTCCCACAAGTTGACGGTCGCAATCTGGAACCGGGACGCGAAACAACGAATAGTTCAATTCAAAGCACTAGAAGAGAAACAATGTAATCAACTGGAATTAATCAAGGCATTTGAAAGCAGCAGGCGCGTTGAGACAACGGCGACATACGAACAACTTATAGGATTTACAGGCCTTGACGAAGGCATTAAACAAAAAATCATCAAGTTGAAAAAGGAAGCTGGGACTGCAACGACATACAAACAACTTTTAGAATTCAAAGGTATTGATGAAGACCTGAAGAAAAAACTTATCAAGTTGAAAAGTGATTTAGATACATCAGCGATATACAAGAAATTCATAGAACTCAAAGATATTGATGAAGACTTGAAGCAAAAAGTCATCAAATTCAAAGATGAAAATAAGACGCTTACCGAACTAAAAGAATCGCTACAAGCTGACTTTTTTATCCGCAATCATCATCTGGAGTTACGTTTTCCAAGAGGCACACTCTCCGTAAAATCATCAAAGTGGTTCCAGAATGACCTTGACCGACAGCTGGCAAAGAAAACATCGGAATTAGTGGCTGAAAAGCAAGAATCGCCAGCCGAGGATAGTTGGTATATCTATTACCAGAACCACCCCACATTGAATTCTGAATCGCTCTACCTGCTCCGCGCTGATGACAAGGCTCAAGCACTAGAGTTTAGTGATGAAAAGAGTGCAAAACCTGCACTGGAAATTATCCTGCCGCATATCACCACCGATCCAGAATCAGCAGGACAAGTACTACCCATTGAATTGCGTCCTGGCCCCTTGGCCAGACGCGAAGGGCCTGCAAATTTAATCCTGGGTAAACGAATTAAAACCGTGGAGGTCCTTAGTCAGCTGGGGCAAAAGTACATTCCTCTTCATTTTGACGTCGTCGGCTCCAATACCGTGCTGAATGACGGTGCATCAGAAACAGCGCTTCTTTTACGCATTACCAATGTTGACCGGGAAGTTTCGATCCCCATTCACGGCAGAGGTAATCGACAGACGCAGTTTGTGCTGGCCTGCGAGATCACAGATCAGGGCGGACATCACGAATGGGCGCTTACCGACGAGAAAAAAAAGATCACCGTTCAGATCCAGAAAGTCACAAAGGTTGGAGCCGTACAACCTAAACCTGACGCAGAGGATCATTGGGAAAATGACCCGATCCAGGCATTAACCAATGGCCAAATGGCCGAATGGGTCATCGACGGGGAGTTGCTTGGCACTCATGCTCTGAAACCCAACGAATCGGTTTACCTACGTTTAAAGGTTAAGACCAAGCTACGTTCGGGGCCATCGAATGTAAATTTGTACTACCGCCACATTGCCGGATATTGGGATGGCAGCCGAGCGTGCACGATTCAGAAATCGCCGTTGATCTTTCACCGGGCCAAGGATACCGACCTCGACTACGTCGGCATCGGCACCAACCAGCCCGCGAGTAAACTATCGGTGACGGATGGTCTGACCATCGGAGTTCACTGGGCCAACAATGCGAAAGGCAATAGGCACAAGGCACCGCTCGGCGGACTATTGGTTGAAGGTAACGTGGGTATAGGTATAGAAAGACCAGAAGCAAAATTACACATCCATGGCGGTAAGTTACGAATCAGTGCGACCACAGACTCAGCTGTCATTGAATTGAAAAACAATCAACACAGCAACCTTCTATTTACTGATGGTGTTACAGGACACCTGCATCTGGGTACCGACTCCACTGTTCATCATGTTGTTTTGCAAACCGAAGATACTCAAGGAAATGTTGGCATCGGTCTAAACAATCCAAGTGCAAAACTGGAAGTGAACGGGCGGATAAGAGATCAAACCGGCTTCATCATGCCGGTTGGAGGCATTTTGCCCTATTGCGGGACGACCGCTCCCGATGGGTGGTTACTTTGCAATGGTGATGAGTTCCCCGAAGATCTAAAAGATCCAAATAAATACGACGAATTGAAGAAGTTAATCAAAGTAACGATCATTAAACATCCCGGCTATTACGAAGATCGTTCTTTTCACAACTCCTACTTCTCCCATAAGCGTCGGGTCTGGGTTCCTGCTAGAGAAACAGAAATAAAATTTCTGACGCCTGATCTTCGTAGACGCACTCTGATTGGTGTAGCAGATGGTTATGCGCTTGGGACATCAGGCGGTGAAGCAGTTCATCAACTAACTGAAGCTGAGATGCCGAAGCACCATCATGCTGGATTTGGGGAAAATTATGATTCTACATGGTGGAAACTCGGTACAACAGGGAAGCAAAATAATCCCGGGAGTAGTGGTGGTGGAGATAAAGACAATTACTATTACAACACAACTAAAGCAGGCGGTGGAGAAACTCATAACAACATGCAGCCTTATTACGTGGTGAACTATATCATCAAATATTGATGAGTATCTTTCCCCAGTGATTAAGTGAGAGAGAACATGATAATGAAAACAAATTGTAAGGCGAATAAGCACTTACCATGGCCAGAATTCAAAGTAGCGGGAACAGTATTATTCAGATACGTTCCAAGGGCGTCATTGATGTTCCGTTACGTTAAAGATGCACAAATCAGGAGATAACCCCATGTCATTAACGCCCAAGCCTCCCAAGCAGAGTCTGCCACCTGGAGGGCGCCTACCTCCACTAAGCGTGACGGGTACGTCAATGCCCATCGTTCAGCGTTCACCACGAATACAGCGCACCAGATTGCTTGCGCCGATTGCTGAAACTTTCGACCCGGTCTTATCAGAGCTAACGGAAGAGCAACGCGAGCAGCTGTTCATTGCCGGTGGCGAGAAGTTCTCAGCGGGCTTGATTGCCAACTTAGAAAAACTTAAGAAATGGGGCTTTCCTGAACTGCATGCTGAGGCGTTTCAGGATACGGCTGACCGTACCAATTGCGTCATAGCAACGCGCGTGCCGGGTGCAGACAAAACCACTCCAATTTTGGAAGGCTATGACCTGAAATCATACTTGATCAAGCCCAAGTCGTGTGACTGGGGCCCAATGCAGGGCTTTCTGTGCCAGTTACCTTGCTTCAATAAAAATGGTAGCGAGTCAATCGAATCCAACGATAATAACTACGTAACGTATTTCGAATATCTTCGTGACAAGTGTAACCCTAGTTCGGTAGCCAGTGGTAAATCGGTGGGGTACGACTCGCAGCTGCACACAGCCGTAAAGCATGGGCAAACACCGTTTATTTCACTTAGAATCAGCGACCAACGAAAAGATGAAGTCCTCAAATCCATTCCCGATCAGTTAAAAGAGTTAAAAATTAGTAGTCCTCAGCAGATCTTTGGTTTCGCGTTCGACAAAAAGACGCGCGAGGAGAGCAGCGTAGTGATGGAGTTCTTGCTTAACAAAGAAGAAGGGGAGGAGACGTGGGGAGTCTATCATGGCCGCGTATATTTCAGACAGGACAAGAATGATAAAGCCTGGAAGAATTTTCTAAATGAAAAAATTTCCTATCTCACAACGGATACAAGTGATACAGACTCACTTAATAACAAAAACAAGCTTAAGGTTATGAGCGTAAAGAATAGCAACGGTCGAACAATAAATAAGTTAGCCGCCAAGCAACCCAAAGTGCTTGTTACACGTGCTAAGGCCGAAGAAATTATTTGTCCGACATATATAGGCTCCTGGTTGAAATCGAAACTTGAGAAGCAATTCGAAATAAAAGAACTGTTGCCAGATCAAAAATTCTATCCAGTCTACGTTGCTCAAAATCCTTTCCCTCCCTATTTTATCAGAGAAGAATCAGAGGGGGAGAGTCTGGAAGCCTATGCTAAGTATAAAGTAGCGATTGAGAAAAATTTTTACAAGAATGCGGTGACGGGCGACTACGATCTGTTCTTCGTGTACCCGGTGCAGCCTGCTGTCGGGTGGCGAGATATGGTCCGTCCGCACGATCTGATAGCACCACCATCACTATCATCGTCCGTCTTTCTTCGAGTGATTGCGAAGCGTTTTGCGCTTGAAATTAGAGCTGCACCCGACGCCTTTGTCGAGATTATTCCTGGCTTTACAGAGATAGAACCGTTTGAAAGTCCGGAAACGGGCAATGTTAACAACGCCACAAGTACGGTAGTTCAATATTTGAATGATAGGGTCAAAACTCAAACTAAGTTGGGCGTTCATTCGCCGAATGTGTCTTTCCACAACGATGAGGCAGGGCGGCCTGGAATCGACTCAATCGACTATGAGTTCGCGGTATTTCTTCCTTCTACGCTCGCTGCGAAATTAATGACAAACGAAGGCCCCGTGCATGCCTTATTCATCGACAAGCATGATGGGTTTTTGGAAGTGATACGACTCCTAGCGGGCAATTGTTATGTAATCCTGAATCATGCTTGGTTGATGCAACTATTTACCTTGCTGCATCCTGATTTAAAAAACTTAAGTGGTAGGATTAAGACTACACAGGAACCGAATTCGTCTGAAAAAGCGGCCAAAATAGTCAAAAAACGGAATGATTTTTTGAAAGAACGAATAACAGAACACAGCAAACTGGACCGCAAACAACTCGAAGCTATCAACGAGGAGTTGGCCAAGCTCTTCTTAGGTCAATCACGGGCCAAAAAGATGTTAGAGGGGACATTGGAAAGTCAGATTTATAAGAAGGCCTGGGCAGACGTGATCGATGCATTCACTTCCTTGGCAATCCGAGACTTTGACAACGCTACGGCACAAGTGGAAGCGCTTATGAATTTGGCGATAAAATGGCCTGTGGTCACGTCGAATCCACCCGGGGCTGACTCGACATCGGACAGACCCAATAGCGATACAGAAACGCAGTGAGGCGGCTATGATTGAGATACACCTTAATTCAGATTGTTTGCCGGACGGGTGCATACGCTTGATGCGCGCCTATTTGCAGACCACGGTAATCCCTGTTGATGTCAGTGAGGCTGGAAGCAGCCCGCCTGATTCGACCATCGTGAGCGGCCAGACGACATTGCTCGGGGTGTTGAGTGAAATCCAGGTGTTTGGCGCAACGAAAAGCTCTCCACTGGTCATCTTCTGCATTAAGCCTAGCGAGCTCTGGAGCTTTGGTAGTTGTTTTCCATACATGACTGGCGCGTGGGCTCAAGATGGAAATGTTGGCAGCGTTTTTCACCTGCGCTTTATGACCTTTTCAGATCCCCTGTGGGTGTTTGTCTACAGCGCGGATGGGCAGTTGGACGCAGTGCAGGCAGGCCTCGAGGAGATGCCCTTATTCTCAAAATGGTTAAACGCCACGGGAAAGGACTTTGATGATCTGGGAGTAGAGTTGGCCGCCGATCCCTTTGCAGGGCCACTTGCCTCGACTGTGCGGATTGATACATTTACCAGACGCAATATCGTGGGTCGCGATACCCTGACCGGCACCATCCGGGGTGGGTTGACTATGTGGGGTGGCTTTATGCCGGCCATGAGCGGTGGTTTTTCCGTTTTGGATCAACTCGATGCGTTTCTCTTGAGCGGGCCAGACGCAGAAACGCCTTCGCTGCCTGCAGGGCTTATTTCGACCCATGTAATGCTTGCCAAGGCCAGCGTCAGATATGATAGCCCGTTCCCTGATCTTGTGCTGCAGCTACCTCCTCGAGGCTGGGATTTTAGTTTCTTGAAAAATGCAGATGTCTTCTTTACATCGCCTCTCAATTTCTCGACAGGCAACACCGAGGTCAGTATTGCCGGCGATTTCTACCTGACCGATGAAAAGCGAATTCATGTGCAACTGGACTACCCCATCACAGGTGATGTCATCCATGCTATAGGCAAATATGTTGGCGCTCCGGAGCATCTCTTGGGCGACTCGTCTTCCTTCGGGCTGCCCGGTCCTGCTCCCTCGTATGGGGCCGATACCGAAATTGCGCTTGAACTCGAGTTTTCCAAATCGCGTAAAACACTGACGCAGTTGAGCTTTAATATCGAATTACGAGAGAAGCAATGGCAGGTGCTACCCGCGCCGATCCAGCTTACTTTGGAGGGTCTCTCATTTCAGGTGACAGTGTACGACGCCCTTAGTTCGGCACCTATTGTCAGAGCCAAAATTGCCGCCAAAGCAACTTTTGGAGAGGGAGCTAATGCGGTTCATCTGGAGTGTGGCGGCTCGTATCCGAGCGGTGATCTCTACTTAGAGGCGCAGAACAGTATTCCAGTAGGTAGCCTGCTTGAAAAAATGATTGGCCCCAGTCCAGGGCTGGAGAAACTCACCGTTGAGGACCTGCGTCTTGACTACAACTACCGACGAAAGTATCTGTCGCTGCAATTCAATGTTCCTGAAAAATGGGTGATCGTCGAAGGATTTGAGGTTGGGGAACTGCGCTTCATGATTCAGGGTGGAGATGCCTACAGCGGAAGCCTGGCGGCAGTGGTGGTTATTGCACAAGGCACAGAGCATGAAGTGGATGTGAGTCTTGCTGCTCTGTACGACCAAGGCTGGCAGTTTCAAGGCAGTACCGGGCTGAATCAAAAAATACCAATCGGCAAGCTGTTGAGTGACTTGGGGAAAAAATTTGGCATTAAGACTGATGCACCCGCTTGTCTTGATAGTCTGGAATTCAAAAATTTGGCTATCGCATTCAACACAGTGACTAAAGATTTCACATTTAAGGGTGAAGCGGACTTCAAGATTGAAGATAAGGAGGTTGCCATCGAGGTGTCGATCGACATCGGTCATCAGAGTGACGGTACGGCGCACAAGCGATTTAGCGGGGTTATTAAGGTTGGCGCGAGTGAGTTTAATGTCGTCTTTGACGATGAAAAACTGATACATGATGGTGCAGAGCTTGAGATTTCTACACTCCTCGCCGCTTACCGTAGTACAGGGGAGCCGCCGAGTATCCGGGATCTGGCACCGCTTGCTTATAAGCAAGCGGTGCCAGACAATATTAAAACCAAAAGTGCTTTTCTGGCTAAGCAGTGGAAAAAACAGGGCGATGCCAAGGCTGAGTCTAAGTGGCTGCTGGGTCTGAGCCTTGAAGCAGGTCTTGATCTTTCTAATGTGAAGCTGCCGAATTTGCCGCTGATGGGTAAAGGTGGTCTACCTAAGTCACTCAAGCTTGATTTACAGGTTCTGGTAGCCACTAAAGCATTTAACGAAGCAGACCTGGGCATCATCGAAAGCTTTAATGCGACGGGTGGCGTGAGCATACCAACCCATGCGGTGGACAGTGTGGCGGTCGCGACTGTGTTACACATGGATGGCAAAATTGTGACACTCAACCTTCCTGTAAAGATCAATCCTGAATCTCTGGATGATGC
Source organism: Candidatus Azotimanducaceae bacterium (assembly GCA_047629195.1). Taxonomy (GTDB): domain Bacteria; phylum Pseudomonadota; class Gammaproteobacteria; order Pseudomonadales; family Azotimanducaceae; genus UBA4582. Next base: position 11,455 of record JBLHWY010000131.1, read on the forward strand.
GGATAAATCTGATCCGGAAAAGCCGGCTCTCGTCACCGCCACGCCGACAGAGCAGAATAAAAATTCGGCTGTAACCGTCACACCGGATCAGAAAGAGCCTGCTTTCGTCACAGCCACGCCCACAGAACAGCCTCAAAATCCGGCTGTAACCGTCACACCGGATAATACTAAATGGGTGAAGGTGCAGAAAAAATTCGGCCCCATTCATGTTGAACGCGTCGGCCTGAAATACCAGAACGAGAAACTCTTTATCTATCTTGATGGAGACTTAACGGCATCAGGTTTTACGCTATCCTTGCAAGGGCTTGGCGTTGATACGCCGCTAACTGACCTTGCCCCTGATTTTCACATCAGCGGGATCGGAATTGATTACAAGAACGGCGGTGTGGAACTCGGCGGTGCCTTTTTAAAACAACAGATGCTCGATTCTGTTACCGGTGAAACCTACGACAGCTATGCCGGTGAGGCGGTGCTGCGCACCGAACAATTGTCACTGTCGGCTATCGGTTCCTATATGAAGTATCAGGGTGATACTTCCCTGTTTGTATATGCTTTGCTGGAATACCCGCTGGGTGGTCCGCCATTCTTTTTTGTGACGGGATTGGCTGCAGGCTTTGGCTATAACCGGCGGGCAATTATTCCGCGAGTGGAAAATATTCATACCTATCCGTTGGTAAGCAAAGCTATCGCGGGCCCTGTTGCTAATGTTAATGGTCCAGCCAAACCAGATCTGGCTGCCGAACTGGCAGCGCTTAATACTTATGTGCCAGCGGCACTGGGTGAAGCCTTTCTTGCCGTGGGTGTTAAATTTTCATCATTTGAGCTGATTGATTCATTCGGCCTGATCATTGCTCAGTTTGGTAATAAGACCCAGTTCGATCTGTTGGGTGTGTCTCATCTTCAGATCCCGTCAAAAGCAGCCGGTGGTAAACCGGGTTCTCTGCTGGCTGAAATTTTCATGAACTGGAAGGCTATCTTTCGCCCAGATGAAGGTGTTGTTGGTCTTAAAGCGTCATTGGCTCCTGGTTCTTACGTGTTCAGTCGTGATTGTCATTTGACCGGTCAGTTTGCCTATTTTGCATGGTTCAGCGGTGAGCATGCGGGTGACTTTGTTTATACGGTGGGTGGCTACCATCCCGATTTTAACAAGCCTGCGCATTACCCTCGGGTAGAACGCCTTGAATTTAACTGGCTGGTTACACAGGCAAACTTGCAACTTAAAGGCCAGCTTTACTATGCGCTCACCGGTCATGCTTTCATGGCGGGCGGCAAGCTTGATGCAAGCATGCATGGCGGTTTTGATATTGGCATTGCCGGAGTGGATTATCGTGCAGATCTGCACATTGCTGCCGACTTTCTGATCACCTGGGAACCCTTCCATTACGATGCAGCAGTGAAGCTCGATCTGAATATCGATATTTCGGCGCACTTGCTGTTTTACTCCACGAGCTTTTCGTTGGAGGTGGCGGCGGATATGCATCTATGGGGGCCGGAGTTTGCTGGTAGGGCAGAAATTTATCTTAAGGTAATAGGAATAAGCCACACGCTGGATGTTAAGTTCGGACACGGGCCGTCTCGATTACGACCGATCACATGGGAGAAGTTCAGCGCGGCTTTCCTGCCCAAGGCGGGCTCGCATTCAACCTGCGGTGTATCGGTTAAACGGGGCCTGATACGTGCCAGCGGTAAGCGATGGGTGATCAACGCTAAAGATTTTTGTTTAGTCACAGACTCGGTGGTTCCTATCAACCAAGCGATCCGAGGTTATCTCCGCAAGGATCAACCTGAGCACACTCAAATTGACCCTGTGACACTGGTTATCGGGGATACTTTTCTTGATCCTTCAGGAAAGGGCAAGGTAAAAACTATAGCGACTGATTTCGGTATCGCCCCCATGGGTGTGATGCCAGAAGATGTGACAACTGTTCATAGCATCTCAATTACTCGTACTCGCGAAGATGAGCCTGCTGAAAAGTTTTTCCGTTGCGAGCCTGTTTATAAAAATGTTCCTGCAGCGATGTGGGACAAACCTAGTTTTGACGATGACACCGATACATTTCTTCAAAAACCGGACATTAATCCCAGACGCCAACTCGTAAGTAATGTGCTGGGTGGTTTTGTAAGTAATGTGCTGGGTGGTTTTGAAGTGCTGCCGGCAGTTCTACCGCACCCCATGAATACCTTACCGATAGAGCGTGGCGAATTGCTCTATGAGACAGATAGAATTGCAGATGCATGGCAGTGGGGATCTATCCCTGAGTTTGCGGCAGAGGCGTATAACGAAAATTGGAAGCAGCTTGTCAGTGACACAATTCTGAAACATAAACCGGGTAGTCAGACAGTAGCGAAGCCTTCGGTAGCACGCGAAAATATTCTCCGTGAACTGGGTCTTGACCCTGATGCGATTCACTTCGGTCAACCAGCTGATCAATACATGCTGGATGCGCCACAGATCGGGAAAAACCGACATGTCTGATAAAAAAACCTCATCCGGACCAAGCGGGAAAATCGAATATATAGAGAATCATCGACCCGCGCTCCCGAGTGGTGATTATAAAATTGAAGTCAAGCAAACCGTTAGCGTGGCTGAAAGTGCTCCTGCTGAACCTGATAAAGCAACAACAGGAAGAAAAGTAGAGGAGGAATTCAGGTCTCAACTACAGGAATTCTCCATACTGGGACCTCGCTTTACACTTGAACCTGAGGTTATTCGTGAGGTTTTTCCACCGGCCGGTAGCCTCGGTGAGCACTCAAGCGTACTGCCCCATATCAGCTTTAATCGTAGCACTTTGCCATGGGAAAGGTTTGCTGCGTTTCCTGATGAAGCATGCCAGCGCGCTCGCGCTGCTGTAAAACAGGCAACCACTGATCTTGCCGAAAATGTATCAGGAAAAAAACTCACCACCACGAAAGATCCGCTGGATACACCCGCGCTCAAGACACCATGGTTGGCACTACTGGTTTTCGACCAGTACGAACTGGAAGCAAGGCAAGACCTCACGCAGATACCTGGTATTGCTGATGTACTGGAAAGGAAGCTCAATCAGCAGGGGATATTTAATTATCAGCAAATAGCAGATTTGAGGTCGGAGGCGGTTGAACACCTTAAAGAAAGTGTCCTTAAATTTAAAAGCCGCATAGAAACTGATGACTGGAAAGCTTCGGCTAAGAAGCTGGCTAGTGATAACACTTTTGTTCAGCCTAAGGTAATGAAACCCACAACCTGCACGCTGAAAAGTGACGAAAGCACCACTCTTTGGGCTCTAAAGCCAGCACTAGCGGATCACGCACTGGATACTCATCATAGTCCGGTGTTTCTTCATGAGCACGGGCAGCAGGAAGGTGATCCGGTAAACGTCATTGACGTTGCTGCAGACCTACTCAATACCATCTTTCCTTCGAAAGAAGATGTGCAATTACTGGGTCACGTTCGTCGGCCCACCGATGATCAAGGCGTTCTAAACGGCGATGAAGTAGCAACATTAATTGCCAATCGCCTGCCTCTACCAGGGCATATGAGCATTGTTCACCTGGTTTCTCTGGAGGGCATGTATGGGGATGAGAAAAAAGACATCTGGGACGTTCTGAAAGATAACAAAGCAAACACTAATGGGGCATATATCCGTCTGGTTACCCTTAACAGCTGGCGATTCACCTGCGTAGATGAAAAACATAGTTTTAAGGGCTTGCTGCATCACCTGAATAAAGAACATTTGTTTTTTCTGAATGACGAGTTGGTAAAAAAACTGCCGGATAGCAGTGATGAAGTTAAGCTTTCTGCTGAAGTCAGGGCAGCATTTGTCGAGAATGTGTCACTGAAGCGGCCGGTTAATATCAGTAAGATTAAGAGCCAAAAGGACGCATGGCAAATAATCGATGAGTCTGGAAAACAGTATGTGATTACCCACGAAGGGGACTTTGTATACACGGTGTCACTCAATGGAAAATATCTGTTCAATTTGACAAATGATCTAGGTGAAAAATTACATGAGGTGATAGATAGTCCGCTAGAAATTGCTATCGAATCTGAGTTTGATGATTTTTTTGCTTTGCCTGAAAAGGCCACAGTAAGACTAGATAGTGACGCATGGGTTATCGAGGACACAGTTAAGCACTTTCGTTATCGAATTCGACGAGAAGGAGAGGAAAGCGGCAAATCAGAGCGCTTGTGTATTTATAAGAATCAGGTGTTATTGGGTGAAGTGAGTATCAAGCAATTGGGCAGCTTTTCGAATCAAAATATTCTGAAGCAAGTGGGTAAAAAACTTACTGGCACACTAGACGCCCTGTCAGGTAAGACGACAATCACAAAGGACCCCGTCAATAACTGGCGTGTTACAGACCCCGAAGGCTCGGGTTACATGATTCGTAAGAACGGAAGTAAGTATGAGGTACATCGCAACTTGCCGCATACCTTGAGGTTGCCTATTGATAACTTGCTACTCGCTAGGGAGTATGTGGAACAAGGCTATGTAGCTGTTCCGCATGAAATGCGACAGGGAAATAGAACAGCCTCTTGGTACCGTGGACCATTGTTACCAGGTAAAATGGGTAAGCTCAAAACAGCCGACAATAAAAGCCTGGGTGCTCGCAGTGCTGATCAACTGGTGCGCTATAACCCGAGTAATGGAATGTTCGATGTTTCCTATGCGTCGGCATGGGAGCTGGGTCGTTTGCTGACGATACAGAATGAAAAAGTGGCTGTAAGTTTATTGCACTGGAAACGACTTCACCGGCATAATCAGGAGCGTATGGGTGCAATGCAAGAACTTGAACATCTGCCTGTCGTTGGGCGCTCAGCCGCCACTGATATTCCTGATGATGTCCGTCGTTGGTTCGGTGATCTTGCGTTACTAAATGGCATACCCTTTAACTACCTGGTCGCTGATGAACGTTTGCTTCCTCAGGAATCAATCAAATTTTTCTGGGTGGATCCAGAATGGGTGCGCTCTCTTCACGACGGTGCTTTCAGCATAGGCCGCGTACTGCCATCTGATCATAAACGGGACAAAGATCACGCACCGGAACAGATATCCAAACCACAGGGTATTGTTACGGGCTTTATACTGCGTTCAGAGGTTGTTTCTGGCTGGCCGCATCTGCAGATTGATGGTTATCATGAAGCTGTGAAAAATGAAAACTACGAGCATGACACTATATTGCCTGAGGGAGATATTCACTCGAGAATTTCCTTCGATAGCGCCTTGATGGACGCTATGAATCACTCTGATGCGAGCCAACTTGCAGCAAGGTTCAACTTAGATGAGAAGAACGCTATATTAGTAAAACCTATTGTTGTAGATAGTCGCTGGCTGGTGAATGTTAACGCAAACGAGATACTCTATTTGGTTGAAAGAAGCGGCGATGAGTTTTTGCTCAGTATTGATAATAAATTACCCATTCTGAGATTCGAACGCCTATCGCCGAATGTGCTTCTGTGTCTGTTTGCGGGTGAGATCAAGACAATCGACATTCATCAAAAACCTGAGGCATTACACTTTGGTTGCAACCGGTCGGACGAAGGCTACAACCGCGAACTCAAGACGGAAACGGGAGGTGAAAAGCCTGGATGTGTAGTGCCGATACCATGGAAAAATGATGGAAAGAAAGAGCCTGATACAACGCGAGTGATTTCTATGTCATCACTCAATAATTCAATCCAGCAGAAACTCTATCCATCTTCTCCAGAACAAAAAATTAAGGCAATGACGTCTGCTCGATTCGCGCTGCAAATGACCGAAGGCGTTCAGAAAGTGCGCTTAGTCATAAAAAGTTAGAAAAAGAGTGACTAACAGCTAAGTAGAATATTTGTGAAATTCAATTGCAAAAACATTTTAAAGGGTCGATAGAGTATAGGTAAAATAAAACGTTGAATACCCATTTGGCACGATTAAAATGTGGATGGGTGCGACCCATTTCTTGATGAAGCGTAAAAAGAATGTGAGTATCGAAATGAACCTACATGTTCTCGATACGCTTATCCAAATCTATAAAACAAATACTATCAATCATTTATAAGCTTATCCGATAAGCAGATCCAGAATATAGAGTGACAGATACCGGTCTTAGAGAACCAATAAGGCCCTTATTTAGCTAACAAGTGGCGTTAAATAAGCGGGCCTGCCTTAACTTTAATATAGGCCTATTACTGCAGATAGAATCACTACTGAGATAAGTGTCCAAGCTGACTAGATATTGCTTTTCCGGCTGTAACTAAGTCGGCCACCCACGCGTCTTTACGGCGCTCTATGGGGGCCGATACCGAAAGCCCTGCGATGACATTCTCAGATCTGTCATGCAGGAGCACCCCAATACAACCCACACCAATTTCTGCTTCTTCGTTATCCAGCGCATAGCCGCGCTCGATACTCATCAAACACTCCTCGGTAAGTGTTGGCAAAGACGAAAATGAATTTCTCGTATACGCCGGTAGATTAGTGCGCTGAGCATAACTTTGTATCTCATCGCTGCCACTCATACCCAATATCAGCTTGCCTACTCCCGTTATATGTAACGGCGCCCTGCTACCGACTA
>JBLHWY010000132.1:0-17745 GCA_047629195.1 Candidatus Azotimanducaceae bacterium
ACTACCCAGTCCCGCTCGGTTACGGCAAGTCCTAGCAGTTCGTCTCTTATTGCACCTCCAACTAGATATATTTCCATTACATTCTTTCCACGATTCTCGACTCAAAAATCGACTAATATTTGTTGTGATGGCACGGAATACATTTGTCTATCTTCTAGTCTGAGCGCTGTGAGTTCTCGTCCCCAGAGGCAGCCCGTGTCTAGTCCAATTATGTTTTGGCGCCCAGTTACTCCTTCGAGAGCAGCCCAATGTCCAAATAATATTGTTATGTCATTTTCAAGCTGTGGTGGATAGTAATTAAACCATGGCTTATATCCTGGCGGTGCCTTTGTCTCTTTTTGGATCAAGTCCATTTCCCCGTTGGCTTTGCAGTATCTTAGACGCGTCAGATAGTTCGTAATAACTCGCAGCCTCTCCATACCTTGAAGTTTAGGGGACCAGTTTGCGGGTTGATTGCCGTACATTTCTGATAAGAATTCTTCAAAATCCTGCCCCCTGATTGCTTGTTCTACTTCGTTGGCATAGTGAAGACTTTCGCTTATCGACCAGATTTTTGGGACCCCAGCATGCACCATCAAATAGCCAAGGTCTGGGTCAAGGTGGGCCAATGGAAGGTTTCGAAGCCATTCGATGATATCCGGTAAATGTGCTGATTCTAGTATGTCACTTAGCGTGTCGCTTCGAGAGGGTTTATGACAGCCCATCGCTACTGCCATGAAATGCAAATCGTGGTTGCCTAAAACAGAAATCACATTGGGTAATGACATCAGAAAATCCAGTGTTTCGATATTCTGTGGTCCCCGGTTGACAAGGTCTCCGAGTAGCCAAAGGGTGTCGCGCCGTTGGTCGAACTGGATTTTCTCAAGCAGGGCTTCTAACTCTGAAAAACAACCTTGAATGTCACCAATCGCATATGTGCTCATGAGCTATTATTGGTGAATTTTTCAGTGAGGAGATTTGCGCAGTTGATGAATTGTTCGAGCGAAAGGTTTTCTGGACGAAGGCTTGGTTCGATTCCAGCTTCTAGAAGTGTTTCGCTATCTGCGAATGGCTTTAGTGAATTCCTAATTGTTTTTCTTCTTTGACCAAATGCAGCGGTTACAATTTCACTGAAAAGAACTTCATTCGATGCTTTTAGTGGGTTCTTCTTTGGTAACATGCGAACGATAGCGGATGTTACTTTCGGTGCAGGAGTGAATGCAGTCGAAGGGACTTCGAATAATTTATCGATATCACAGTAGTATTGGCTCATGACTGATAACCTGCCGTAATCTGGCGTTGAATGTTCGGCAGCTAATCGGTTTACGACCTCTAATTGAAGCATAAAATGCATATCTTGTACTTTTTCAAGTGTGCTAAATAGACGAAACAGCAGCGGTGTTGAGATGTTGTAAGGTAAGTTGCCAATCACCCGTGCTGGCTTGGCCGGCTGCCAGGAAGCGAAATCAAACTTCAGTATGTCGCTAATAATGAGACTAATACTAGGATAACGTGTGCGAATGTTGTCAGCGAGGTCTCTATCAATCTCGACCACAGTAAGGTCTGGCGATGCGTCCGAAAGCAGAGCCGTGAGAGCACCATGTCCCGGTCCAATCTCAAAGAGAGTGTCTGTAGTCAGCGGGTTTACAGCGTCGATTATTCTTTGGATGACATTGTTGTCATGTAAGAAATTCTGGCCAAAACGCTTTCTTGCCTTCATCTTCGATCCCAACGCTAGTAGAACTGTTAGTGTTTAAAGAAAAGGTTACTCGCGGATTTCAACAAATGCGTCTTCACGCAGTTCTCTGATCCAGTTTTCCAGCTCTTCATCAAATTTCTGATTTCTGAGGTAATTTTCTGCTTGTCCCTCCTTAAACCTCTCGCTGAAATCTTCAATTCGTCGACCTGTAACTTCAAGAAAATGAAAGCCATGCTCGCTTTCAAAAACTTTAGAGAGTTGATCAATCTCAGAATCTTTCATCTGTTGCTCGAATATCGGTACAAATGTTCCAGCTCGATTCCAGCCAAGGTCACCCCCGCTTAAAGCGGAGCCAGGATCATCTGAAAAGAGCTTTGCTATTTCATCAAAATCTCTCCCATCTGCAATTTCTTGTCTCAAACTTTCGGATAGTTCCAGTGCTTCCTGGTGGGTTCTAATTTCGGATGGCTGGATGAGAACATGTTTTACGTGTGCCTGTGCGACTTGCCCTTCAGCCTTGGCACCTCGTTTTTCCAATAACTTGATTAAATGGAATCCGCTACCACTTTTAATGGGTCCCCGTAATTCTCCTGTTTCCATCTCCTGCGTAATATCGGCAAACATGGTTGGAAGTTGGATGACCTTTCGCCAGCCTAAATCTCCGCCATTCAAGGCATTCTGGCCAGTGGATTTTTCGATTGCGAGACTCTTAAAATCTGCGCCGCCATTAATTTTTTCAAGGATTCCCTCAGCACTCGACATGACTTCATCAATTTGCGCCGGCGTAGCGTCCTCAGGGAATGGTAACAGTATGTGAGCGAGCCTATATTCGTCGGCCGTAATGACCTCGCCAAGTTCTGAGGCCAAGAAATCTTTGATTTCCTGCTCAGAGATGTTGATTCGACTTCTCATCACGCCTTGCTGAACTCGGTTTATTTTTACTTCTCTGCGAATTTGGTCTCTCATTTCTTCGTAGGGAATACCATCACTCTCGACGGCTTGTCTGAACTGTTGCAGATTGAGGTTGTTTTGCGCTGCAATCGCCGTCATCGATTCGTTTAATTCTTCATCGCTGATTCTGACGCCGGCACGTTCGGCCATTTGGAGTTGTACGCTTTCGACGACGAGCCGTTCAATTATTTGCGCCCTCAGTTCCTCATCGGAAGGGATTTGCCCCCTTTGGCTTTCTGTTAGCTGGGCTTTTATGCTGCTCAGGCGTTGATTTAGCTGCGACTCCATAACAACATCTTCGTCAACCACTGCGATAATTCTATCTAGGATGACTAGTGCGGCTTGGGATTGCTGCCCGATAATTAGGAGAGTCATTAAAGCTGATATTAAAATTCTGGAGTGTTTCATACGTATTGCTATTGTCCTATTCGATCTTCTCGATTTCTGTATCCAGGTATTGATTGTTCCAGTAGTGAGTCGAGTCTTCTTCCGAGTGTCGAAAGCCCCTTCAACTGGAATTCAAAGAAAATGCCCGTATCAGCTGGCGTTACCAGCGTTTCTATCGCAGTAAAGCCAGACGCTGAAGAGGGGTCGTCTTGCAAAATTGTAATGGTTGTTTGTTCCCGAAGAAAGCGTCTGGCTACAAGGCGTGCTTTCCAGCAGCAGTCATTATATTCAAATCCGATAAATGACTCGATGGTCTGGTGTGTATCCCAGCCAAAATTCCATCGACCAATAGCACTCCAATTTTCATACACCGGCCATATAAAAGTCAGGTCGGATTCCTCTGACTGCTGTTCGATTGTCCTTCGTTGTGCCTCATCGCTCGTGTTTTGGTATGAAAGGTTAAAAATACGTCTTTCATTGTCTGCATATTTGACGCTCAGTTGACCCCTATTACTGCGGTTTGCATCAGGTTCCCACTCAAAAGAGCTTCTAGCAGTAAAGTTTTCTCCTAGTTTTAGGCGTGCTTCAGCAAAAAGTGCTGACTCCCTTGCTGTTGGCGATTCGGAATCGACTGGATTAAACAATACCGAGCGATCTTTAAAGTAGTAGATTTGACCCAAGCTGATCGAAAAAAGTTCCGCGCCAGTGTCTTGCGCCAGAAATCTTGTCGTTATTCCGGCGCTTAATTGCCTTGCATCACCGATCCTGTCGGATCCGCTGAAGCGGTTTTCTCTAAACAATTGTGAATATGACGGTGTTAACGGACCAGCATCAAAATTTGGCAAGTCGTCTTGGAATGCCTCTTGTGCGTACAGGAAGTATAAACGTGGTTCTAGGGTTTGTTGCAATGAGTGCCCAGCAAAACTGAAATACCGGTCGAAATAAAGTCCGCTGTCGAGAGAGAATACTGGAATGGTTTCTTCCGGGTTAGCCCTAAAATTGGCGGGAGTGTCATCAAGATTATATTTGCGATGAATCACGCTTAAACTTGGTTTCACGAACCCCCAGGTCTGGCGCCAAGGGATAGAAAAATTCATTTTGCTCGTGATGCGCTCCCCAACGATAGCATCAATACCGCTGATGTCAGTGTTATCTTTGGTAAAGAACGAATAATCGAAGTCTACTTTGTAGTCTATTGCACCAATATTGTTATTGTAGCCAACTGTCAGGGAAGGGATTTTCTCATACTGCTCTACGCCAATGGGGTCCAAGTTCTGGAACCCTTGAACAAATATAGCGGCCGCAAAGTCTCCTGCTCTGTATTCGACCTTGCCCAGTCGAGTTAGGGCGGCAGACCTGCGGTTTGCCAAGCTTGCGTCTACTGGGCCAATAAACTGGTCTACTGATTCAGATCCGACATTGCCGCCAATATCCTCGAGATAGTTTAGGTCGGAAACTGCGCTGTAATCTATTGTTGTTTTCCATTGCGGGCCCCACTCGCCGGTATGCCTTAAATTCAATAGCCATCGATTCCGCTTTTCGAAGTCAGGTATATCGACTGAAGATGTATCGGTGCCAGTAGAGGTTTGATCGAACAACGCGCGATCATCAAAAATGTCATCATTCACCAAGAGTGCGCCATTGATCTCGTTGTCAGAATTCTTGTTTTTATATCTGAGCTGCGCGTCTTGAATGAACCCTCTCTTCCACAGGCTCCGCACCTGGTAAGTTGCGTCGTAGTTAGGCGCCAAGTTGAAGTAATAGGGGATGGAAATATCTGTTCCACCATCGCTGTCGTAGCCAATGCTGGGTGACAGTAGACCGGATTGCCGTTCGTCATTTATTGGAAATCTGAACCAAGGAAAATAGAAAACGGGTACATCCTTAATCTTGAGCGTGACGTTTCTGGCGACCCCCCAGCCTGCTTCAGGATCTAGTTCGATGTTTTCTCCGTTTATCTTCCAGACATTGCTCGTCGGTTCGCATCGGGTCATCTCACCCTGATCGATATGAATTTTGTTGTCTGCACCTTGGACTAGTCGATTTGCTGTGCCCCGAAGGCTGGCCTGGTGGAGAAGAAACGTTGCATTGTCGACTATACCTGTTCCAGCAAAGAAATTAGTGCTTGCTCCATCTCCTGTCAGAAGCAACCCCTCTTCTCGCAATTTCAGTGGTCCTTCGATGGTTGTAATGCCCGTTGCAGCGTCCCGCGTTACAAATGCCCCGTTTACTATTTTTCTCCCCTGAGCAATGACAACATTACCGGAAAGGGATGTAGAGTGTTCTTGTACATGCAGAGCTGAATCAGCGGTCGCAAACATCCGTGTGTCGCCTTCGAGACCTTCCATTGTCGGCGGCGCGTACATACCGTTGCAGAACCAGGGTAGCCCACTAGCATCATCAGCACTCAATGCGCTTTTTGCGACCCAGTCTATTTCTGCTGCTGACAGGGGTGCTGTTTTGGCGTTAAGGCTGAATGAAGCCCAAGTGATGACACTGCCAAGTATTAGACGAGATGGAATGCTTGCTAGTTTTTTAAGAGAAAAGTGTGACAATATCTGATGGCGTCGAGAGAGCAGGATGTTGGATAATAAAGCAATCGGAATTAGAGTTCAGTTACTTTGTCAGAGACTACAGCAGAAAAAGAGAAATCAAAAAGGCTGGCAACCTTGAATATTTGGGCAAAAGATGAGTTGAAGCGGCAAGGAGAGCTCGATTTTGAAGGGTATCGACTAGTTCCCACGTCTGATGATGCCAGTTTCAGGCGGTATTTTAGACCTGAATTGGGGGCAGGCAAGGGCTTTTCACGAACATATGTTTTTGTTGATGCGCCGCCAATGCATGAGAACAATGAGGCGTATATCCGCGTCAATGAAATGATGGCTGTTCATGGCTTGCGAGTTCCCCGGGTATATCAGGCAGATTTAGATCTCGGTTTTCTTATGGTTGAAGATTTTGGTGATCAACTTTGCCTCGATGCACTGAATAAATCGAAAGATGCAAAGCGCGTAGAACTCGTCGAGCAAGCGATTGCGATTGTTTGCCAAATTCAGGCTGTCGATAAGAGAGGGAGCTTAGCGAGCTATGATGATTCTCTTCTTGAAACTGAGATGAATCTTTTCGTAGATTGGTTTGTCGAACAACTACTCTCTTTGCAGCTCGAGAGTATCGAAGTAAAAGAAATAGACCGAGTCAAAAGATTACTACGAGAGTCCGCACTAGCTCAGCCAAAAGTGTTAGTACACCGTGATTTTCACTCTCGAAATCTCATGATACAGACCGATGGGGAGCTTGGAATCATTGATTTTCAGGATGCGGTTATGGGTCCGGTAACCTATGATCTAGTGTCCTTGCTTAAAGATTGTTATTACAGGTTTCCAAGGGATGAGGTCTGTCATTGGGTTGAAAATTTTCGGACATCATTGAATAAACAAGGCATAGCCACGGAAATTGATCAAAGGGCTTTCCTTAAATGGTTTGACCTCATGGGCATGCAGCGTCATTTGAAGTGCGCGGGCATATTCTCGCGGTTAAAACTCAGAGACGGAAAACAAAGGTATCTGGCAGATATTCCATTAGTGATCGATTACATCGTCGAAACATGTCATCAATATCCGGAGCTGCGCGAATTCGGCGATTTTCTTGAACAGAGAGTTCTTCCTGCCTTGGAAATACTTGAGATTGAAGATGGACGTTGAGGACTGTTTGGCAATGAGAAGAACAAATTGAAAGCGATGATCATGGCGGCTGGGATGGGTAAAAGAATGCTGCCACTGACTAAGAGCTTGCCCAAGCCCATGTTGAAAATCCACGGTAAGAGCTTGATCGAGTATCATCTCGATGCTTTACAACGCGCTGGTATCTCTGAGATTGTGATCAACGTTTCTTACCTCGGCGAGATAATCGAAGCAGCCCTGGGGAATGGTCAAGAGCGGGGCCTAGATATTCAATATTCTAGGGAACCAGTGCCGCTTGAAACGGCCGGTGGTATAAGAAATGCGCTTCCTCTGTTGCAGGGTCTAGCGGGTCTTAATCAAGCATTTCTTGTCGTGGGCGGTGATGTCTACACTGACTTCGATTTTCGCGAACTGGCGGAGTACCAATGTTCCGCCGATGCCCATTTGATTATGGTGGATAACCCTACGCACCATCCTGAAGGCGATTTCGCGATTAGCGAAGGCGGGTTTTTGGAAAGTCGAGGGAAGCTTCTCACTTATTCAACAATCGCGCTTTACCGGCCATCATTTTTTTGCGGCTTGCGGGATGGTCCAGTAATGTTGAGGGAGCTATTTGACCTAAATCTGGATAACAGACAGATCACAGCCGAATATTTTTCTGGCGGCTGGAATGACGTTGGAACTCCGAATAGGTTAGATTTGTTGAATCAATGAAATTGCTGTTTCGAACGGAAATTCGCTAATTATTCACAAGGTTATTCTTATTTAGCTCCATACCTTGGATGTTTAATCTCAGCCAGCCTCTTATTCGCTTAGCCAGTTGATCTTCTTTAAGAGCGGTTGACGATAACCGTGAAGGCAAATTAACCTGTGTATATGAATACAATTTGTATCGATTTGCCTCTATCTTTCTTTGATGAAAATCTGAGGGTGGCAATCTAGTTGTTATCAGATCAAGTAATGGGAGACTTACGGGGAGCCTCTTTAGGCTAGTGTGTTCCTTTATATCAAGCATCACTAAGCCTTGGATGATATTTTCGTTTTTCTTTGGGTCTGAAACGTAGTCGTTGACCTCGCCCCAAATTGTACCGTGTGCAAGTATTACAAGATTGTATTGCCCCTTTTCTTCTCGCATGAGTCGAATGGTTTCAGTCAGAATGTCCGAATATTTTAATGGGTCTTGTTTGCTGCCGTTTGCCCCCTTTATGGGAAAGGCTTGACTTTCACTAGGGCCGACTAGAACAGTTGACCACCCATTACGCGCGAGTACGTAGGCAATATTGTTGAGATAAAATGGTTTGTCTGTTTGGCCGTAGGTGAGGATGACCCCGCCTTTAGGGTTGCCTGTCTTTTCAAAAAAGAATGCGACGTTAAAAGCAGAGTTATTCACGTTGAGAGAGATAATCTCTTGTTCGTAGTCGAGAGGCTCTGCGTAGGTTGTTTTCGAAACCGCGGCGAAAGTGGTTGCTACCAATAATGATAGTAAGAGTGTCAGAGTTTTTGTATACCGGTTTGTCCCGATGATCTCAAAATAAGGTGTAAGCATTTCATAAGTATAGTGCCAAATTGGAAAGACTCTCAGATTGCGCAGAAATGTAGCGCGAACTAATTTGAAAAGTCTAAGTTTTGCTGCATGATTATCGAGCATCAGCCCTTTGAGTTAGGTAAAGTATCACTTAATTAAATTTTGGTACGACAGAATTATGCAACCATTAATAGCTCCTTCCATTTTGTCCGCAGACTTCGCAAGACTTGGCGAAGAGGTCGATGCAGTGCTTGAGGCAGGTGCGGATATGGTGCATTTTGATGTGATGGATAATCATTACGTGCCAAACCTGACGATTGGACCAATGGTTTGCAGTGCGCTTCGTAGTTATGGCATCAAAGCGCCTATAGACGTTCATTTGATGGTGAAGCCGGTGGACAGAATCATCGGCGATTTTCTTGAAGCTGGCGCTAGCTACATCACCTTCCATCCTGAGGCGAGTGAGCATATAGATCGATCACTCGAGCTGATAAAATCTGCCGGCTGCAAATGTGGGCTGGTTTTTAATCCATCAACATCGCTCTCTCACCTGGATTATTTAATGGATAAAATCGATATGATTCTGATTATGTCTATAAACCCAGGCTTTGGTGGACAGCAATTTATCCCGACGACGCACGACAAATTACGACGAGCCAGGGAGTTGATCAATCAAAGTGGTCGCGATATTCGATTGGAAATTGATGGTGGCGTGAAAATTGATAATATCGCTGATATTGCAGCTTCCGGTGCGGATACTTTTGTCGCGGGCTCGGCGATTTTTGGCGCTGGTGACTATCGCAAGACCATCGATTCGATGAAAGCAAAAATTTCGTCAGCTGATGCAGGTTGACATCAGCACCGTGTTTTGGTGTTCTATTCAAGCGCTTGATTCCGCTCTTGATTCGCCACTTGATTCAGAGAAGGGTCTCGATTATTCTTCCCTTTGCTGCTCAATAAGACAATTCAGTTTTTTCTTAACAAGAATTTAACAAGTATTAAATAGTGTGATTTGTCACCCATGATTAATTTATTTGCTCTAAATTTAACCTACTCCACTCGCTGGCGAAGCTAGCTGTCAATTTGTGCAGGTACCTCGGTGCCAGTATGCATTCTGATCCGAAAATGTTTTAACCCTCGTTGTGTTTTAGCATCCATTTGGACACTTATTTAGACGTTCGTAAATCCAATTGAAGAAGTAAGAGAGTGATGACCCCAGAAGAATTTGCTGCTATAGCAGCTGAAGGTTACAACCACATTCCAGTGACGCGAGAAATGCTCGCTGATTTCGATACACCGTTGTCCTGCTATGTGAAAGTGGCCAGTGGTCCCTATAGCTATTTACTCGAGTCTGCTGCTCAAGGTGGTGAGAAATGGGCGAGATACTCTATGGTCGGCTTGCCCGCGAGTAAAATACTGAAGGTCTTTGGTAACGAAATAGTTTTAGAGGAAGATGGTGAGGAGATTGAACGATTTGTCAGTCATGATCCTCTCGAGTATATAGAACGATTTCAGCAACAATACCGCTATCCACCGATTGAAGGTCTGCCTATCTACACTGGCGGATTGGTCGGCTATTTTGGCTATGACACGATGCGCTATGTTGAAAAGCGATTGGCAGCCAGTTGTCCGCCGGATGTTATTGGAACTCCAGATATACTTCTTATGGTCTCCAACGATGTCATGGTATTCGACAATGTGAAGGGAAAGATTCATTTAATAACCCACGCCGACCCAGCAAATGAATCTGCTTTTGATGACGCTCAGAAGCGCTTGCAACTGATGGTCGAGAGAATGCAGGAGCACATACCAACGTCAGTGTTAGTGCCGGAAATGGGACCAGCCGTTCATGAAGAAGATTTTGTTTCGAGTTACGGTGAAGAAAATTTCAAGCGCGATGTTGACCGAATAAAAGAATATATTCGAGAGGGCGACGTCATGCAGGTGGTACTTTCTCAGCGTATGTCGATTCTCTTTGAAGGTGAGCCGCTCAATTTATACCGCGCATTGAGATCACTTAATCCATCGCCCTACATGTACTATATGGATCTGGCCGATTTTCATATCGTTAGTTCTTCACCTGAGATACTAGCGCGTCTCGACAATGGTGCCGTGACCGTCAGGCCGCTTGCTGGGACCAGAAGACGGGGGCGAACCGAAACAGAAGACGTGGAGCTTGAACGTGAGTTGTTAGCGGACCCGAAAGAGATTGCAGAGCATCTTATGCTAATCGATCTTGGTCGAAATGATATTGGTCGAATTTGTAAAGTGGGGACCGTGGAAGTCAGCGAAATGATGACTGTTGAGCGTTATGCTCATGTTATGCATATCGCTTCCAACGTAGCTGGAGTAATTGAGGAAAATGGTTCGGCGATGGCATTGCTCCGCGCAACGCTTCCTGTAGGCACCCTGAGCGGCGCGCCCAAAGTGAGAGCTTTGGAAATTATTGACGAACTAGAGCCCGAAAAACGCGGAGTATTTGGTGGCGCCGTTGGCTATTTGTCGTGGAATGGGAATATGGATACAGCTATCGCTATTCGTACAGCTGTTATTAAAGATTATCGACTGTATGTTCAAGCGGGTGCTGGCGTTGTCGCAGATTCGGTACCTGAGCTTGAGTGGAAGGAAACAATGAATAAGGCAAGGTCGATATTCCAAGCTGTAGCCATGACAGAAGCAGGTCTTGGGATGGGTGAGAATGGTGAGAATCCACGGATGCTGAACAAGGACGAGACTCGGACCGTAGTCCGTCAGGGAGACTCTTCTTCATGATTTTGATGATTGATAACTACGACTCTTTCACTTACAACATCGTTCAGTACCTAGGTGAACTTGGGGAACATGTTAAGGTTTTTCGGAATGACGAAATCACCCTTGAAGAGATCGAGGCGCTGCAACCGCGTCAAATTGTTGTATCTCCTGGGCCTTGTACGCCCAATGAGGCAGGGATCTCGATGGATGTGATTCGGGCATTCTCCGAGTCCATTCCTATTTTGGGTATATGTCTCGGACATCAGAGTATAGGCCAGGTTTTTGGTGGAAAAATCGTCAAGGCTGAACATGTTATGCATGGGAAAACGTCGCCCATTCATCATAATGGCAAGGGCGTTTTTAAAGGACTTTCTAATCCTTTTACAGCTACTCGCTATCACTCATTGATAATTGAAGGCGGGACGTTACCTGACTGTCTCGAAGTTACCGCCTGGACAGAGCAGGATGGTCAGTTGCATGAAATAATGGGTGTACGACATAAATCTCTAAATGTTGAAGGGGTTCAGTTTCACCCAGAGTCAATCGTTAGTGAACATGGACATGATTTGCTTCGGAATTTTACGCAAGCAGCATTAAACACAAGAAATTGATCGAAGAGAGGTGATGTAATGAATATGCCAGAAGCGATAGCAAAGGTCATTGCTGGGGAAGATTTGTCTCACCAGGAGATGCTTGATGTGATGGGTTTGATTATGAGCGGTAAAGCGACCCATGCGCAAATTGGCGGTTTCTTGGTAGGTCTGAGAGTGAAAGGCGAAACAATAGATGAAATTCGAGCTGGGGCAACGGTGATGCGCGAGTTAGCAACACCTGTAACAACTCAAAGGGAAAATATTGTCGATACTTGTGGTACGGGCGGTAGTGGCTCGAATAAATTTAATGTTTCGACAGCGTCTGCATTTGTTGCTGCTGCAGTAGGTGTTGCGATCGCGAAGCATGGTAGTAGGGGAGCTTCTTCAAAAAGCGGTAGCGCAGATTTACTGGAAGCCGCAGGCGCCGCGATTATGCTCTCTCCAGAACAAGTTGGGCGATGTATTGATACAGTAGGTGTTGGTTTTTTGTTCGCGATGAATCATCACAGCGCGATGAAGCACGCAATTGGACCACGTCGAGATATGGTAGTTCGTACCATCTTCAATTTGTTGGGTCCACTCACCAATCCCGCCGGAGCCAAAAGGCAGCTCTTGGGCGTCTACGACAAAAAATGGTTACGACCAATGGCAGAGGTTTTGCTCGCGCTTGGTAGTGAGCATGTGATGGTTGTTCACTCAGATGATGGATTGGATGAAATTAGCATTGCTGCACCCACTTCAGTCGCTGAGCTTAAAAATGGTGTCATTAAAGAATATCGAATTGAACCAGCTGACTTCGGGTTCCCTAATGGTTCGCTAGAAGGTCTGATTGTAGAAGATAGTCTCGGGAGTCTAGATTTGGTTAATCAAGCGCTTGCAGGGATCAATGAAAGTGCCACTAACATAGTGGCGCTTAACGCAGGCGCGGCGATTTATCTTTCTAGTATGGCTGAGAATCTGAATGAGGGCGTGAAGCTGGCGCGAAAGGCGATTTCAGGAGGGCTAGCTAGTGCCAAGTTAGCTGAGTTTGTCAGCTATACCGCTGATATGCCCGTTTCGCCATTTGCAGCAGATTAATTGAGGACGAACAAACATGAATAAGGCTGAAACTCCGGATATTCTAAAAAAGATTGTCGCTGAGAAATGGCGAGAATTAGAACTACTGAAAGATAAGAAACCGTTAATTGAACTTGAAGCTGAATTGAATGGCCTCGAACCTTGTCGCGGCTTTGTCGCGGCTCTAAGAAATTGTAGCGATCAAAAGAAACCAGCAATTATCGCAGAAATTAAGAAAGCATCGCCTTCCAAGGGTGTGATTCGAGAGCATTTTGACCCGGTTGAGATCGCGCAGTCGTATGAGCAGTCAGGTGCGGCTTGCCTCTCCGTTCTCACTGATGTGAGTTTTTTTCAGGGGGCCAATGAATATCTTCTGGCAGCAAGAAAGGCGGTGAAACTGCCAGTCATTCGAAAAGACTTCATGGTTGATGAATACCAGATTTACGAATCAAGAAGCCTTGGTGCTGACTGTGTATTGCTTATTGCTAGTGTCCTGAGTTCGGAGAAAATGGCGCAGCTTAATCAACTCGCTCGTGACTTAGGCATGGATGTTCTCATCGAAGTTCATGATAGCTTTGAAGCCGAAGCTGCATTGGCACTTAATCCGGATCTGTTGGGTATTAATAACAGAAACTTGCGCACATTCGAGGTGAGTTTGAAAACGACTTTCGATTTGCTCGAAATGCTTCCTGCAGGGGTTATAGCCGTTACTGAAAGTGGAATTAGAACGAGGGTTGACGTAGAAGAAATGCAAAATGCAGGGGTTAATTCGTTTCTGGTCGGAGAAGCTTTTATGCGGGTAAAAGAGCCAGGAAAGAAATTGAAAGAGCTGTTCTTTTGACACCTTGCGTCTGTTAGATTATTGATTTCGTCGTTTTTAGTGATGTCGAGACCACTAGCGAATTATCTTGTTCCAAGTACTACCATGGTTTTTCCTTTGACCGTCACGAGGCCTTGATCCTCTAAAGTTTTTAGGACTCGGCCGACCATCTCTCTAGAGCAGCCAACCAGACGACCGATCTCTTGTCGGGTAATCTTGATTTGCATGCCTTTTGGATGTGTCATGGCGTCTGGTTGATCACAGAGATCTAGCAGCTGCCTTGCAACCCGGCCGGTGACGTCAAGAAAGGCCAAATCTCCAACCTTCTGAGTTGTCTTGCCTAATCGTTCAACAACCTGGCTGGTTAGCTCGAAAAGCATGCCTGAGTCCTGCTTGCTTAAATCGACGAATTTTGAATAGCCTAATTCTGCAACATCACAGTCTGTTTTTGCTTTCACCCAGGCAGTTCGGGTGCCCTCGCCAAACAGCGCCATCTCGCCAAAGAAGTCACCTTTATTTAAATAAGCGACAATTATTTCCCTGCCAGAATCATCTTCGATCAGGACCGTTACTGAGCCGTTGGTGATATAGTATATTGAGTCACTATCTTCACCCGCGTAAATAATAGTACTGCCCTTCGGGTATCTGCGTTTATGAGCGGAAGCCAAGAAAGCTTCCATGTTGCCGAAGTCAAGAGATGAGAGAGTTAGGCTAACCATTTTGTTGCGCTACTATTTCCAAGAAATCTAATATCACACAAGATTACGTGCAGTGCATTTCGAAAACAACTGTGCGGCCTCTAAAGTGTGATGAAAGGCATTATATTCGGTTTTTGTTTGTATCAGACTCCATTTCACCGAAAATATAGCCATAATCAAGACTCGAAGTCGTTGGAGAGAAATTGAATTTAGTGACACATTCTTTAGGCGTGAATTTCTATCTGATGGAGCCCCCTCAGAGCGATAGTGATATTTTGTCTTGGGCTAAGAAAATTGATCAGCAATATTCGGAGACCGAACTTGAAGCTGTTCTTCTTAACTTGAGCGATGCTCTGGGCACACAGACGATGAGTTTCTCATCCGTTAATTATAATCCTCATGGTGCAAGTGCAAATCTATTGATAGCTCAGCATGTTTCGGCGCTGGCACATCTTGATGCTAGTCATATTTCTACCCACACCTATTTTGATCTAGGTGATGCTCAGTGTTGGTCCACCTTTCGACTTGAGTTAGAAATATCTAGCTGCGGCGATATTCATCCAGCTAACTGCTTGTATGACTTGTTTAAAAGTATGATGCCTGATTTTGCGACCATAGATACGCGTAGCCGTGGGATAAGCAGAAATACGGATGGAGAGCTCAGACTTGCAGTAGACGAGTTTCAATTGGAGCAACTTGATCCTGATGGTTATGTTGTGCGAAAAGCTCAAAATGGAGCAGTTGTTTTCGTTTCTAGGGATTTAGGCAGCGAATTAAACCATGTCGTCACGGGCTTGCTGGCGCCGCAAATTTGACCGAGACATTACTAATACTGACAGCCGAAGGATGTCAGTATTGGTAAGTACGCTCTATAGCCAGTATGTGGTTCGGGTCATCAGGTCTGAAATCATTCTCATTCCCATTTTTATCGGAGCGGGGAATTCAGCGCCGCCGGCTGCCAGCGCCATTTCTTTGTGAGTTAGTTCGTCTGTCTTCATTTGGCTTAAAACTGCGCGCGATTTTATATCTTGTCCAGGTAGTTTAGTGAGGTGATCATCAAGGTGCTTGGCAACTTGATCTTCTGTTGCAGCGACGAAACCAAGGTTTATTTTATCTCCCAGCATACCTGTCACAGCTCCCATGCCAAATGAGGCTGCGTACCATAACGGATTCAAATAGCTCACACGGCCATCGAGTTCATTTATGCGGTCTTCTGTCCAGCTAAGGTGATCGACTTCCTCTATTGCTGCTTGGCGCATATGGTTGGCTACTTCAGGTGATTTTGCGACGATTGCTTGTCCCTGATACAGCGCCTGAGCGCAGACTTCGCCACAGTGGTTAACGCGCATGAGTCTGACAGCTTCCAAGCGTTCCTGTTCGGAGAGGGAATCTGGCTCTATATCCTTGGCTGGTGACGGTCGGGTAGTTTTTCCGATTGAGCCGCTTACAGCTCGCAAGGCCTGGTCAAAATGCGAAATTGCCTGATCAATTGGGTTCTTCATATTCCCATTCACTGCGCTATTTCCTTATGTTTCTATCATCCGAGGACTGTAAGTTGTCTGCCGCCCATGAGGTGCATATGGATGTGGTAGACCGTTTGACCTCCATCTTGGTTGCAATTCATGACAAGGCGGAAGCCGGATTCTGATATCCCCTCTGCTTCTGCTAGTTTTTGGGCGGTGAGGACCAAATAGCCAACAAGTTGCTGGTCAGTTGACTCTATCTCATTGATTGTAGAGATGTGTTTTCTCGGAATGATCAATATGTGAGTCGGTGCCTGGGGACTTATGTCACGAAACGCCACGACTTGATCATCCTGATACACAATATCCGCTGGAATCTTTTCGGTCACTATCTTGCAGAATAAGCAATCGCTTGTCATCTTCCCGCATCCTTTGTTTGATTTTGATTGTTCGCGTTAGCTAGTACGCTTCAGCGAAGTAATTTGATCTCAAGTTTATCGGTGGAGTTTTACTTAAACTCTCTACTTGAACTTTTAACTCACGCTCTGTTGCTCGTTTGAGTAGTATCCAAGGCGTCTATTAATTGCTCGTGTCTGATTTGAGTACGTACCCCGTGAATCCACTTTCGTTTAGTATGTAAGCAGCGAGTTTTGATCTTTTTCCCGTATCGCAGGTGGCGATGTAAATTGCATCAGCTTTTAATTTCGGTAGATTTTTTCGCAGGAGGAGTAGCGGCACATTTAGGCTGTTTTCCAGTTTTCCTCCTTCCAGTTCTTTCGGGTTTCGCACATCTAGGATGTAAGTTCTGGGGTTTGCCTCTGCAACCATTTCGTTGGCTTCTTCCAGTGTGACTGTTTCAATCACAGGTTCCATGAGCAAGTTTTCGAAGTCGTGTTCAGCCAGTCGCATTAGCGTACCCGCTGTCAGCATGGTAACGTTCGCGCTCCGTGGAACATCACTCACGAGTGCATCTTGACCAAAATTATCCCCAGCCTTTAGTTCGATGAGCAATTGCGTTTTGTCTCCAACCTGACGTTCGACTTTTGTTCTTCCAGATTGGACAACATAAAAGTAATCGCCGGGTTCACCTTGTCTGATGACAACTTCACCCGCGATGTATTTTACTTCTTCGAATTTGCTGAAGAGTGTCTGAATATTCGCTGGCGGAATGAACTCGAATAAGGGCGAACTGAGGAAGGCGGACATCCAGTCTATACCATTATCTACATTTTCAGATTCGCTAAGGGCGATGTCAGCATCTAGGCTTTGCAAAGACTCACCTAACTTATCTCTCGGAATCACTGCTAGCCTACAATCTGACGTAGTGATTGCTGTCACTCTGTGTGGATCATGGCTGTCGAGTGCAAAACTAGCGTTTGCGTCTTCTGATTTCCGATTTCTGGCTTCAAACTTCTCATCCAGCAAATCGATGGAGCCTTCTATAAGCCAATAAATTAACGAACAAGCAGCCTCTCTCTTGAATATCATTTTACCGGATGGGTATTTTTTGAACTCAATAAACTCGATTATGCCTTCGAAAATATCTTTGGGCATTTGAGCGAATGGGATCATAGATCTCACAAGAGTTTGGTCTTTATTGTCCATTTTGTTCCATTTGCTAGAGATCAGTGTCCCTGACATTGCGATTGTGGATGTCCCGCTGCCTAAAAGTTAGCTAGTCCTAGGACGCACGCAAATTGGATTAATTTCATACAATATTATAAGTTACGCGGTAAGCAAAGCATAGTTAGCTTTTAGCAGTGGGGCGCTTTTGTTAAAAACATTAAGTCAGTAGTTCTGGTCGTGATTTTTTTTCTTAAAACGACGGTATTGATGAAATTTGAGAAAGTGAGGGATTCTGGGCAGCTAGTATAGATAAACTAGCAGCAGACTTCGCTAGTTATCACTACTTTAAGTTTCATCGTCATCACGAATTTCCGTATTATCTGTAATGTCATCAGGGACATAGGTGTCCTGATCTACCTGACTGGACTGACTTGGTGCTGCGTATTGCCTCACCTAAAAATCACGCTAATAGGGGATACATCACCTCTTTCAACTTTTAAACATATCCTGCCAGATTCTCAACAGCTATTGTTTTAATTTCAGATTCGTCATCAACCATAAGCGCTCGTAACTTTGATTC
>JBLHWY010000133.1:0-17604 GCA_047629195.1 Candidatus Azotimanducaceae bacterium
CCAAAAAAATATTCGAGTATCTTCCTGATCATGGAGATGGATTCTGCGGGCAAATATAGGTAAGCGGGCCGTAGCCTAATAGTTTGAGAGCAAAGCAACAAGGGGGTAATAGCGGCCGGCGGCCTGAAGCCTTCGATCTGAGCTGATTCTGCGGCATGCATCCAATAGGGTTTGACCGATAAAGTTAAAGGTCTAATAATGTTTTAAAAGCGTATAACAACTGTAAACTTTCACCTCAAATTAAAATCTTGGAGCAACGATGAATATTAACCGCCAATGGCTACTCGCTAAACGTCCTGTTGGGCTCGTAGGGAAAGACAACTTTGAGTATGCAGAAAATCCGATACCTGAACCCGCTGAGGGCGAGGTGCTGGTAAGAAACCTGTGGCTATCGTTCGATCCAACTCAGCGCGGGTGGATGGAAGACCGTGCAAGCTATTTGCCGCCTGTTAAGCTTGGAGAACCTATGCGAGCAGGGTCCATCGGGCAGGTTCTGGAATCTAGACATCCTGATTTCGCGCAAGGTGACATCGTGCAAACCACTGGCGGCTGGCAAGACTTCATTGTTGCCGTACCGAATCAGGGGCCGATGGGTTTAAGCAAAGTTCCCGAGGGTATAACGCCGGAAATGATGATGTCGGTGTTGGGTATTACGGGCTTAACCGCTTACTGGGGTTTGCTCGATCTAGCGGATCCGCAACCGGGGGAGACTGTACTCGTATCGGGTGCCGCCGGAGCAACTGGCTCAATCGCCGGTCAGATAGCGAAGATTAAGGGATGCCGTGTTGTTGGAATTGCAGGTGGCAAAGAAAAATGTCAATGGTTGAAAGAAAAAGGCGGGTTCGACGATGTCATTGATTACAAAAATGAAAACGTTAACGAGCGAATTGGAATGACTTGCCCGAATAAAGTAGACGTATTCTTTGATAACGTCGGTGGCGACATCCT
The DNA here is from genome assembly GCA_047629195.1 of Candidatus Azotimanducaceae bacterium. Classification (GTDB taxonomy): domain Bacteria; phylum Pseudomonadota; class Gammaproteobacteria; order Pseudomonadales; family Azotimanducaceae; genus UBA4582. The sequence goes on from JBLHWY010000133.1 coordinate 949, forward strand.
CGAGGCGGCTTTGAACCACATAAACCAAAAGGCGCGCGTGGTGCTTTGCGGTGGTATCTCTGGTTACAACGCAACTGCGCCGATCCCTGGTCCAGCTAATCTCATGAACCTCATCACGATGCGTGGTCGAATGGAGGGCTTCATCGTCCTCGACTATATGGACCGTGCTGGTGAGGCGATCCAGGAATTGCTGGGTTGGATTCACAACGGCGATCTGCATTATCAGGTCGACGTTCAAGAAGGGTTCGACAATATTCCGGATACGCTTAACCGACTCTTTACCGGGAAAAATATCGGTAAACAGTTACTTAAAATCGCCAACCCTGTTTGACATTTGAAGAGGTCTAGCCCAGTGCTGCAAGAATTTCTGAGTGCCTCTTTCGATCCAGGCTGTACGCCCTGATGGCATAGTAGAAGGGGAAAAAGGATAACGCGACCATGGGTCCGCCGATAACGGCAAGCTGGAACAATGTGTCCGTAGGGATATCTTGTGCTGTCTTAATGTTTTCGCCGGTGGGCCATGCAATGACGTCGAGTAGCACGCCTCCAATGCCGCTACCTAAGCCACCTGCTGCTTTGTTAGTGAAGGCAAAAGCGCCAAAAAACACACCTTCATTGCGCTTGCCTGTATCAAGTCGATGCTCGTCCGCCACATCTGCCATCATGGAACTGATTGCGACGATAAGCTGTGCGATACCTGTACCCGCAATGAATGCAAAACCGATGAGTAAGGCTAATGAGGTGGCCGATGGCACATCTGGGAACAGGCCAGTGAATCGTAATAGATAAGGTGATGCCGTCGCGAGAGCCCAAATAGAAACTCCGCCAATCAAAACCGGTTTTTTGTCCCAGCGCCTGCCAACTGCGGGAGACACAACGTAACCAATTAATGTCGCAATAAATTGTGCGAGTAAAACGAGTGGCAATTGGGACGGTGTGAGCTCCCAATAAAATGTATTCACATACAGTCCGAGCGCAGCGGCAATGCCGACGGGTACTGAGACCATAATAAACGCAAGAACAAGTGCTCGGAATGATCTGTTACGAAGGGCCTGTTGCAAGTCTTCAAACACTTGAAGCGCTCTGCTGTCAGCGCCAGGCACCGGCCCGGGTAAATGCGGTATGAGGGATCTTGTGCCGAAGGAGGTGATCATTATGGATAGGAAGATGCCGATACTGATGATTAGCATGAACGTTGGATAAGCGTCTGGATTCAACTGCCCGTTTGCATATTCATCAGTAGCTGCGAAAAAATACCCAAACCCCAACCCGGCGACCAACAACCAACCGCTAACGCCAAAAACCATTCTGTAAGCAACAATACTTGTGCGCTCGTCGAAGTCAGATGTTAATTCAGCGCCCAGTGCTAAATGCGGCACGTGATAGAGTGTCATGGAAATACGGGTTAAGACTGTAAACGTGAGTAACCATAAAAACAGTGAGAATTCCCCTGTCACTATTGGGTTGAACAGGAAGTAAAAGCAAACTGCTAACGGCAACGCTGAGGCATACATAAAAGGATGACGCCTGCCAAACTTTGAATTCCAGTTGTCTGAGATAGTACCCATCATCGGGTCGGTGATTGCATCAACCAGAGTTGCGATAAATAGTGCCAAACCACAAAGTGTTCCAGATACACCCATTACCTGGTTAAAATAAAACAACAATAATATGCTGAAAGAGCTGTTCTTAAGTCCTTCTGCAAGTTGACCTATCCAATAGGCCAATTTAACACCAAATGTCAGCATGAAAATCCTAGTAAGATTGCGATTAAATTTTTGTTAAGATTATATCTGAGTCTAACCTGCCTTTGGCAAATGAGTGCAACACTATTCGCGGTGACAAAGCGCATCGCGAATCCAGCACTAGAACATACTAAATAAATTTAGGGAGATGTTATGTCACTCCAACCGATCGTTGCTTTTGACGATGTTAATTTCAGCTATGAATCTTCTCTGGAAACTTTGTTTTCTGGTTTGACTATTCACTTTCCCGAGGGTTTTACCGGGATCGTGGGTGCCAATGGTGCGGGTAAGAGTACGCTGCTAAAGCTTGTCACCGGAAGTATTGAACCTAGCTCAGGCAGCATTCAAAATGTTGCTGATACGATCTATTGCGAACAACGGACAGATGTTCCCCCTCGGAGTTTGCCTGAATTTTTGGACGATTGGGATGCTGATGCCTTTGAGCTTCGACGTCGATTACAGATAGAACCTGATTTTAATACAAGGTGGAACAGTCTGAGTCACGGTGAAAGAAAGCGCAGTCAAATTGCACATGCGCTTTGGCAGAAACCATCAGTTTTTGCTTTAGATGAGCCTACAAATCACATCGATGCAAGTGCCCGAGCGCTTTTGATTTCCAGCCTCAAAGAGTATTCAGGGATTGGCCTGATTGTCAGTCATGACCGCGAACTTCTGGATGATCTCTGTATCAAGTGTTTGTGGCTTAATCCTCCAGATGCACAAGAGTTTGCGGGCGGATATAGCTTTGCCAGAGAGCAGCGCCAACAAAACATGTCTTCGGCGCAAAAAGAAAGGAAAAAAGTAAAGGCTGAAGTCAAAAAGAATCAGCGTGATCTTGTTAAAAAGCGGGAGGCAGCATCTCGTGAACATAGTGTTCGGTCCAAGCGAGGGATTTCTGCCAAAGACACGGATGCAAAAGAGAAAATTGACAGAGCTCGCGTTGCTGACTCAAAGGCAGGTCAGCCTTTGCGACAACTTGGCGGTAAAAGCACCCAGTTGCAAAGCCGCCTTGATGACGCGCGTGTGGTGAAAGAATACGATGCTGGTATCTGGCTTCCTGGGTCACAGTCCCGCCGCGATGCCCTTTTTACTATCAAGGCAGGCGAAATATTATTGAATTCTAAACGGCGCTTAATATTCCCTGAGCTATTAATGAAAACATCCGATCGCATAGCCGTGACCGGCCAAAATGGTTCTGGCAAGTCTACTTTCATCAAGCACATTCTGAGTCTGGTGAACTTGCCCTCTGAAAAATTGATAGTCATGCCGCAGGAAGTTTCGGCAGAAGCTGCAATGAAAATATTGAGTCGTGCGCGTTTGCTTAATCCTGAGCAGTTGGGTCATGTGCTCAACATTGTTAGTAGGCTTGGATCGCGCCCCAATCGATTGCTTGAAAGTGAGAGCCCAAGTCCGGGAGAAATTCGCAAGTTACTGCTTGCCTTAGGCATGATTGGGGTACCGCATCTTATCGTAATGGATGAACCGACCAATCATCTAGATCTCCCCTCAATAGAAGCTTTAGAGGTTGCGTTGTCAGGCAGTCCTTGCGGTTTGCTGCTAGTCAGTCACGACCAACCATTTCTTGATAAGCTTGCTACCGTACGCTGGCATCTTAGTGATGATGGGCAGGGTGACTCGCAACTAACAGTTCTGGATCACGAGGAATAACTGCTTTGAGTTGAGATGACCGTATCCGCCTTGTGTTCCAAAGCTCAGACCCAGGATGTGTCAAGCTGCTTATCACTGTTCTGGTAAATTGCCGGGAGGTGTAATGATTTCAGCGATTTTAGTAAAATTAATATGTTAATATCATTGCTCAAATTTTCTGGTATGAACATGTTGCGGTACAAAAATTCAGCCTCTCTTATCCTTTTTCTTCTTATGTTGACGACCGCTCCAGGGTTTGCAGATGTGTCTGCTCTCGGCAGGTTAGAACCGCATAATGGTGTTTTTAATATAACGTCTCCAATTATTGCTGAAGCCGGTAATGGAGCAGTTTTACGTACACTTCATGTGGCGCCAGGTGATGAGGTGGAGGCTGGCCAGTTACTTGCCGTCATGGAGAGTTATGATCTTCTTGCCTCGCTCAGAGACGAGGCAGTGGCGGCGCAAAAATCTGCCTTGAAAGAGGCAGCGGCTTCAGTTGCAGCGGCTGATGCTGAGTGTGTGCGCGCAAAAGTCCTCAAGCGTGAGGCCGACCGACGCAAAAGCCTGTTGGCGCAAAACCTCTCTTCTCAAGAAGAGTCCGAACGTGCGTCTGCGGATGCTAGTTATCAAACAGCAACTTGTCATGCTTTCAGAATTTCCGCTGAAGCTGTGGCGAGTCGAGCAGAACTATTGCAAGCGCGTCTTTCTGTCAGGGAGAATTCGCTCGCCAGGGCTTCCATTTATTCGCCAATAAAGGGTCGAGTGCTAGATGTGCTGGTATGGCCTGGCGAGTCTATTGGAGCAAGGGGTATTCTGGAACTTGGTGAAACCGGCAATATGTATGCGGTTGCTGAAGTCTATGAGACCGATATTTATAAGGTGAAAGCTGGTCAGTCCGCTACTGTTTCAAGCTCTGCGTTGCCGAATGCCATTCTCGGTACTGTTGAACGTATTCGTCCGATGGTCAGAAAACAAGATGTGACAGGCACTGATCCTGCTGCTCGAAAAGATGCCCGTGTCGTTGAAGTTGAGATCAAGTTGGCAGAAGCGACCTTGGTTGCAGAGCTAACTAACCTGCAAATTGAAGTTGTTATCGATAATTAGCCTCGCGCCTTAAAAAACAAATGTAAAATATTATGAATGCACCATTAGGTTGGCAGCAGCTTTGTCACAAACCTTTACGATTCTTCGTCGCTGTTCTTGGTATCGCTTTCGCTGTGTTGCTCATTATGATGCAATTGGGTTTTCGTGAAGCCTTGTTTGAAAGTGCCGTCCGGTTTCAAGATCGGTTTGAGTATGATATCGCCCTTTTTAGTCCTAACAGTGTCTTCATTGTTCGCCCCGAGTCGTTTTCGATCCGACGAGTTTATCAATCGCTTTCAGACCCAGACGTCGAAGCGGTCACTCCGATCTATATCTTTCCTGCTGTTTGGAAAAACCCCTGGGGAGAAGGAAGACGTAGTCTTAATGCGGTTGGGTTTGACCCATCTCGGTCTGTGCTGATAGCTCCAGGTTTTGATGAGTCTAGGCACCTTTTGAAGCAGCGTGATGTTGTAATCTTTGACTCGTTGTCCAGGCCGGAATTCGGTGAAGTAGCTGATTACCTGAGAAACAAAGGTCCCGTCCGAACAGAGGTAAACAACCGTGAAATCGAGGTTGTTGGCTTGTTTGATATGGGGACTTCTTTTGGTATCGATGGCACGATTATGACCAGTGTTGATAACTGGCTAAGGCTCTTTCCTCAAAGTAATAGGAACGATATTCAGCTAGGTTTGATTCAGGTGAAAGAGGGTGCTGATGTGAGTGCTGTCAGCGATAGGTTACGTGAGTATCTACCCAAAGACGTATTGGTCATGACCAAGCGAGAATTTGTTGATCGAGAAACAAGTTACTGGAACCGCGCGACACCGATTGGTTACATATTTGCCTTCGGTGCCATTATGGGTTTAGTCGTTGGTGCGATTATTGTTTATCAGATTCTATTTGCGGATGTGACTGAGCACCTGAGTGAATACGCTACCCTACGAGCAATTGGTTACAATAATTGGTTTGTTGCAGGCATTGTTTTACAACAAGCGGCGGTGTTGGGCGTGGTAGGTTTTTTACCTGGGGTTGGTGCGTCATGGTTTCTTTACAGCCGGGCTGCCGCTGCAACATCGTTACCACTCTACGTGACGCCTGAACGAGCTTTGCTGGTCTTTGGGCTCACCATTGGAATGTGCGCATTCTCCGCGTTGCTTGCAGTGCGCAAGGTTGCGCGGATTGATCCAGCGGAGGTGTTTTAGTTGAGCGCTATAATGTGTGAATCAGTCAGCCACTTCTATGGTCGTGGTGCACTACGCAAACAGATTCTTTTCGATATCAACCTGGAAATCCCCGAAGCTGAGATCGTAATAGTCACGGGTCCATCAGGTTCGGGAAAAACAACGCTGCTGACCCTTGTGGGTGCGCTGCGATCAACGCAAGCGGGCAGTCTCCAGGTTCTTGGTCGGCAACTTCATGGCGCCAACCAAAATGTATTAGCAGAGCTTAGACGCAATATTGGCTTTATCTTTCAGCAACATAATCTGATTGCCTCTATTTCGTCTGTCGAAAATGTGGAGCTTGGCTTACGCGTTACGGGGCGTTACAAAAAATCAGAATTAAGGTCCAGAGCAATCTCTATGCTTGAGTCTGTTGGTTTGGGCGAGCGTATGTTTCATAAGCCAGAGCAGCTTTCTGGTGGTCAACGTCAGCGCGTAGCGATTGCGCGAGCGCTGGCAGCGGAACCATCCATGTTGCTCGCAGATGAGCCAACAGCATCTTTGGATAAAGATTCTGGCCGCGAAGTTGTTGAACACATGCAACGTTTGGCGCGTGAGCAAGGTACGACTATTCTGCTTGTCACTCATGATAATCGGATATTGGACATCGCCGATCGAATTGTGCATCTAGAAGACGGCGAATTAATGTCATTCACCGATTCTGTTATTTCGAACAATGACCACATGATGAGCATGTTGGCCGATGCAAACGAAAAGCAAAACCTTCAAACAGAGATAGACAAGCTTAACGAAGACGAATTCAAAATCATGTTGCAGGGTATATCCGAAGTGTCTTTGCAGTTTCTTAAAGCAACCAGTCTAGCCAATGATCAGGCGTATCAGTCGATGCTTGAGAGAAGCCTGTTTGCTTTCACGCGCAAGCTATCTCAAATGATTGGTGCCGAGCGAGCGTCACTTTTTCTCGTCGATGAGGCTGATGCAAGTTTGGTTTTGAGAGTCACGGAGCAGTTGCCTGTTCATGAAGATATTCGTATTCCGATTCATTCTGGTATCGCTGGTGCGGTTGTCCTAACCAACGAGGCTGTGATTGTAGAAGATGCCTATCTAGATGATCGGTTCAATCCCGAAGTTGACTTGAAATTTAATTATAAAACCAAATCCGTCATGGCATTACCTATTCGTAATCAAAAGGGAAAATTGTTTGCAGTTGTACAGCTTTTGAACCGAACAAATGGTCAGATTTTCACAGCAGAAGATAAAAATAAGGTCGAGAGTGTATTGATTGATCTTGCTTTGATTTTGGAAAGTTGGACGGGCGTGAATGACTGAGTTGAACCGTATCAGCGTCACAATCTCAAAGAGATTGGAGACCTATTTTGAGTTACCTGTCGGTGACGGCGAGTTACTCGCCAGAGAGCTTGAGACTGTTTATCTTGAAAGTGGGCAAACTCTATTCCATCAGGGCGATGGAGCGAGCGCGTTGTATCTATTGGTGCGAGGTCGGCTGCAAGTCTGGATTGAAGCAGACAAGCCTATTTATCTAGGTGAGGTGTTGCCTGGTGAAAGTGTCGGCGAAGTCGGCTTGATCACAGGTGAAAGCCGTAGTGCTGATGTCATTGCCAATCGTAGTAGTGTGCTGGTGAAAATTGACCGTGGCGCCTTTGAGCGACTAGCCGTCGAATATCCCTCTATGGTAATGCATTTGATGGCTATTGTTTCTCGCCGCCTTCACCAAAATACGACGGGAGCCAATACCAGAAAGCGGCCTGCACCAAGTATTATTTGCTTACGTCCATTGGACGATACTGTTGTCCTATCTCAGCGCTCAGCAGAAATCATTCAGGCACTGAAAGTTCATGGTAATGTCATGCATTTGCAGGCCGATAGTCTGTCGGATGTTGGCGCGCCAGATCCTAGCGATTCCGGTGCTAACAATATGTCTGAGGTTTTTCATAACTGGTTTAGTGAGCAGGAGTCCCTATATCGCTTTATTGTTTTGAGTTGCGCTCCCGAACAAAACATGTGGACAGATTTTTGTGAAGCTCAATCTGATTTGATTCTTCTGCTGGCAGATTCTGATTCAAGTCATCTGCTTCGTGACCACGAGTTGTCTTCAGTTAATGTAAAAACCCATGCAAAACACAGAGTTTTAGTGCTCACACATCCATCGCAAACTATTTTGAATACCCAAGCCTGGATCGACGAAAGGCAAATCGATTATCACCTGCATCTTCGCCATGATAACCAAACAGATTTAGATAGAGTTGGTCGCGTGTTGTCTGGTAATGCTGTTGGACTTGTCTTGGGTGGTGGTGCGGCCCGTGGCTTCGCACACCTTGGTGTTTACCGGGCATTGCATGAGGCAGGTCAACCCATTGATTGGATAGGTGGTACCAGCATCGGCGCCATTATGGGTGTCGCTATAGCGCTTTACGAAAAACCTTCTAGTGTAGAGCAACATGTGCGAGAGGCGTTCGTGAAAGGAAAGCCGTTTGGCGATTACACCTTGCCGCTGGTCTCTATCTTGTCGGGCAATCGGATGAACGATTTGTCTCGACGTTTTATGCCCGGTCGAATTGAAGATTTGCCGGTTTCCTTTTTTGCCATTTCAAGTGACATTAATACCGGCGAGGTTAACGTGCATGAGTCAGGTCCTATCTGGCGAGCGACAGCAGCGAGTGCAGCGCTACCAGGCATGTTGCCGCCTGTTGTTCACAACGGTTCGTTGACTGTAGATGGTGCAGTGTTGAACAATTTACCCGTTGACGTTATGGCAACAAAACCGGTGGGAAAGATTTTGGCAGTCCGTCTGTCATCAGGCGAGCCACATAAGATCGATTTCGAAGACGTACCTTCGGTATGGCAATTGATCGTTAACAAGCTTCTGCCCTCCCGTGGTGCTGCGGCAGTGCCTGGTTTGGCATCGTTACTATTTATGGCGACCGAAGTTGCCAATCGAAAACGTACTAGTGAGCTAGCTAACAGTGCTGATTTATTGTTCGAGCCGCCCGTTAATGAATTCAGCTTGTTACGGGTTGATCAGTTCGATGAATTGGTTGACGTCGGGTATCGGTACGCTCGCTCAATTCTCGAATAGCCCGCCACTTGATGTGAGGGCAGAGTTGCTCTAGAGCTCGATCGGTCAGGGATTGGGCGGCGGGCGTGTTTAATTAAGGCTGGACTGTACTTGTCTTTGACTTTGAGATCAAAGCGAGAGCCATTGTACGGGCTGAATCAATTTGCTGGACTGGAAGCCCTGCTATACATGCAACATCAGCAGGCCTAGAGTTTTGTATCTTGAAAAGGATCAGCGGTGCCTTGATATGCTGCAGATACTCTTTGAGACGGCCAGATTAAAATGACCGTAATAATTTTTATTGGTACGAACCCTGCTGTCATGGTGCTTGTCAGCATCACGTTCCCAATTCTTTGTGTTGAAGGTTTGCTCGCCGAGAATGGTGCTGGCCTTCACTTGTACGCGTTGTTATTGATGTCAGTCGTCATAGGCTTTGGCTACTTTATCTCTTCGAGTTTAGCCCAAATCGTTCTCTCCATTTTTTCATCGATGATTTTCATGTGAGTTAACCGCCAACGGGAGTGTCGAGGGGAGAAGAGTGGCGCAGAGTTGGCAGAAAGAGGCAAGTTGATTTCCACGGCACGCAAACTACAACATTATGTAGCGCAAGACTTACCCGCTGAGCTTGCCGCATTTGTTACTAAGGGGGCAAAAACTATAGGGTTCAAAGCGTTTTTTCACACTTTTTGTTCGGCATCCACTACCGATTTGCGCGGGAGAATGACTCCCGTGTGCGCCCATTTTGTTGGTGGGTGCTGCCGAAACGTTGTCTGCCGAAATGTTGTCCTGCTGAGGCCGGATCAAATAGATCTGGACGAAAGGGTACAGGCGCGACTCGCCAGTATGGAAATTATATTTGCTAATCTTAAGGCCGCACAAATAGATATCGATGACGAGACTTTTCTTGCCCGTATATTTGAGCTTCGGGCAGGTATTCTCAAGGTACGCGGTAGCTTGAAACAACTCAAGAGTGTGATTAGCGACCACTTTAGTGGAAAAATGATTATCGCGGTCGCCGCCATCGACATGTATGACGACATTGAGGATCTCTGCGAATCGCTCCAAGGGCTTGTCGATCTGCGACTCATAAACTTCATTCCAGATGAATCGTTTGTATTTGGCTTGCTCACCGCGCTAGCGCAGATAGCAGCTAGGCAGCACGTGGCTTGGCATGAACTTGACCTGTGCGCGATGGCCAGACACCTTGCCTAGGCCCCGCATAGATTAGGGCGCCCACATTATCACTGTATAATGCAGACCTTAATCTGCCCCGAGGCCCAAGCAAATGCCCAGATATCCCCATAAAGACCTACCTTTAACGAAATCCAAGCTCGATGGTGGAGTTTTTGGGACTAAAAAGCCTCCACGCTTGGGCTCCAAACGTGGCCCTCTCAAACTGAAAGTTCAAGACGAAGCGCGGTATGCTGAAATTGCTGCAATCTGTGCTGATAAAGGCTGGTTTTGCGATATAACGGTAGATGCCGAGGCTGATGAAGATATCAGGGCTCTAACCTTACTGCTGGCAAAGCAGGTAATTGCGACCACAACTCGCTTAGCCGGTCGAAATGATCCCTGTCCCTGTGCGAGTGGAAAGAAATACAAACATTGCTGCGGGAAATAGTCTACTGGGCGCCTCTCAAACACCTGCTATAGTTAAATCAAATTGTAATTTCTTCTGAGTATGATCAAGAAAATTTCATCAGCGAATCTTTGTCTGGGCATGTACGTTGAGAAACTCAATGGCGACTGGCAAGACCATCCGTTTTGGCGGAGCACATTTACGATAAAGACTCAGAAAGAGATTAGTCTAATTGTGAATCACGGGATCAAAGACGTTTTCATCAACACAGACAAGGGCAATGACATAGCCCATGAGAAAGCTCCGGACATTGCCCGGGACATCGTTCTAGACACAGCACAAAAACTTCCTGCACTAGTTGCGTTAACTGAAAATGCAGAAAACACATCTCTCCTAAGCGTTAACCACTCACTGCAGCAAGAAATATCGAAGGCGAGGAAAATCTGCGAATCTTCAAAGGTCGCCGTAACTTCGATGTTCCAAGAAGCCCGGATGGGAAATGCGATCAATGTTGAAGAAGTTGGACCACTGGTCGACGAAATAACTGCAAGCGTTTGGAGAAACCCCAGCGCACTGATTAGTGTTGCACGCCTCAAAACCCAAGATGACTATACCTATATGCACTCTGTTGCTGTTTGTGCGTTGATGATAGCGCTAGGTAAGGAAATGGGTATGAGTAAAGCTCAGGTTGCTGAAGCTGGCGTGGGTGGTTTGCTTCACGATCTAGGCAAGGCAGTGATGCCAGCAGATATACTGAATAAGCCAGGTAAGTTAACTGAAGACGAATTCAGCATCATGAAATCTCATCCAGTGAAAGGGTATGAAATTTTACTTGAAGGTGGACAGGTTAAGCCTAGTGCGTTGGATATTACCCTCCACCATCATGAGAAAATAAACGGTTTGGGTTATCCACATAGTCTCGTCGGTGAAAACATATCTGTGTTCGCGAGGATGGCTGCTATTTGCGATGTTTATGATGCGGTTACATCATTGCGGCCTTACAAGGAAGGTTGGGAGCCCGCTACTTCGGTAAAGCGGATGGCCAATTGGGAAGGGCACTTCGATAAAAAAATTTTCCAAGCTTTTGTTAAGAGTATCGGGATCTATCCAGTGGGCTCATTGGTACGGTTGGCTTCCGATACAATGGGAATAGTGATCGATCCAGGAATTAGTAGCCTGTTAACGCCTAAAGTGAAGGTTTTCTTTTCATTAAAGTCAAGACAGACGATACCTGTTAACACAGTTGATTTAGCGTCCCCTAAGGTGCGAGACAGAATCGTAGGCGTTGAAGACGCTGATGACTGGGGATTCAAAAACCTCCATGAATTTTGGCTGGAGGGCTAAGCAGGCAGCCAAGCGTATTGGACACTAGCGCCTTGCCTCGATCTATCTCCTTGGTGTGAGTCTGAATAGATAGGTCTCATCAACATTTTCGTTGCGTGGCCTGTTACCATATTTTACTTCCCAGGCCTGGGCAAATTTTTCAAAAGTGGCTTTATCTGTTATCTGGTTAGCTTTCAATTCGTAGATGAGGTCGTTCGCTTTTAACCTGACTTCGTTGTTGTACTCCATGTTTTCAATCCAAGCGGTGCGGTTGTCTCCTGCAAAAACGTGTAGATCTCCGGAAACTTGTACGACCCAGAGATTGACTGAGTATGGTTCCTCCCCAGCAGTTTCTAATTGGATAACGTCTAACTCTGCAACTTTCCCCCACTGCTGTGGCGCTGCTGTAACTGTGCCCTCCAGCGCGCCGCCGGATACCGGGAGGTATTTTGAGCAAGCACTTAACGTGAACATGGCGAGTAACAGAGCCAAGCTTAGGTTTGTTTTAATCATTGGACCATCCTATTGGTATATAAGGAAAATAGACCACATTCTCCAAAGAGCTCTAAAGTATTGTAAATGCCTTTATTTGTCTAGAAATGTTGGTGATTGGATGTTTGCCCGCGGATTACTACCAACACTTAGGTTTCTGGATATTAGACTTGGTTACTTTTAAGTGCTTTGATGAAGCTGTAAAGCTATCGACTATTAATATCATTGGTAATTTATCAACAGCACAAAAATCAGCGATTATCTTTGTTCTTGGCTTCAATAATGAAACGCATATTTATATTCGCGACGATGTTTTTCCTGCTAAGCATTTGCGGTCGATTGTTATGCCTGTAGTTATCTCTGTGGGTTCAGGCAAAGGGGGCGTTGGTAAGAGCGTAATAAGCACCAATTTGGCCTATCTACTTGCCCGCTCCGGGTTGAGTGTCACGCTGGTTGATATGGACTCCGGAGGAGCTGATCTTCATATTCTAATGGGGTTATTCCAACCGAAATACACGCTATCCGATTTTATCGATCGGCGAGTTGATTCACTCAACAATGTTGCGCAGCGATTAGATGGATTTAAAGGTATACAACTTGTCACGGGTACTGGTGACTCTTTGCATAATGCAAATATGCCGGCGGCAACGCGTTCTAAAATATTGCGTCATATTAGGTTGCTAGAAACAGACATTGTATTAATCGATGTGGGTGCCGGCACACACTTCAATACGCTGGACTTTTTTAACGCGGCTGACATCAATCTCGGTGTCACAACCGGTGATCCGACGGCAATACTGGATCTTTATAGATTTATCAAGCTCGCGGTAATTCGCAAGGCGCTTTCTTCATTTCTGTCTTATGACAAGATTAGCAGTGTTGTACGAAAGCGTAATATTAGCGATATCAATGAACTACTCTCTATTGCGGAAGAGTATGGTAACGACAAAAAAGAGGCGATTGAAAAGTCGATTGATAGCTTCTGTCCAAGTATTATCTTTAATCAGGTTGACCAAAACCCCAACGCTCGGTTTAGCCGTATACAGTCTTTGCTAGCATCTTATTTAGGCGTTTCTAAACTGGCCCTGTTGGGAAGAATACCTGAAGATGTTGCACTTCGTAGTTCGGTGAAGGCTTATCATCCCGTTGCTAGTCTGACACCTACATCACGTTCAGCTCGGGCACTCGAATTAATATGCAATAACCTGTTAAAGCAAATTAACAGAATAATCTAACGCTAGTTTCTGACATCTAAACGAAGATCTTTGGTTACAAATGGGTCGGCGAAAATATTTTCTGATTTTGCGCCGTTTAACTGAGCTTGATCGCGCGACTCATCAACCATGGCCGCGGAACCGCAAAGATATATTATTTTGTCAGATAAATTCTTATTGCTTGCAAAAGCGTGATCAGATGCTCGCCCTTCAAATATCCTTTCTATCTGAGATGTATTCTTTGTTGAAGCGCAGGGGAAATACCTGATATTAGTATGCTGGGCGACAAGTTCGCGCAGTTCACTAACGAGATAAAGTTGTTCTACATTTCGTTCTCCATGATAGAGAGAGATCTGCCCCCTATGCCCGCTCGTAATAGCGTCACGCAATATGCCGATCAACGGTGCAAGTCCGGTACCTGTACCAATCATCAAAATTTCAGCATTAATGTTATGCGGCATATAAAAGCAATCTCCAAACGGACCCTGAATTTCTAAGACGTCGCCAGTTTTTACCTCTCCAAATAGCCAGTTGCTGACCACACCGTTTTGCATCCTCTTAATATGCAGTTCAAGAAAGTCGTCTTTCGTTGGTAAGCTGGCTAATGAATAGCTGCGTATATCTTTATCGTTCATACGCAGATTAACGAACTGTCCGGCTCGATAATATAAATCTGTTGCAGTGCGCATTCTAATACGACAAATATCGGGAGATAGTTTGTCTTTCTCTATCACTTTTACTTGGCTAAATAGCCCACGTTTATCCGCGTCATTAACAGTCAGGCTTTCTGTAGGTATACATTGGCAGGCAAGGAAGTTCCCATGTGCAACTTGCGAGTCTTTTAGACCGATAACTGCGCCCGAGGGCAATGTTCCTTCTAGGCATTGCATCACGCAGACATGACAGACACCTGCTTTACAGGCGTAAGGAATGTTGATGTCGTGACGTAATAAAGTGTCTAAAGCCGATTCGCCCGCTTCGGATTCATAACAACTGTTGTTGTAGGTGATTAAAGACAAAGGTCTATTTTGCAAAGCTGAGAATTTCTTGATGTGAGTATTGGCGAACACATTCAGTTTCTGACGATTTGACCATTACTGGCTTAAACATCTCATTTACAGCGAGCCATTCTTTTCTTAAGTCGTCTTTAACGCCGGACTGTTTTATCGAGTCAGACAGTAACTGACTGCGCAGATCAAAAAGCTCCTCCGTAATAAACATATATTGATGTACTGTATTAGGCGCCTGTCCGGCATAGCATTTGGGGCCGCCAGTTAACTGGATCATATAATCACTTTGCTGAGACTCTATTGGTCCTCGTGTCCGATGTGCAAAGTACTTTCTAATCCAGGGGTGTGCGTAGACCTTGTCGTAGAATATTTTGTGCACTTTTTCAAAAGTAACTCTGCCGCCCAGTCGATCATGTAATGTTTGGTCAATTGCCATTTTTCATTTCATCCATTTTATGCCACTTATTTAGGTAGCGTAATATTCGTCACCGAACGTCTCTGCCTATCGCGGTATCTGCTGATCTTGTTGGTTCCGTCATATTGCTAATTCAAGATCGTATATAGGGGTTTATATCCAGCGTTGCTTAGTATTTTTAGATACATGTCGCCGTGGCCGATATAGAGATCCTACAAACGCTATTTGAGTCGATTTATTCGAGCCAAATCTCATATTTTTTGATACCTATTTCATGATGAAAAACAGCCTGTGGTGCAACACCTGAATCTGCAATATTGCGTTGTATCAACACCAAGTCGACCTCGTTATCTTTACGCAAAATATCAAGTACTTCGCTGGGCATTAGATTTTCGAGATCTAATGCCAGCTCTGCAGGCACCCTTGCACTGACCTTTTCCTTCCCATCGCTGCTGACTTTGATACAAAGCGCGCTTGCGAGACATCTTACGTCAGACACTTTGATTTGTTGCTCTTGCTTAATCGCCGGCAACAGCATCAGCCTTGCGTTTTGAATAATCTCTGGATCGAGACTTCTGTGTAAGATTTCTAACCAGGGTAAGCTCACCTTGAGCATTTGTAATTGTTGCACAATCCCCTGAAAGGCTCTCAATAGCAGAAACAAATCCGAAGGTCCCGCTGAGCGAAACCACCATTTTTTCTCGCCCAATAATCGTTCGACTCTACTTTCAATTTCCCAGTGAGAAATATGAAATAGGCCCGGTTGCATAAAAGGTTTAAACAGGATTTGACTTAACATCGGTAATGACTCGCCAATTTTCGCAAGTTTCGTTACTTCAAAGCCCATAGACGCGAAGTTTCTGATAGGTATCACACTTCGCTCCTCGCTGATCGCAAGTATAAGATTCAGCAAAGCTAGTCGGCGATTCTTTGTGATCTCTATCTTGCAGCCAAAATCCATCATGACGACTTCTGGCCGCTGACTTTTATCTCGACGAAAATAGTAATTGCCTACGTGCGGATCACCATGAACCACGCCTAGCTCAAACAGGCTTTTGAATAAGGTAGTGAGTAATATTTCGCCCAATTTTTTCTTATCTTTTATTGGCCAGCCAGATATTTCATCAAGATACTGACCTGACTCCCAACTTTGAACTATTAAGCCAGAGCAGCTACTTTCAGGATAAACAGCGGGTATGCATAACCCAGGAATAGTCAGTTCTTTTCTGAATAATTGCTGAGTTTTTGATTCTTCACAATAATCTAACTCTCTATCCATATTGGATTTGAAAGCTTGCTTATATGACTCAAGATCCATACCCCACTTTTTAACCGGGCCAAGCCCCGGCATGAGTCCAAATATTTTTATTTCGGCTTCTACAAGCTTAACTATGTCTGGGTAGCGCACCTTAACTGCAACCTGCTGCCCATTCTTTAGTGTTGCTTGATGTACCTGTCCTAACGATGCTGCATGATTAGACTCCGCGATCGAGTCAAATACGTTGTCGACGGACTGACCTAACGAAAATTCTATGGCGGGTATAATTTCGTCTAGCGGTAGCGGGGATATACCTTTTAGCAGAGTATCAAAGCTGTCATCCTGGTCTGCGCTTAGCAATTGACCTACTTTCATCAAACTACCTCGTGCATCAGCGAACTGACCCGCTAATGCAATGCGGGCGATTCTCTTTTTCTCCTCAGTAGTTGATTTTCTTAACCGATTTGCATGTATCGCGACCTTTGCAACTTTTAGTCCTCGGCTAACCATGTTGAGTGACATCAGTAAGAACTTTGCAGTTCAAATGTTAAGGCCATCGAGTACGAAAACCATGTACTAGTCTGCTTGGACATGTTGGCCGCCCCAGATATTCATAACAGCACCTTTATGAGG
>JBLHWY010000134.1:0-17572 GCA_047629195.1 Candidatus Azotimanducaceae bacterium
TGATGGCCGGTCATAAGGCTGATGGGGTTTTTTGGTTCGATAGAGAACAAGTGCGATTCACCACCAGTCAATTTTATAATCAGTCTTTGCCTAGCTACCTGACGGAATTCAACAGTCGACTTGTGGGGTCAGTGCCTCCAACCTGGGAGCACGACTCAGGCAGGTTTCGTCAAGATAATTATGAAGGTGAGGCTGACGACAATAGCCGAGTGAGTGGTCATCAGATCGCAGATGGTGATCAGAATGAGTTAGGTGAACGTATTTACGGTTCTCCTTATCTTGACACGTTGACGCTTGGGCTTGCGCGTGAACTGGTGATTGAAGAGCAATTGGGCACAGGTGCGACTACAGATCTGCTGATGGTCTCTCTATCCGCGAACGATACAGTTGGGCATCAGTTTGGACCTTTTAGCGCTGAATCCGAGGATACGCTGAATAAAATAGATAGCGAGCTTGCAGCGTTATTCAAATTATTGGACGAGAGGGTTGGACAGGGCAGGTATCTTGTTGCTTTAACCAGTGATCATGGAGTTGCTGATCTCCCAGAATGGCAATCTGAGCTGGGTCAGAATCGATGTCCTATTGAAGGTGGCAGAATTGGTCTGTATGGCTTCGTTGGTGGGCTATTGTTTGACATCTACGCGCAATTTACCTTCCCTTGGGATTTTCCAACGGACCTAGTCAAGTTCAGTGGTAGTCAACTCTATATTAATCGCCCCTATCTCGAGCAAAAGAAACTTGACCTAGCGCAAGTCATCGATGGTTTGAAAAGGATACTCGAGCCTGAGGCTGGTATTAAAAAAGTTTGGACAAGAGCTGAAATTGAAAATTCAGCTTCCGAAGAAGCTCGATTGCTTCGGAACTCGATTGTCGATGGTGCAAGTGGAGATTTATTTCTTCAGATCGAAGAAGATTGCATTATTTCTTCCACAGGTACAACCCACGGTTCTCTTTACGATTACGATCGCTCTATACCTATAGTCTTCTACGGTTTCGGCGTCTCTTCTGGCAGTGATCCAACGCCTGCCAATAGCATTGATATTGCACCAACTCTCGCAAAGGTTTTGAATTTAGCGACGCCGACCAGGCTCGATGGAAAAGCACTTGTTCTATCCCCTTGAGTCGCGATTGTTGTACACTCGGATGCATGAATAGATTGAAAATAGTTTGTTACATTTTCCTGTTTTATTTTCTTACCTTTGTTCCTCGGCTTACTGCGGCAGATATCGCATTTGTAACTGTTTCAGCAAAAGGCGACTATTATTTCAAAATGAGTGCGAGTGGTCGCACTATGCCAGCTATGGAAGGGCCAAAAATGGAAGGCATCGCCTTTCGAGCTAAGTCTGGTGACAGAGATGAAGTTTTGTGGCGTACCTCCGGCTGGTTTGCTGACAATCTGTTTTTGTCTTCAGATGGCACAACGCTGGTTAGAGTAGAAGAAGACATGATGTACCTCTATAAAAATGGTCTTGAATTGGCGTCGCGGCCCGCAAAATCAACATCACTCGGCGACAGAATACTAATTGATGCCCGTCGCAGCGGGTTTATAGCCGATGAACGTGATTTTCGTCTGGTGACCGCCGCGGGCAAGACTGAAATATTCTCGCTGTCAGTTGAACAGCTGTCTTTTCAACAGCAAGGAAAGTCAGAGCTAGCGGGCTTGAAAACAATCGCTCAAGGTGTGGAATCGACAGTCTCGTATGAGAGGTCTGTACGGAACTATGCTGAAGTCCAGGTAAATGTCGAAGGTCAGAATAGAAGGAGTCGCTCGACCGTAACAAATTCCATTCCAGGCAAGCAATCTGCTTCAACTTGCGTGGGTGTGCAAAATAGAGTCGACACAAACTCCTCTGAACCTCTGCGCGCAGAAAGTTCGTCCAGCAAAGTCACCATCCAACAGCCAGTGCATGGGACTTCTGATCCGTTCATAAGCCATGGCATGTTTGAATGTCGGGTTGAGGCTCAATTGTATGCCTCTGCTACTAGGGAAAAAGTGACTTCCACAAGGCAGGTCCATCAGTCTGGGTCGACTCGAGCCATGGCCTTAGACAGGGCGATGGCATACTGTGAGGGCGTTGTTGGCGCCGGCTCTAATTTGCCAAGGGGACGATGTGTGCCCCGTGAATGCACTGACCAAAATCCAGATGCATTAGTGGAGTGACAAAAATTGAGTGCTATAGGTCACTAGTAAAAAATTTTTGAATTAACTAACGAGGGTAAAAAAATGAGTGAAGCATGGATTATTGATGGGGTCAGATCACCCCGAGGTCGAGGTAAGAAAGGTGTTGGCGGATTGTCGGAAGTGCATCCTCAGCGTGTCATGGCACAAGTATTGAACGGGCTTAAAGAAAAAGTCGGCTTCAATGAAGGTGATGTCGAAGATTTCATCGCCGGAAATGGGTCTGGAACAGGGGATCATGCTCACGACATAGCGCGATCGTCAGTTCTGGATGCGGGCTGGCCGATTACCGTGCCCGGCGTGACTTTGCATAGATTTTGTGGTTCTGGCCAACAAGCTGTCACTGTAGCTGCTATGGGAATAATGGCTGGTCAACAAGACCTGGTAATAGGTGGTGGCGTTGAATCGATGTCTCGCTATTCGCCTAATCACACTGATGGCTTTACGGCGAACAACACACATTTATTTGAGCAGTATCCACTGATTCCTCAGGGTATATCCGCTGACCTAATTGCTACTCGCGAAGGTTTTTCTCGCGAGCAGTGTGATGCCTACGCGGTGAGAAGCCAAGAACGAGCGGCTGCATCAATTAAAGCTGGGAGCTTCAAAGATTCGATTATCCCGATCTACCACAATGACGGTCAACTTGCGCTAGACAAGGATGAGCATCCTAGACCAGAGACGACGCTTGAGAGCATGCGGGGACTCAACCCTTCGTTTGAGAAGATGGGCACAACCCTATTTGATGGATATTCAAAGACTTTTGATGAGATATGTAAGGACGTTTATCCTGAAATCGACGGTGTGAATCATGTTCACCATGCAGGGAATTCCTCAGGCGTTGTAGATGGTGCCAGTGCGATACTGTTGTCTTCGCCAGCCTATGCGAAAGCAAACAACCTTAAGCCAAGGGCAAGAATCGTCATGACTGCCACAGCAGGTACCGAACCAGTCATTATGTTAACTGCACCGGGCCCGGCGGCGGAAATTTGTCTACGTAAAGCTGGCATGAAAAAAGAAGATATTGACCTTTTTGAGATAAACGAAGCATTTGCGGCGGTTGTACTCAAATTCCAAAAAGATTTAGGCATAGATGATGACATTATTAATGTCGCTGGGGGTTCAATCGCTCTGGGTCATCCTATCGGCGCTACGGGTCCGATGTTGATTCAGGTCGTTCTGGACGAGTTGGAACGTCGCGACAAGACAACGGCCTTAATCGCGATGTGTACAGGTGGTGGCATGGGAACCGCAACAATCATTGAGCGGATCTAAATGACATTCTGAAAGCAGACCAACAGAAATATTTGGGAAACACAAATGAATATGATTGCTGAAACAAAACAGGGCCAGGTAGAAGGCAAGCTAAAAAACGATGTGCTGCTATTCGCTGGCATACCATTTGCCGCTTCACCAACCGGGGAGCGGCGTTTTAAAGCACCTGCGCCCCATGAGCCCTGGTCTGGTGTCCGTGCGGCTACAAGGTTTGGGAAGCCTGCACCTCAGGTTGCTACTGGTGGTATGACCGATAGTGTACCTGTTGCCTGGGATGAAGATTGTCTGTATCTGAATGTGCAGACGCCTGCTATTGATGAAGATAGCAGACCGGTTCTTTTTTGGATTCACGGTGGTGGGTTTCGAACTGGTCAGGGAGCAATTCCTTGGTACGACGGTGCACAGTTTGTTCGGAACGGAAATGTTGTTGTCGTAAGCATTAATTATCGTCTAGGTGCGCTTGGCTTTACGGATCTTTCGAGATTTGGTTCGGAGTATGAAACCTCCGGCGCGAACGGTATTTTGGATCAACTGTTCGCCCTGCAATGGGTGAAAGACAATATCCAGAATTTTGGCGGTGATCCGGATAATGTCACCATTGCAGGTGAGTCCGCAGGTGCGTTTAGCGTGTGTTCATTGCTGGCGTCGCCGTTGTCCAAAGGTTTGTTTAAAAGGGCAATATCACAGAGTGGTAGTGCTCACCATGCTCTGACCAAAGATGCTGCGGGTCTGGTAACAGATGCTCTTTTAGAAGTGACAGGTTGTAAAAACCCAGCAGAATTGCAGGAAATTTCAGTTGACGATATTTTGAAACACCAGACTTCAATCGATGTTCAATTTAATAACGCGATCAAACTAAATCTGGTGGCTCCTTTTTATCCAGCAATAGGGAATTCGGTTCTTCCGGCTTTGCCGCTGGACTGTATTCGTGATGGGGCTGGTGCCGATGTTGATCTTTTGATTGGTACTAACAAAGATGAGAGTTCTCTGTTCATGACCCAATCTGTGACTGAAGAAAGATATCACAAAGATGCGGAGCGCTTTGGCGCAGGCACAGCGTTGACTGAAACTTATAATGCCAATCATCCCAATTCAACAACAACCGAACGTGCGATACAGATGGGGACTGACTTTACCTTCAGAATTCCCAGCTTACGTATTTGCGAAGCCAGAGCCGCTGGGCAATCCAATGATTGGATGTATCGCTTTGATTGGGAATCTAGAAATGGCCCGCTCAAGGCAACTCACGCGCTCGAAGTCCCCTTCGTGTTCGATAATCTAGGGAAGGCTGGAGTCGGAGTGTTTTTAGGCCCAGGAGAAATACCTCAGGCTGTTGCCGATAAGATGCACCAGAGCTGGATAGACTTTATCGTTGATGGCGACCCCGGTTGGGCGAAGTACGACTTGGAGAAGCGAACTAATATGAGGTTTGATACTTCCTCTCAAATTGTATTAGATCCTGATTTGAAGATTCATAAAGTCTGGCAGGGCATTCGATAAATTGCTCTTGTCACTAAAGAAATGCCAGAGGTGCTGAAGGGTTGAGACATGGTCAAGATTAATGTGAATGGCAAGTCCCACCAACTGGACGTTGACCCAACAACGCCAGTATTGTGGGTGCTGCGGGATCAACTCAATATGACCGGCACCAAGTATGGCTGCGGTATCGCCCAGTGTGGTGCATGTACAGTGCTCTTGAATGGGAGCCCGGTTAGGTCCTGCGTACTGCCTGTTTCACAAGTCGGCGAATTCGATTTGCTCACGATTGAAGGATTATCAAATGATCGAAGTCATCCTGTGCAAGAGGCATGGATTGAAGAAGATGTTCCCCAATGCGGTTACTGTCAGTCGGGACAAATTCTCACGGCAGTAGCGCTAATTAACAAAAATTCGAATCCATCTGACGAGGATATTGATAAGGCAATGACCAATATTTGCAGGTGTGGAACCTACCAGAGAATTAGAAAAGCGATTCATGTAGCTGCTGCGAAGAAGGGCGCTTGAAGGTGAATTCGAAGTCAGACATTACTGCTAAAACAGAGAGTCAAAGTACATCCGTTAGTCGACGTCAGTTTATGAAGACATCTGTAACTGCAGCGGGCGGGTTGTTAATGTCTTTTAACATCCCCGCTTTCTCTAAACTGACACAAGATCAGCCCCCCTATGAGAACATGTTCGACGCTGGCTCAGAAATTAACGCATGGCTTGCAATTGACGCGGATGACACCATTACGATTCGGGTGGCTCAATCGGAAATGGGCGAGGGTGTTTTCACCTCTATGCCGATGATTGTTGCAGAAGAACTGGAAGCTGATTGGCGTAATGTTAGAGCAGAGTATGCTTCCGCTAATAGAAGTCTAAAAGAAGATAGGGTTTACCAGAGAATGGGTACCGGAGGTAGCGGTGCGGTTCGACGGTCTCGTGTCTACTTGCAGCAAGCCGGCGCGGAGGCGCGCGAGCGCTTGATAAAAGCTGCGGCGGAAAAGTGGAATGTGAAACCCTCCGAATGCTACGCAGATTACGGTCGAGTGCATCACAAAAGCAGCAAACGTTCTATAAACTATGGTGCTATTGCTGCCGATGCTGCGAAAGTTAGTGTGGCCAACGTAAAGATAAAATCACCGGAACAGTTCAACCTACTTGGACTGCCTAAAAAACGACTCGATGTCCCTGCCAAAGTAGATGGTTCAGCGATTTATGGCATGGATGTGAGATTGCCAAATATGGTCTACGCCGCGGTAGTTCATTGTCCCGTCATCGGCGGCACCGTGAGAGGCTTTAGGTTCAACGCTATACGCAACAAACCTGGTGTGCTTCAAGCCGTGAGGATGGAAAGTGCCGTTGCAGTCATCGCCGAAAGCTGGTGGCAGGCGAAGAATGCGGTCGAAGCATTGCCTGTTGAATGGAACTTGGGTGCAGATGTAAAATCATCAACCGAAAGAATGAAAAAGGAATATCTCGCCGAACTAGATAATGCTGGAGTCACTGCGGTTGAAGAAGGTGATGCAATGGGTCAAATGCAAACATCTGAGCGAAGTATCGAATCTGATTATTCCGTACCCTATCTTGCGCATACCGCGATGGAACCACTGAACTGTACTGTGCATGTTCAGGAAGGCCGGGTGGATGTTTGGGCGGGTGTACAAAACCCAGAGTCTGCTCTTGCTGTCGCAGCAGAGGTAAGCGGTGTTGCGCCTGACAATGTCTATGTGCACAACTGTTTTCTGGGCGGAGCGTTCGGTCGTAGAAGTTGGCTAGATTTTGTCCGTGAAGCAGTTGAAATCGGAAAAGAGATTGATCGACCGGTTCAAATGATTTGGAGTCGTGAAGAAGACACTGCTCAGGGACGTTTTCGTCCAATGTCTGTTATGCGATTTAAGGCCGGCTTTGATATCGAAAAAAACTGGGTTGCCTATACCAATCACTCGGTGACCCACTCTATTTTGTCAGGGTTGCGCCCCGATTCGGTTAAAGACGGACTTGATTCGAGTTCCCTCGAGGGCCTCGACAATATGCCTTATGCCGTGGCCAACAAGACGATATCGCATACAATCAAAAACACTCATCTAACAACATGGTTTTGGCGCTCGGTTGGTTCATCACAAAATGCTTTTGCGGTGGAGTGTTTTGTTGATGAAATGGCGGAAGCTGCAGGCCAGGATGAGATCACCTTTCGACGTAAGCTATTGCAAGCACACCCAAAGCTCGTAAACGTACTAGATATGCTGGAACAGAAATCCGAGTGGGGCAAGTCGATGCCCGCGGGCTCAGCAATGGGTATTGCGATCCATGAGAGTTTTGGTTCAATCTGCGGCCAGATGGCGCAGGTTACACTATCGCTTGAAGGGAAACTGAAGGTTGATAAGATTGTTTCAGTTGTTGATTGCGGCAACCTTGTGAACCCGTTGACGGCTGAGGAGCAAATTGAAAGCGGCATTATGTACGGCCTAACAGCCGCTCTATACGGTAAAATCACCATTGCAAATGGCAGCGTTGTCGAAAAGAACTTCGATAGCCACCAGATTGCAAAAATGGTCGACACTCCCAAGATGGAAACCCATTGGGCGCTTTCTGGTGGAGATATGTGGGGTGGTATTGGTGAGCCGAGTACACCTTGTGTTGCACCAGCGATATGTAATGCTATCTATAAAATAACGGGCCGACGTGTTCGCTCTTTACCTCTGAATGATTACTATCTACGTCGAAAAAAGTCATAGCGGGTATTGTTGAATCTAGGAAAGTTGTTATCGAGTAGGCAGTTGGCGAACAACATCGTTGGCAAAGCTTTCGAGAGGGCATGGTAGACGTTTAAGCGTCCTTTTTTAAGCGTTATTTTGATAATGTATATGTCGAAGTTTAGACGTCTAAATGTGCAGTTGAGCTGAGTGGGTTTTGTTAATGAATGGTATTGATTGTTTCTTTGAAGGTTTAAAACTCATACGTCAGCCTGGTCTGCGACGATACGTTGCGATACCGCTAATGATCAATATCCTCGTGTTATCCGCAGCGATATTGTATGGCATCAACCAATATGATTGGTGGATGATTTATGTCGAAGATTCATTGCCAGAATTCTTGTCATTCCTCGGTAGCCTCGTGGCTATTCTTGGTATCATCGTCGGATTAGCATTGCTGCTTTACAGTTTTACAATCGTTGCTAATATTATCGCGGCACCTTTCAACGCCCTTTTGTCCATTAAAGTCGAAGAAAAAATTACAGGCCAGGTTCTGATAAGTGACACAGCGTTGCATTTGATTTTTGTAAGATCAATTTCCCGTGAGATAAGTAAATTCTTATACTATTTGCCCAGGCTGCTGGGGTTGTTGGTCATATCTGTAATACCAGGATTGAATGCGCTAGCACCATTTCTCTGGGTCGCCTTTGGTGCTTGGATGATGGCAGTACAATACACAGACTACGCGGCCGACAACAATGAGATCAGTTTTTCTGAACTAAGAACTAGACTAAATTCAAATACCTTCCAGGCTTTGATGTTCGGTTTGCCTGCTTATTTTTTGCTCGCTATTCCAGTTATTAATCTTGTGTTGATACCAGCAGGTGTCGCCGGTGGCACAAAATTTTGGGTTGAGCGGCTGCGTTGATTTCAATACTCGGTTTATACGGAAGCCTTAGGGTAGGTTCCTATAACCTAGCGATGCTTCGAGCAATGAAGCTGTTGGCTCCTAATAGTATTGAGTTTGTTACCTTTGATGATATCTCCGACATACCCTTCTTTAACCCGGATAGAAGTGAAGATGATATTCCGGTGGCATTGCCTAATACTTCTCCTCGGGCGTTCCTCGCTCAGGTTGCTCTCAGAACGGTACTTGAAACGATGTCAGCTATCATTGTTGAAAAGGCATCTATCAAAGTCCCCCTGTTGAGCAAGGCGCTAGATGCCGAGGAGAGTGTGAATAACGAACAATTAGCACTGATGCTTCAGGATTCCTTGGAGCATTTTGAAGCCGCAATACGAACTTTAAAAATTGACTGATTCTATTTGTTGGTGCGGTGCCCTCGCCATTCGTTTTTGGTTAGCGTGTACCTGACATCAAAGCCATCCCAGATCTCAGCTACATCCACGTGTGTGGTATCCGAGTCGAGAAGTTTCTCTTCGGTGTACTTGAACAGCAGGATTTTTCTTCATCAGCTGTCGTCATTGTAGGCAGTATCTTATTTTCTATGATACTTCTCGCAGTCTTGATGCCACCGTTGTTGTAACGCATGACTTCAGCATCGTTGTCGAGATGATAGATGTTTTCCGCATCGGCTGAAGTGAATCGCCGTAGCTTTAATCGATGGGTTATCATTTTTAAAAACTGAGCTGAGCAGCCTCAACAACAAGTTCAAGCACGACTGGTGCTATTGATGTAAGGAGTAATAATGCCATGACGATGTTGAAGATTCTTTGATAGTAATCATTTTTGAGATATTTTTTCAATGTTACACCGAAGTAAAGCCATGCACTTACGCAGGGAAATGTAACCAGAAGGAATGCAGATGTTATCGTCAACACTTGAATATAAAGATCTTGGTTGACGGTTGTGTATGTTGCGATCGCGCCCGTGATCATGACCCATGCTTTAGGGTTGACCCACTGAAAGAGTACAGCGCCAATAAACGTCAGGGGGTGGCCAGAATCTCCTTCTAGCGTTGATAAGGGGGCAGAAGCGATCAGCCATGAGAGATATATTAGATAAATAATACCGAGAATTTTAATAATGTAGTGGATGGTAGGGTATTGCTCGAAAACTAAGCCAAGTCCCATACCCACCATAATAACCATGGTAGGAAACCCGAAGCAGATACCCATAAGGTGTGGGACGCTTCGTCTAAAACCATAATTCAAGCCTGAGGTCATGATCATGATGTTGTTGGGACCGGGCGTGATGGTGGCGGCAAAGGCGAATAATAAAATAGCGAGATATAGGGTCAAAGTTAGTTTCCGTTCGAAAATGTCTGCCAGAGTGAATTTCTAAGACTTTTCAGATCTGCTGGGCAAAAAATCAACAGGTTGTCGGGAAGTAACCATGGAGATGTTTAGTCTTGTAAAATTCAAAGTGAGTCATTAGCCAGTTTTGAACCAGAACTCTATTTCATCTGTTTCTATATCGAATTTAGCGGCATGTTCAGTTTGGGCTGGTACGTGGTACCACTGTCCCGTTTTTATGACGGTCGTGACACCGTCCATTGTAAGTTGTAACTCCCCTTTGGTAATCATGCCATGATTATCTGTGTCATGAGTATGGGTGGGTATAGCAGTCCCGGCGGGGTATGACGCGAAGAGTACATCTGCGCCTTCAGCCGTCAACTTGTGGGCATCAAATCGGCCATCGTATATGGGGAGTGCTTTTATTCTTTCTGGATAGCTTCCAGCCATGTTAATTTCCTCTAAAATAAAAGGCTCGGGTTTACGCTATTGGTAGTTGAAATGATCAAGGCAACTGCAATAGTTTATTTATTTGACCTGCAAACTCATCCCTTGAGAAAGGCTTTTGGATAAATGATACGTAGGGTGGTTTAAGGTCTTCAGTTGTCAAAATTCCTTGCTGAAAACCTGACATATAAAGAACTGCAAGTTCAGGTTGCTGCTCTAAAAACTTTCTAGCTATATCTGGGCCCTTTCGAGGTCCTGGAAGCATGACATCACAAACGAGAAGGTCGAATTTTTGTTGTTCAAGCGCGTCAGATTCAGATGCGCTGGCGACTTCCGTGACATGAAAGCCCAGGGATTTAAGCAATATTGAAACTAATAATCTGACATCAGAATTGTCTTCCACCAGTAGGGCTTTCTGGTTCTGTGGCACAATTGAGTCCTGGTAACCGAGAACAGGCTTGCCCTGAGACGGCGCTGATGCACGAGGTAGCAATATCGAAATTATTGAGCCTCCGCGAGTAGGCTCAATAAAAATCTTTCCTCCGGACTGATTGATGAAACCAAAAACCATACTAAGTCCTAAACCACTGCCGCCACTGTCTTGCTTTGTTGTGTAGAAAGGGTCGAAGGCATGTTTTTTCGTCGCTTCACTCATTCCGCTGCCAGTATCCTGCAGACTCAATTTTAAATAGTCACCGGCTTCTAATTCGTGCTGAGTTGCTTCATGCCCAGTTAGCACTGTGCATTGGACGATAAACTTTAGCCTGCCGCCTGCAGGCATAGCATCACGTGCGTTAATCGTCATATTTAGTATCGCGCTATCTAGCTGTAGCGGATCAAGATGACAGTACCAGTCATCATCCGCTGCTTCGATCTCAAGCTTGATGTCTTTGGCTATTGTTGTTTGTAGCAATGGTTTCATTGCTTCGAGATGTTCTCCTAGTTGAAGAGAGGTCGGGTGAAGCCGTTGCTTTCTTGAGAATGAGAGCAGTTGTTGAATTAAGTTCGCACCGGAGACAGAAGCCCGCTTGATTGCCGCTAAAGCTTCTACGACTTGGCTGCTTTCAAGATGATTGCCTTCTGCTATTTCGACATGGCCGAGAATGACCGACAATAAATTGTTAAAATCGTGAGCGATTCCGCCAGTTAGGTGACCGATAGCATCGAGTCGTTGAGATTGCCGTAGTTTTTCTTCGGTTCTTTCCATCTCCGTAATATCTAGCGCAGAAATGTATAGCCTTGTTCCGACGGGTAGGAATAGGTGAGCAGCATCAAGCAGCACGGTTCGAATCTCGCCTGATTTGGCTGTTAACTCAACGCGATAGCCACTTAATCTACCGTCTTGCTGTAACTTGGTCATGGCGTTGATTCTGTTCTCACTGCTTCCCCAGATGTTCAAGTCGTAAGCAGTTTTACCTATCGCTTCATCTCTTGACCACCCTAAAGCCGAAACCCATTTGTTGTTAACGTTGATGAATTCCCCCGATTCGACAACCGTGATGGAATTGATTGTACTGTTAGCGTTAAACGCGGCTTCGAAGGAAGCATCGATGAGACGACGTGCTTGAGAGGTTTCTTCAAATTCGGTGACGTCTCGGGAGTTCAACATGACGCCCGATATTTCGTCCTCGAGAAAATACGCGATGACTTCGATAAAACGCCACGAGCCATTTTTGTGCTGAAATCGAACGATAAAAGGAGCAACTTCTTCACCTTCCAATATTTTTAACAGGATACTTAAGGCGCGTTCTCTATCCTCAGCGTGTACCCTGTCGAAGACCAACGTACCAATGAGTTCGGCAGTGTCATAGCCAAAGATGGTCGTAATTGAAGGACTTTGAAATTGGACCAGACCATTTGTATCCAGCAGTGTGACGATGTCTCGAGTATTTTCGATGAGCGCCTTATAAAAAGGTAGCATTGTTTTATCGTCGATCGTCATGAGTCTAATTGACCTTGCCTGTTTCTAGAGAGGGCTGTTGGTTTTTTTAAAATTGTTCCCTGATACATAGTAGCTTCTATCGGCGGTAGAAAAGGCCTGGGGAAGTCGCCTGCTAACTCACTATAATTGATAAATAACATTTGAGCAAAGTACAGCATTGGAGGGCATTTGATGCTCTCAGGCTAGTACGATACTGCAACGTGTTTAGTGCATTGTGTGTTGAATGTTGATTGCGGTAATGTAGACACACTCCCATTGACTTCTGCATGATGCAAATAATTTTAGATCAAGGTGACATTCAAATATTCAGTAATCCGAGTGCCAATTCTTCGAGCGTTTATCCTCCAGCACTTAAGAGAATTGTTGATTCAAGCGAGACTCCCGATATACACGATGAAATTCGACGTTGGCCTGATTATGCTGAAACACGACTACACTCAATGGCGGGTATTGCGACCGAATTAAATGTCAGCAAACTTTGGTACAAAGATGAGTCCACTCGTTTTGGTTTAAAGAGTTTTAAAGCCCTGGGCGGTGCATATGCCGTAGCAAAACAAATTCGGAAGGTGATTGTTGATGCATCTGTTGATGAGAGAGGGGATGAACCTTCGCTGTCTGATCTCTTGGATCACCGGTATCGAAACCTTGTCAGCAAGCTCGTGATGACATGTGCAACTGATGGTAACCATGGGCGTTCGGTTGCGTGGGGTTGCAGCTTGTTCGGTTGCGCCAGCGTAATCTATGTTCATAGGGAGGTGTCTGCCGGCAGGGCTCACGCGATGGAGGCGTTAGGTGCAACAATTGTGCGCGTTGAAGGAAATTATGATGATTCCGTGCGTCAGGCAGCATTCGATGCGGAACTACATGGGCGAACTGTCATTTCAGATACGAGCTACCCAGGTTACGTTGATATCCCGCGAGATGTCACTATGGGTTATACCGTGATGCTTGCTGAGATTGTTGACCAGCTTGAAAACGATATTCCTACGCATGTGTTTGTTCAGGCGGGCGTTGGCGGGCTTGCCGCTATGGTGTGTGGTTACTTTTGGGATATATGGGGAGCACGGCGACCGAGGTTTATCGTTGTCGAGCCGGAGCAGGCTAATTGTCTACAACAAAGCGCACAAAACGGAAAGCCGATAATTGTCGATGGGGAGCTGTCTACACTTATGGCCGGCTTGGCCTGCGGCGAAGTTTCACTTAGCGCCTGGGAATTACTAGCGCAGGGCGCTAATGACTTCCTCACAGTTAACGAAGCTTCGGTACCGCAAACGATGAAATTGTTAGCGCGGGGCTGCTTCGGTGATCCTGAAATTGAGGCAGGAGAGTCGGCTGTAGCAGGTTTGGCAGCATTGATTGCGGCTCGATTCTGCGAGGTTCATTCGCGGGCGCTAGGGCTCGATTCGGGAAGTAAGATACTGGTGATCGGGACTGAAGGCGCAACTGACCCAACACTTTATGAACAACTGATTGCTATCGGCTAAGGTTGTTGACTGTCGACAGTGAGAATTTCTTATAACATCGGCCTGCTTCAAAACTTGGTCGTTGATCCTATATCCAGCGGAAGTGATTTGTTGCCCGCCAACACTGGATTATCTTTTCGAGAGTAGGCGTCGCGCTTCAGGTTGCCCCGTTTCTAATACCTCTTTCATACTCCTTACTGCGCCGGCGACAACTCCCTCGCGCTGAAATATTTCATCCCAAGCCTGTGAAGGTTTTTCCATTAACCTGGCCTCTACTAGTTGCTCCAATTCATCATTGCGTTGGCTAAATTCTCGGTCGCTCCAACTTACCTGCGCAGCAAGTCCCATCGCTGCATCTCGATTGCTTCCGGGTTGGGGCGGGGTTCCAGTTGTTGCTGTAATGTGGGTATGTCTATTCATCAACAACATTGTGACGTCCTGCATGGCAATATCGACGTGTTGAGGTTCTCCGGTTTGTTGTTGCATTAGAACTGCCGCAAGAACGGCGGCAGTTGCATGCATTCCTATTGCGTAATCCAGTACTGGGCCTCCGGTTCTAATGGGACCATCGCCGCGGACGATTGTCGACATAAAGCCGCTGGTTGATTGTATGACGTCATCGAACCCTGCCCGGTCGCCTTTTGGACCATTCTGGCCAAAAGCGGAAATTGAGGCGTAGACTACTTTCCGATTCTCGACTTTTACGTTCTTATAAGTCCAGCCGATAGCGAGCGAGGACCCCTGGATCTGACCATATCACCTGTTAACGCTTCTACTTTTGTCACTTCCGCGCCCAGCATGCCCAGCTTGTAAGTACAGTAAGGGCCGGCCAACACATGCGTCATGTCCAAAACCTTCAATCCCCGTAGTGGCTTCATACTGGCTTTGCTCTTAAAAATGGCTTCAGGCTACTTTAAGTTTGCCGAAAGATTCTAAGAATCTTTCCAGCTGTGGGCATGGGCGCGAATTGTTGTCTTGGTTGGAATTGATATTATGACCAATCTTGGTATTGTCACTGCTAATAAGAAATAAATTATAAGGAGTACGGAATGAGTTTAGTAAAACCGGGCGCAAGACTGAAAAGCATTGTCTGCGACACTGAGGCTATGGTGATTAAATATAGTGGTGAGGCTGAGATATCCTGTGGTGGCGAAATCATGATCGACGCGAAGTCTGAGTCACCAGAAAAAGGGACGATGAACAACGCGTTTGCAGCGGGTAGTCTGGTCGGCAAGCGTTATGTTGACGCTAATGACACCATGGAACTGTTGTGTGTCAAACCTGGAACCGGCTCCTTGTCGGTAGGGGACGCATTACTAGTTGAAAAATCCGCCAAATCTCTTCCTTCGTCAGATTAATCTATGAATATTGCAATGTTGTTACAGATGGCCGCTGAAACTTTCCCTGAAAGGATTGCGCTGACCTCTGCAGGTAAGCACTACAGCTATAGCGAACTTTACTCAGCTGCTCAGAACGCCGCAAAAATTTTCACTGATAGTGGTTGTAAGTATGTCTCTGTGCTTGATACTAGTAGTCCCGCTATTCCAATTGCCCTATTTGGCGCAGGTATCGCAGGTGTCCCCTATGTGCCACTAAACTACCGACTGTCTTCGTCTGAGCTTCAGAAGTTACTTGAGAGGGTCGCGCCGGTATATCTCATTACGAACGATGAGCAAAGAGAGCAATTGGGCGGTCAGGATATCCAAATAATTCAATCTACCGAAGCATTCCTTGATTCAACGCTTGCTGGGGAAAATACAGAGGTAGAAGCATCTGATGGTGGCGACGCTATTGCTGTGCAATTATTTACTAGTGGCACCACAGGGCAGCCAAAGGCCGCTATCCTGAGACACGAGAATCTGGTTTCCTATATTCTGGGCAGCGTCGAGTTTATGGGTGCTGCTGAGGATGAGGCAAATTTAGTTACTGTTCCACCGTATCACATCGCCGGTATCTCGGCGGTACTAAGTTCATTCTATGCTGGCCGAAGGGTGGTGCAACTGCCTAATTTTTCACCCGATGCCTGGTTAGCGCTTTGCGAGAGTCAGTCTATTAGTAATGCATTTGTCGTACCTACTATGCTCTCGCGGGTGATGGAACATATTGAAGGTTTGGAGATCAAGCCGGCATTAGGTAGCTTGAACTCTGTTGCCTATGGCGGCGGTAAGATGCCGATTAATATCATAAAGCTTGCCATAATAGCTTTTCCCCACGTCAACTTTACCAATGCTTACGGACTGACTGAAACCAGTTCTACCATCGCAGTTCTTGGCCCTGAAGATCATCGGGTTGCCAATAATAGTGACGACTCGGAAATTCATCGGCGCTTGGGTTCGGTTGGAAAACCATTGCCAAGCGTTGAGATAGAAATCCGGAATGATGAAGGAACCGTGCTGGGGCATAACCAGTCAGGCGAGATATATGTCCGCGGACCTCAGGTCTCTGGTGAATATATTGAAAGAGATGCCAAGGATGGAGATGGATGGTTTCCTACCCGTGATGCTGGGTTTTTGGATGAAGAGGGCTATCTTTTCTTATCTGGACGAGCTGATGATGTTATTGTTAGAGGCGGTGAAAACATTTCTCCAGGTGAAATTGAAGAGGTCTTGATGGACCATGAGAATGTAACCGATGCAATGGTGCTGGGCATTCCATCAGACGAGTGGGGTGAAGCAGTCGTTGCGGTTGTTGTACTTAAATCTGGTGCTGATGTACATATCTCTGAATTGCAGACAATGGTACGCGAAAAATTGCGTTCTTCCCGAGTGCCGGAGCAAATATTGATTGAACCCGCACTGCCTTACAACGATATGGGCAAGCTAATTCGTAGAGAGATAAAGGCCCTTTTCCTATAGTAGGAGGCCCCATTAAAGCGCCATGAGTGAAAGGTTGATTATTGAATAGTACGAGGCAAAATGACTGTACCGCTTTCGAATAGGGCTGATTTTGCGTTGGAACAACTTCGTCAGGTCAGCGGGCAAAATTTGTTGCCCGGTGTGCGAGGGGCAGACCTATTGCTTGAGCGTGCGTTAATCAATCAATATCGCTTTGGCACGGATAAAACTGCGGCTGGCACTTGTCGGTTACTGAAAGCAAGTGATGGCTTAGTTGCAGTGAATTTGCCTAGAGACGACGACTGGCAGCTTGTTAGTGCTTGGCTCGAAGGGATCTTCGTCGATGAAGTTAGCTCAGAGCGCAATTGGTCCTTTCTTGAAGGCGAAGTGGCGCTAAAGAGTTCCTCTTACCTACTAGATCGAGCACATGACCTTGGCTTAGCCGTCTCTTCAGCGGACGGCATGCCCGTTAAACCATCAAGCTTTTTGCAGCATCTAGCGAGCGGAACACGTCTTATCAATAAGGTCGTTAAGCCGCCCAGGGTGGTTGATCTGTCGGCGTTGTGGGCGGGGCCCCTGTGCACGCATTTATTACAACGGTTGGGGGCTGATGTCATAAAAGTTGAGAGTGCTGCTCGGCCAGATGGCGCGCGTGCAGGCAATTCGCATTTTTATGGCCTGCTGAATCAATCAAAGCTGTCCTTAGCACTGGATTTATCTACTCAGCAAGGTTTGAAGGATTTGCAATTGCTATTGGCTTCTGCTGATATTGTCATTGAATCTTCTCGTCCCAGAGCATTATTACAACTCGGGATAAACCCAAGTGAGTATGTCGCTAACTATCCCGGGTTAACTTGGATACAACTTACGGGGCATGGTTCTGCCGCACCGCAAAGTGGTTGGATTGGTTACGGGGACGACGCTGCGTCTGCCGCTGGCTTATGTGCCCAATTGTATGAAGCAACAGGGCAATATGGGTTTGTCGCAGATGCTATTGCTGA